>NZ_JAEEGC010000148.1 GCF_019207025.1 Clostridium thailandense | reverse complement strand
GAAACTTGCAGCAGAGTAATAGTTTATAGCAATAAATGATGTATGTATATATAATTTAAAATATAATAGACTTTAAAAAAGGGCTGTCCACTAATTTTTTTAGTGTGACAGCCCGATATTTATTTTAGTTGAAATTCAACAGCTATTCCTTGTTCAGTTCTTAATGGCTTAACCTTTTCTAATTTTATATAACTTAAATAGTTAGCTGAAACAGATAATTTTGCCATTCCCCAAATCATAAATTTATTAACTTTTGTATCATGAAGTTCCAGTTGTATTGATTCATATGCATATTTCTCATTAATAAAATGAAATTTTGGCACAGTACTTTTTGAGATTCTTGCTTTGCTATTTTTTAGGGTAAAGAAGTAATTAAAAAACCAACATTAGGAAGCTTAGAGTTAAAAGAAGCTGGTCAGGATGGTTTTGATAAGAAAATAATATGGATTATTATGGAACACTGGGTTATAATTGTTCATAGAGTATTATGAAATTAGTGTAGTTAGAGTGTATTCTAAAGTTCTTAGCTAAGAATTTAAAAGATGGCAAGATTTTAAACTTTTGAAATAACTAATAAATAATAAGTTGTGAAGGAGAAAATTTATGAATAAAGAATTATGGGGAAAATTTATGGCAGACTGTTTTAAAAAATATTCAAGAGGGTTTTGATATGGATATAAAATATTTTTCTAATTCGTGGAACAACTCGAAAAAATACCACAATATGGATGAAAAGTTTTGGAATCAAAGAGCTAAAGAATTTAATATAAAAGACATAGAGGAAAAAGCAAATATAGATTTTCCGCGTATATTAGACTTTATTGAAGTTGGACAAGATTTTAGATTTGAAAATGTATTAGACATAGGATGTGGTACAGGCTTCTATGCTATGCAGTTTGCGAAAATATCCGATCATGTTATTGCAACAGATATTTCTCAGAGTATGCTAGCTTGTGCTGAAAATAATTCAAAAGAAAAAAATATAGGTAATATAACCTTTGTAAAAAAAACTTGGTCAGAATTTAGCTTAGAAGAACTTCAGCACAAAGAAAAATTTGATTTAGTGTTCGCTTCTATGAGTCCAGCAATAGATAGCTATGAGGATCTCAAGAAGATGATTGAGTGTGGAAAAAATTTATATTTTTTGAGTGGGTTTGTGCAAAAAAAAGATTATTTAAAGGATGAACTTTCGAAAATAATTTTTGGTTCTAATGAGAGTAGTTATCATGGAAACAAAATATATAATGCTTTTAATATATTATGGAATATAGGATATTATCCTAAAATAAGCTATAAAGATTCTAGTTGGGAGAGAAGTAAATCTGTAGATGAATTTTATTTGGAGTATCTAAGTTATTTTGAAAAAACAAAAATTTTAACAAAAGATGATAAAGCCAATATTAAAGGTTATTTAAAAAGTAAAGTTGTAGATGGTTTGGTAATAGAAAAGACAACCGCTAAATCAGCATGGCTTTTCTGGAAAAAATAGAGGTTTTTATAGGTAGAGCAAAGTAAAAGAGTTGATAAAAGCTAGAAAAATTGAAGATTTATTTTAAAATACATAACGTATTCATAATAAAATTAAAAACCATGCATATTAAGGAAAGTAAATTCCTTTTGCATGGTTTTTATAGTGCTTATTTTTTTAACATTGTTCATTTATTATACGTAATTATTTTTAACTTCCCTATTTACAGAAAATTTATAATTATTATAAAATTTTTATTGAAACTATAATATTGATATAAATACACAAAAGGGTATAAGGATTGTTGTAAATGCTCAGAAAAATCCTTCTCCAGATGAAGATATACTCTCATTTTGGAATCAATTTACTGATGAAGAATTATTTAAATTTGAATCAGTTCAGGTGGACATGAGAAAAGAGGATATGCCTGGAAAGCCTAATAAGAGTGTAAAATGTGAAATTTGTCATGAAAAAGTTATGGATGGCAGAGATATCATTAAAGATGGAAAGGTATTATGTATAGCTTGTGCAAAGGGTGCTTATTACAAAAAAATCTAGAAAAGGGTGAAAAGATGTGTGGCAGATATATGATGATCTTATTAATGAAATCCCTGAAGAACTAACAGTACTTGAATGTATGGTTGGGGCTTCTTGGACTCTCGTACGTTCAGAGCAAGGACTCGGTATTGTTAAGACTATTAAAGGTGGCAAGCAAGGAAGTGAGCTAAGTAATATTTCTGGAATGCAGCTTAAAAAGCTTGCTGAATATTCAAAATCGTGGAATATGCTTGAAGCATCCTTGGGCATGGCTGCAATTAACTCAGCATTTAACAACTCTTCTCAAATTATGGATATTAATGGTGAGAGAATGCTGGAATCTGATAATCCAGAAAAGTACAATGCTTTTAAAGTATTAGAACCAAAGATGAAAGGTAAAAAGGTAGCAGTTATAGGTCATTTTCCCCAAATCGAAAAATTAAAAGAAATATGCGAATTATCTATACTTGAAAGAGATCCACAGCAAGGTGACTACCCTGATCCAGCTTGTGAGTATTTACTTCCAGAGCAGGACTTTGTATTCATTACTGGAACAGCATTTACAAACAAGACAATGCCTAGATTGATTCAGTTGTCTAGAAAAGCTCAGATTATTTTAGTAGGACCTAGTGTGCCAGTTTCTAAAATTCTATTTAAATATGGAGTCAAGCTCATAGCAAGCTTTGTTGTAATTGAACAGCAACTCATTTGGAAAGCAGTTCAAGAAGGGAAAAAAATGAATATATTTAAAAGTGGAGGCAAAATGGTATGCATTCACTTATGTTCCCAAGCTTTAAGAAATGAAAAATAGTATTAATAATAAATTATATTTGAAAGGAATACATACAAAATGATAAGAAAGAAGAAATCCAGAATCACTTTTTTGCTGATACTTAGTATGATAATCTGTTCAGTATTTTTTAATTTAACAGGTTGTGAAAAAAAAGTTGAAGCTCCAAAGGCTGCTACACAAACAATAACTGACGATGCAGGAAGAAAAGTTACAATTCCTGAAAAAATTAATAAGTGCTATTATACCAGCCCTATTGGCATGATTATGGTTTATTCTCTTGCTCCAGACAAGATGGCTGGATGGTCAATGAAGCTCACAGATAATGAGAAGAAATATATACCTTCAAAATATACATCACTTCCATTTTTGGGTGGCTTACAGATGAATGGTAAGATTAATGTAGAAGAACTGGCTAAGGTTAAGCCAGATGTAATATTCTCAGTTGGTCCTGATGCTATTGACAAAACATCAGTGAGCACTGCTGATAAACTACAACAACAGCTTAATATCCCGGTTATTGTGGTAGACAGCAATATTGAAAAAATAGATAAAGCTTATGCACTTATGGGAAAGATACTGGGAGCTGAGGATAAAGCAAAAGAGCTTGCAGATTACTGCAATAATACTGTTAATGAGGTTAAAGCTGCAACTAAGGATATACCTAAGGAAAAAAGAGTCAATGTTTATTATGCTGAAGGTCCAAAGGGGCTCGCAACAGAAGCACCTGGTTCAAGTCATGCTTTGGTACTTGATATGGCAAAGGGAAATAACGTTGCTAAAGTCCAATCAAAAGGTGGAAGCGGCATGAGTGAGGTGTCAATGGAACAGGTTCTGTCTTGGAATCCCGATGTAATAATTTCATGGGGAACAGATGCTGGCGGTGCTTGTGATCTAATTAAAACCAGCCAGGATTGGAAAAACATTAATGCAGTAAAGAATGGAAAAATATATGAAATACCTAATTCTCCTTTTAATTGGTTCGATCGACCACCTTCAGTAAATAGGTATTTGGGTTTAAAATGGTTAGCCACAACTTTATATCCAGACTCTTATAAAGTTGATATGGTTAAGGAAGTAAAGAGTTTTTATTCGCTTTTCTATCATGCTGATATATCTGATGATGATGCAAAAGCGTTACTAAAAAATTCAGTTAAATAATTTATGAAGAAAGGATGTTAAACAGCATGGAAGCTGATAGTATTACACTTAGTTCTATTTTAAGCATGTTTCATTATAGAGCAGACCTATATCGTAAAAATACAGCATTTAAGGAAAGTTTAGGTGAACAATATGTTTGACTTTAAAAATAGCAAAACTAAGGCAGAGGCTTTGAGTATGTTACTTGAAAAATGTCTTTTTAATAAACGAATTGAGATTATTCCTATATCAGAGGCTATATACAGAATACCTGCACAAAACATATATTCCTGCAATACACTTCCTGTTCATAGAGTTTCAATGATGGATGGAATAGCTGTATCCTCTAGCTTTTTTAAAGATGGTATGCCTGAAACATCCAACTGGGCAGCGGGAAAGGAATATACAAGAGCTGACACTGGCGACGATTTTGATGATCGTTATGATGCAATAATTGCAATTGAAAATGTATCTTTTGATGAGAGGGGCAAACTTAAATTTAAAGAGAATTTGATAGTGAAAGAAGGTGTATGTGTCAAAAAAAGAGGAAGCACCATAAAAGAAGGTGATTGCGTATTAAAAGCTGGAATACCAATACGTCCTAGTGATTTAGCTGCGCTGGCTATAGGTGGAATCACTGATATACCAGTTATAAAAAAGCCAGTTGTAGCTTTCATTCCAACAGGCAGTGAACTTATAGCTGCTGGTACAACGCCACAAAGAGGCCAAAATGTTGATTCCAACAGTATTATGGCTAAGCATATGATTCTTGAGATGGGGGCTAAACCTCTATGCTATTCAATTGTAAAAGATAATCCTGAAAATATTGGAATTACTTTAGAGAAAGCTTTAAAGGAAGCGGATATTATTATAATAAATGGTGGATCCTCTAAGGGAGGAGAGGATTTCACTATAAAAGTGCTGGAAAACAAGGGCGAGGTTCTTTTACATGGAGTTACAGCAGGCCCTGGAAGGCCTATGAGTTTGGCAATTATTGAAGGAAAACCAGTTATCAATTTACCTGGACCCGCGTTAGCAGCATATTATGGATTGGATTGGTGCATTAGAGGAATAGTCAATCAATACCTGGACTTGCCTATGATAAAACGTCAAAGAGTTAGTGCTGTTCTTGCCGAAGATATGTTTTGTCCGAAGTCAATCTCATTTTTGTGCAAGATAAATGTAGAAAAAAGGTCTGATGGGACTTACATGGCCACGCCTGTCCCCTTTAAAGCTTCTTCTATTGGTATGTGCTTAGGAACAAATGGTCAGTTCATTTCAGAAATTGGTGAAGGAGATTATAAAAAAGGAGATGCTATTGAAATAGAACTGCTTTGCAGTAAAGAATTTATAAACTGTTACAAACACAGTTTATAAAACTGAATATACAAATCTATTTTTTATTGAATATTTTAAAAATAATTAAATTTTCCATTTTACCAATTGACAAAATTTAGAGTATAGTTTAATATTGAATTATAGTGAAAAAATTCACAATTATACATATGTTTTAAGAGTGATTTTTTTAAACGAAAGGACACATAACTGGCGGAAGTTGAGTTTACTACAGGAAGTGTGGCTTATAAAGTAAAAATGTCGACCGCTTGGGCAAAAAATGTCTTAGTGGTCTTATGTTTTTTGTGAATCTATATACATATTTACTTGAATTTAAGAAGAGATATGTTTTAACATGTTTACTATTTTATTGTTGTAATACGTGAAATAGTAAGTATACAAATAAATGAGTTAACAAATCTCCTTACGATTGCAGTAGTGAAATCGTTGAGGAGGTTAAAAAAATAAAAGAAAGATTAAAGATGGGGGTATTTTAAAATG
>NZ_JAEEGC010000147.1 GCF_019207025.1 Clostridium thailandense | reverse complement strand
CTGCGTATAAGTCAACTTTCTAGTGTGGGTATCTATATTAGATTTATACAATTGCAATTTTTTTGAAGGAGAGATTATATATAATGAATCAGAACGGAATAATATCCAAAGTTATAGTGAATTATAAAGGAAAGTTCTTTGAGATATCTACTAAATTTAGAAATGGTAATGATGAACTTATAATGTTTATTCATGGATTAGGGTGCTCTAAAAATTCTTTTGAACATGTATGGGATTCATCAGAGTTTGAAAATTATTCGTTGTTAACCTTTGATTTAGTTGGTTATGGAGATTCCTCAAAACCTATGGATTTTTCCTATGACATGGAAGAACAAGCAGAACTATGTAATTTATTATTAAATCAGTTTCAGTATGATAAAATTCATATTGTGGCTCACAGTATGGGGGGAGCTATAGGTCTATTACTAGCGGAAAGAATTAAAGATAGGCTGGCATCTTTTATAAGTGTTGAGGGAAATTTAATTGGAGATGATTGCGGCATAGTTAGTAGAAAGACAGTAGGATATTCCTTTGAAGAATTTCAAAATAAATTATTTGATAAATTGATAATGTCTAGCAGGCTTTCAGAAGACCTTAGTTCAAAATTATGGGGTGAAATGCTTGCTAAATGTAACTCTTCAGCATTTTATAAAAGCGCCCAATCCCTTGTAGAATGGTCAGACAGTAATAAGTTATTAAGCCTATTTATTGATTTAAAAGTAAACAAAAAGTATATTTATGGAGATAAAAATTCACAAATGGATGTTTTAAAGATGCTTAAAGATATTGAGAGAATTTCTATTTCAAGCAGTGGACATTTTATAATGAGTGATAATCCATATGAGTTCTATAAAAAGTTGTATAACATAATGTAAAGTATATTATAAAGGAGCTTTCACACTATAGACACTTACGGCCGACACTTAACTTATCCGACCGGATATATTGGCATTCTTCCAGCACAATAAATACTTTTGATAGGTCTAAAGCATTTAATTGTGCCTTCCAGAATGTAAATATCTCCCTGCTCATAAGTTAAGTGTCTGGTTTGGACATCTATAGTGAGATGGTTCCTTTTTTGGAATTCACTAGAGCAATATCATACAAGAATTATTAAATTATTTATGTTATTCTTAAACACAAATACTAAAGAAAGGATGATAATTAATGCAAAATGAAGTTCGGACAATTTGCTTTGATGCAGAATTAAATATAGAAGCTTATAGTTTCAAGGGAATTATGCAAAAATTTCCAAATCATTTTCATGAGTATTATGTAATTGGTTTTATTGAAAGTGGGCAAAGGCACTTATCTTGCAAAAATAGAGAGTATAATATAGAGCCTGGAGATTTAACTTTATTTAATCCTGGTGACAACCATACCTGTGAACAGATTGATAGCAGAGCCCTTGATTATTGCTGTATCAATATTCAACAAGAGATAATGAGAAAAGCTGTGTTTGAAATAACAGGAAAAGACTATTTACCTTATTTTAAAGAACCAGTCTTATTTCATAGCGACCTTGTATCTACTTTACGTGAGCTTCATTTTATGGTGATGTCCAATGAAAAGGACTTTAAAAAAGAGGAGATTTTTCTATTTATAATTCAGCAATTGATAAGTGAACATGCCGATACGGTTTCAAGTGCTGCTTCACAGGAGATAAATGCAGAGATATATGCTGTATGTGAGTATTTAGAAGAAAATTATATGAAAAATATTAAATTAAATGAACTAAGTGACCTAGCAGGATTAAATAAATATTATTTAATACGGTCCTTTACAAAACAAAAAGGAATATCGCCATATAGTTATCTTGAAACCATCCGTATCAGTAAGGCAAAGAAACTGTTAGAGCAGGGAGCCTCTCTGATAGATGTAGCGTTCCAAACAGGTTTTGCAGATCAAAGTCACTTTACCAACTTTTTTAAAAAACTGATTGGTCTTACACCAAAGCAATATAAGAATATTTTCATCAAATGAGTTTTAGAATAACTTATCCAGAGGCATATCAGATGTTATAGTTTAGGAAGTGTTGCGGATGGTAGCCGTTGGATAAATGATAAGGAGTGAAATAAATGATAAAAGAAAAGGATACCAAATGTGTTATGATTATAGATGAAAATCTTCCATTAGGCATTATTACCAATACTGCTGCAATACTAGGGGTTACATTAGGAAAGCAAGCTCCTGAGCTAGTAGGCCAAGACGCTGATGATGCTTCTGGACAAAGTCATCTAGGTATTATTACGATACCAGTACCTATTCTTAAAGGGAACAAAGAAGTCATTAGAGAATTGAGAGAAAAATTATATACTTCTGATTATGAGGATGTGATCGTAGCTGATTTTTCTGATGTTGCACAAAGTTGTAATGTTTATAGCGAATATCTTAATAAGACTTCAAACACATTAGAAGAAGAACATACATATTTTGGGATTGCTATTTGTGGTAACAAGAAAAAAGTGAACAAGTTAACAGGAAGTATGCCGCTGCTAAGATAATTATATAAAAACTTAACTTGTGGTTAAGCTTTTTGAAGTAAATTCAACTATGAATCCATTGGTGTATATTCTAAATTAAGATATACTAAAGGTAGGATCCAATAATAAAAGTGTGGAGTGATAACTAATGGAGAAATTATTAATAGGTGATGTTATTTATAGATTAAGAAAAGAAAAAGGAATTACTCAAGATCAACTGGCAAACTTTATTGGAGTGTCTACAGCGGCAGTATCAAAGTGGGAGAGTAGAATTTCATATCCAGATATAACTCTATTGCCTATTCTTGCAACATTTTTTAACGTTACTATTGATAAATTGTTAGATTTTAAAATTGAACTTACTGATAATGAAATTATGAATATATTTATTGAATGTGAGAAGCTTTTTAGTAGTGGTGAATTGCAAGAAGCTACAAACAGAAGTAAGGATTATATATCAAAATATCCTAATAGCTATTACTTAAAGCTTAGAATAGGCTTTTTATTTAATATGTATTCTTGGAAAAGTGCAGATAAGGAAGCTGGAATGAAGATGATAGAGTATTCAATTGAGCTGTTCGAAGATGTTGCACAAAATTGTAGTAAAGTGGAGTTAGTTGAGCAAGCATTATTTCAACTAGGGGCGTATTATCCAACAATAGGGAAAGAAGATAAAGCTATAGAGGCATTAAATAGAATTCATAAAAGTGAGTTGGACCCGGATGTGCTGCTGGCTTACATATATATAAATAGAAATGAATTGAAAGAAGCTAGGAAGATGCTGCAAAGTAAACTATACAAAGGCATAGATGATATAGGTCATGCATGTATAGGATTAGCTAATTCATATATGAAAGATGAAAAAGATTTTGCTATGGCAGAGAAGTATCATAATTTATATATAGATATCAGAAAGGTTTTTTCGAATGGAGAAAATTCTGTACTTGGCTTTGCTTTTGAATATTTAAATTTTGCGCATACTTGTCTAATGTTTAATGAAGCTGAAAAAGCAATAAACATATTAAATAAAATGATAGAAGATATAGAGAAAAATGATATCAATACTCCTCAAAAATTTAGTTCTATTTGGTGTTTTAATGAAATACCGGAGGGTAAGAGAACTATAACTATGAATTTATATGAGAATCTATTTAAAGTACTTGAGGCACCAGAATTTGATTTGATTAGAGAAAGACCTCAATTCATTAATATGCTAAAAGATTTGAAGGCTTTAGAAAAGAAATCTTTAGAGAAGAAATAAATTATAGTTCTTATTTTATAGACACCCAAACCAGATATTTAACTTATACGCAGGGATATATTGAGTCGAAAGAATGTCAATATATCTCGGAGAATAAGTTAAATGTCGGCCGTGGACGTCTATATTTAGCAACATTAGCACTGGTTGTTTTCTAGATACTGTGCAGCACAGTAGGCATATAGAGCTGCACCTAGAGGTAAAACTTTTTCATCTACGATCATACCTGGATTATGCATGGAGCAGATATGACCATCTTCAAGACTGCCAGCACCAAGGTTTAGCATAACTGAGGGCACTAGTTCTGCAATACTAGTAAAATCCTCTGTACCACAAGCCGTAGGAATTTCTTTTACTTTTTCTGCAGCTAAAATCTTTTTACAATAGCCTGCAATTTCATCACTAAAAGATGGGTTATTATATAGAGGTCCAATACCATATACAAATTCTACAATTGCCTGACCTCTGAAGGTTGCAGCTACATTTTCACTGATTTCCTTAACTCTCTTCTTTAGAAAATCACGCATTTCCTGTGTAGTGGCACGAATAGAAGCTTCAATTACTGCACTGCCAGCCAAGGTGTTGACAGTATCTCCACCTTGTATCTTGCCAACAATTAATACGGCATGCTCAGTGCAAGGTATTTCTCTTGAGATAATTTCCTGTAATGAAATAACAACATGGGCCGCAATGTTAATTGCGTCAATACCTTTCTCAGGAGTACTTCCATGGGCATTTTTTCCCTTTATAGTAATACGAACAGCATCACCAGAATAGAGGGCAGTACCTTTGGCGTAGGTAACAGAACCAACATCAAAGGTTTCATAACCAACCTTAACATGTATTCCTAGGGCTGTATCTACCTTTGGATTTTCAAGTATTCCAGCTGCTATCATGTCGTTTGCACCAGCTAGCAATTCTTCTGCAGGTTGAAACATAAATTTGACAGTACCCTTTAAGTTATCTTCATTTTGTTTTAGCAATTTTGCAGCACCAAGCAGCATAGCAGTATGACAGTCGTGGCCGCAGGAGTGGCAGTTTCCATTAGGAGCAGCAAAATCTAATCCCGTCTTTTCTACCATAGGAAGGGCATCCATATCCGCACGGAGCAATATGGTTTTGCCAGGATGGCCTAAGGTGCAGCTTACTCCTGCTTTTCCTACAAGAGAAGGAGTAAGACCATATTCAGTTAGCTTTTTCATTACAAAAGCGGTGGTTTGTGGAAGATCAAATCCGATTTCTGCATAGTTATGCAGAGTTCTTCTATTGATAATAAGTTCTTTATTAATTTCTAAAGCTTTTTCGTAATATCTATCCATATCAATTCTTCTTTCTCAATTAGATTTCTTTAATATCAGCTCTTTTAATTGCTGCATTTATAGCATTATATAAAATTGAACTTAATACAGTATTTATAACACAGGCTGGAAGTACTACTGTGAATAATAATATATTAAACTTTGTAGGTAATCCTACAGTCATTAGAGCTAAGAATAAAAATGAAGTTCCGCTGATAGCTGTTCCTAAAGCTGAAGTTAAAACAATTGTTATTTGATTATTCAATCTATTTCTTAGTGGTTTTAATAAGAAGAATAAAACATTTACTGTTATTATTTTATCTATAAAATTTGGTATTTGCCCTCCAGGGAAGGATGTAGTACCTGCAGCGAGTAAACCTAGCACAAGCCCAGCTGTTAAGCAGGTTTTATAATCATCATTAAGCATTATTATAATGAATAGCATAACTAAACCAGTACCAGGCTTCATCCCGAAGAACACTGGTGGAATAACCTGAGCAAGTACAGTTCCTATAGCTAAAAACAAAGAATTTATAATAACTTTTTTCAATTTCATAATTATATCCATTCCTTTCGCTTCGCTCAAGGCACAAAACGTAATGAAAAAGTTTGGCTTTAAGCGAATTTTTTTATATTATTAAACCATTGGGATTTCGGTATA
>NZ_JAEEGC010000146.1 GCF_019207025.1 Clostridium thailandense | reverse complement strand
AATAGGACCAATAGGCCCACAGGGCCCAACAGGACCAACAGGAGATCCAGGAGCAATAGGACCAATAGGCCCACAGGGCCCAACAGGACCAACAGGAGATCCAGGAGCAATAGGACCGATGGGACCACAAGGCCCAACAGGACCAACGGGAGATCCAGGAGCAATAGGACCGATGGGACCACAAGGTCCAAAAGGCTGCAAGGGAGATCCAGGTTGTCCAGGACCACGAGGACCAAAAGGCTGTAAGGGAGATCCAGGTTGTCCAGGACCACAAGGACCAAAAGGATGCCCAGGACCACGGGGACCAGAAGGCTGTCAGGGACAACGAGGGCCAAAAGGCTGTAAGGGAGATCCAGGTTGTCCAGGACCACAAGGACCAAAAGGATGCCCAGGACCACGAGGACCAGAAGGTTGTCAGGGACAACGAGGACCAAAAGGCTGTCCAGGGCCAAAAGGAGATCCAGGCTGTCCAGGACCACGAGGACCAAAAGGAGATCCAGGAGATTCAGGTGGCTGCATATGCACTGCTCAAATAAAAAATGTGCTTAGACAAATAATAGGGTTATTCCCTGGAACTGAGATAGTTGTTAGGTATGAGAACAAAGGATTAGCTGTAGGAATACCGTCTACTATTTCAGAATCTGGTATACTGGTGCTAACTAACTGTGGAGGAGTTATCACTAATAGAATTTCTATTTGCAAGATAGTAGCAGTGACACTTAAGTGTGCATCTCTATTTAATTGTGATGGATCAATGAAGATATGTTTCCTTCCAGCGCCAAGATCATTGCCAACAAGTTGTGAAGCTAAATGTGAGGCTGCAATAAGAAACACATTAAGATCACTAATTAGATGTAAGAGACCAGTAAATATAGTAGCAGGTGGAAGCCTATTGCCACCTAATACAGTAATAGATACTGCATATGGAGCAGCTGTTTTGGGAAAATCCACTATAGTTTTCACCTGTGCAATAGAAGATATCAGATAGATTTTAAAATTGGGAAGGAAATGATGTTCATTTCCTTCTGACTTTTACACTGGATTAAAAAATGGGGAGGTTGCTGAATAACATGATTACTATTAGCTTATGTATGATAGTAAAAAATGAAGAGAAGGTTCTTTCTAAATGTTTGGATTCGATAAAAGACATTGCTGAAGAAATAATCATAGTTGATACTGGCTCTACAGATAACACTAAAAAAATTGCTAGTTTTTATACTGATAAAATATTTGATTTTAAATGGATCGATGATTTTTCAGCAGCAAGAAACTTTTCTTTTTCAAAGGCAAGTAAGGAATACATCTTATGGTTAGATGCAGATGATATTATATTAAAAGAAGATAGAAAAGAATTTTTTCAATTAAAGGAAAACCTTAGTGATGATACTGATGTGGTTATGATGAGATATAACGTAGGCTTTGATGAATCAGGTAATGCTAACGAATCCTACTTTAGGGAAAGGTTAGTGAAGAGAAGTTGCAATTTTAAATGGGCAGATAGAATACATGAATATATTGGAGTAAGTGGAAAAATAGTTAATAGTGATGTTTGTATTACGCATGTAAAGAATAGATCTAACAATGTAAGAAATTTAAAAATATTTAAGAAGATGAGATCAAGTAGTAGGTCTTTTAGTCCTAGAAATCTATATTATTATGCAAAGGAACTTTATTTTAATAAGCAATATAATCATGCTATTTTATACTATAAACGGTTCTTACAAACTAGTGAAGGATGGATAGAAGACTATATTAATGCATGCTCAGAGATTGCACAATGTTATAGAGCAAAAAACAATAGAGAAAATGAATTGATGTATTTAATGAAGAGCTTTAGCTATGATGTACCAAGAGCTGAAACTTGCTGTGAGCTTGGATACTTTTTTAAGAATGCTAATGAGTATGATAAAGCAATTTTTTGGTTTGAAACTGCTCTTAGCTTAAAAAAGAGTGAGAATACATGGGGAACTATCAAACATGACTGTTATGGGTATATACCTTCAATAGAACTATGTGTTTGCTATTATAAACTTGGGAATAAGGAAGAGGCGATTAAATATAATAAGTTAGCTGAACAATTTAAACCGAGTGATAAAATGGTTGAATATAATAAAAAATTTTTTGGAGATTTATAGATATCCACGGCCGACACTTAATTTATGCGACCGGATATATTGATATTCTTCCGGCACAATAAATACTTTTGATAAGTCTAAAGCTCAATATTTTGAAAGTCTAAGAACCATTGATAAACTCGTACCTCAAACATATCAATAGCTCTAAGACTTTCTAAAATATTTCGCTAAGACTTATAACAAAAGTATTTAATGCGCCTTTCAGAATGTCAATATATCCCTGTGTATAAGTTAAGTGTCTGTTTTGATTATCCATGTAGATATACACAGCCGAAAGTCAATTTACCTGTCTAAAAGCTGCATAAAAATATAATAAATTAAAAAATTTAACTTTTGTATTGATTATGTACAGATATTTATATATAATTGTTCTTAAACTTAGTATTTTATGAAAGGGAAAGGTATTTGGAAGAAATGAGAATGTAATCCTTATTAGAACGCTTAATCATAAATTTTAAATTAATAGTGTAAATTTAAAGTTTTTTTGTGATGTTAAAAAAGTTCTGAGAGGATTATTATGCCCTTTTATAAAACTGAACCAGCCTATTTAATTAGGTTTATTTATTGTGTTATTACGAAGTATTGGCATAATAATTGTGGTTGTTTTTGGTATATAATCCTCTCCGTAGAAGGAGTGGATTTTTTTATGCTTATTTTAGAAATTAATGATTTAAAAAAATATTATGGAGACAGATTAATCTTAGAAATTAGTAACTTAAAGGTCTACAGTGAGGATAGAATTGGAATTGTAGGTTTAAACGGAATGGGAAAAAGCACTTTATTAGATGTAATTACAAACAAAATAACGCCAGAAGAGGGGAGTGTAAAACTCCATGGAAGCTATTCATATATAAGTCAATTAGATTATGGATTGGAAGAAATTATAGATGAAAAATTTATAAAAGAATTTAACTTAAAAGAGAAGAAAAAGGAATTTATGAGTGGAGGAGAAAAAAATAAATTTAAAATTGCTCAGGCTTTTAGTAAAGGTGCAAACATTTTATTTGCAGATGAACCTACAGCTAATCTTGATATATCAAGTATACAAAAATTTCAAGATATGCTTAAGAAATTTAAGGGCGCTATTATGATGGTATCTCACGATAGAGAACTTCTAGATAGCTGTTGTAACAGTATAATAGAAATAGACAATGGTACTGTAAAAATGTACAGAGGCAATTACAGTGACTTTATTCAACAGAAAAAGGCCCAATTTGAGAGACAGAAATTTGAATATACGGAATACATCAAAGAGAAAAATAAATTAGAAAGGGCAGTTTTGGACATAGGCGGGAAGTCAAATAGCGTAAGAAAAGCTCCAAAAAGAATGGGAAACTCTGAAGCAAGACTTCATAAAATGGGAGATCAAAGGGCGAAGTTTACTTTAGACAGAGCAAAAAAGGCTGTGGAATCAAGGCTAGATAAGCTTGAAGTTAAGAAAAAACCTAAAAGTGTGGAAAAAATAAAAATAGATATAAGAGAAACTAATGAACTTCATAGTAAGATATTAATTGAAGGAAAGAAGATAAATAAAGGTTTTGGTAAAAGAGAATTGTTCACTAATGGAGAGTTTAAAATATATAATAAGACAAGAACGGCTATAGTAGGTAATAATGGTTGTGGAAAAACTACTCTCCTAAAGATGATTATAAATAATGAAAACGGAATAACAATTTCGGAAAATTTAAAAGTAGGTTATTTTAGTCAGGATTTTACTACACTTGATAAAAATAAAAGCATTATAGAGAATGTAATGAAAGATAGCATTTATGATGAGAGTTTTTTAAGGATAATTTTATCAAGGTTGTTATTTAAGAGAGAAGATGTATATAAAAAGGTTTCGGAGCTCAGTGGAGGAGAGCGAGCAAAGGTTTCCTTTGCTAAAATTATGTCAAGTGATATAAATTTATTAATACTAGATGAGCCTACAAATTATCTTGATATATATTCCATGGAAGCAGTGGAAAAGGTTCTTGAGGAATTTAACGGAACTATGATTTTTGTGTCGCATGATTTAAGATTTGTAAATAAGTTAGCTACAAATCTTATAGTGTTTGAAGATAATAAATTAATAAATTTTACAGGAAATTATGAAGTATATACAAAACTCAGTAGTAAAATTGTAGAAAATGATAAAAAAGAACTTAAACAAAAAATATTTGTACTTGAAAACAGGTTGTCAGAACTTATAGGCAGGATATCTATGCCAGGAAAAAATGATAATATTAAAGAGTTGAATAAAGAGTATGAGATTGTTTTGAAACAGCTTAAAAATTTGAAAAATTATATTGTATAAAAATATTGTTTAGGTTTGAATATATAAGTTTGACATATGTGAGTATAGCGTATAAAATTAGAGTATAATATAAAATTTTATAAAAGTCATATTCTTTGGAGTCTTCTGAAGAATATGGTAATCGTTAAGGTAATACCTGACAGAAAGGAAACATCTAATCTGAAGGGAAAACTAAAATTAGTCATAACTTTTGCTATGATAAATTAAACTTTCCCTGAATAATTTTAGGGAAAGTTTTTTGATTTTAAGTTAAGTAATTCTAAGGCTCGTGAGAAAGTAATTAAGAGGTATACCCCCTCTATAGATGAGCCTTAGAAATCTTATCTATGAATTTGACAACAACTATTTCAATTATATAAATAAGGATGAGTGTTATGAAAAAAATAAAAGGTTTAATAATACCTATAATCATTATTGTTTTATGGAGTGGAGCTTCATTACTAAAGGTATTTAACGATTATATAATACCAAGTCCGTGGACAATTTGTAGTACTGCCTACGAGCTGATTAAAAGTGGTGAATTGATAAGGCATTTAGCTGTCAGCTTTTTTAGAGTATTTATGGGTTTTTTTGTAACATTTATAATTGCATTTCCATCTGCAATCTTTATAGGTTCTAAAGAAAAAGCCATTTATTATTTTGAGCCTTTTTTAGAATTCATGAGGCATATACCACCTATAGCTGTTATTCCTATTCTTATATTATGGTTTGGAATAGGGGAAACTTCAAAGTTAGCTGTCATATTTTTAGCTACTTTTTTTCCTATATTTCTAAATACTTTAAATGGTGTAACTAATTATGATAAAAAGCTACTAGAAGTTGGACAAGTATTGGGGTTTAGCAATAAAGACAAGTTCTTTAAAATTATACTTCCACAAGCAGTACCTTCTATACTAATTGGTATGCAGTTGGGACTTGGATACAGCTGGAGGTCTTTAATGGGAGCGGAGCTTATAGCGGCTTCGTCAGGAATAGGATATATGATTATGGATGCAGAGCAACTGTCAAGACCAGATATTATTATAGTAGGAATTTTTTCTATGGGAATTATTGGATATATAGTAGACTATTTCTTTATAAAAATAACAAAAAAGATTATGACTTCTTATGGCAAGGAGGTTGAGTATGGCAGGACTCAAGATACAGAATTTATATAAGAATTTTAATATAAAAAATGAAAATATAAAAGTCTTAAATGATTTAAATATACATATACAGGATGAAAGCTTTGTAACTATAGTTGGCAAAAGTGGTTGTGGAAAAACTACTCTTTTGAGAATATTGTGTGGTCTGGAGAAGCAATCAGAAGGAAGTATAGAATTTATAGGAGATTTAGATGAAAGTAATATAAAAAGAAAGGTAGGAATAGTTTTTCAAGAACCAAGGCTTATGCCATGGCTTACAGTTGAACAAAATATGGCTTTCTCACTTATAAAAGAGAGAAACAAAGATTTGGCATATGATAGAATTCATAAACATTTGAAGATGTTAGGATTGGAGAATTTTAAGGATGCTTATCCGCATCAAATTTCAGGAGGAATGGCTCAAAGAGTGGCACTAGGGAGAACCTTGTGTCATGATCCAGAAATAATACTAATGGATGAACCTTTAGGTGCATTAGATGCTTTTAATAGAAGGAAGCTCCAGAAGGAATTTATAAATATATTTCTAGAAAATAAGAAAACTATAATTTTTGTAACTCATGATGTAGATGAAGCTGTATATCTTGGAGAAAAAGTAATAGTCATGGATAAAGGAAGTATTATTAAAGAAATACCTGTAAATTTAGATTATTATAGAGACTTTAGCAGTAAAGAGTTCCTAGAAATTAGGGAAGATATCTTAAACCTATTTTTTAAATAAATACATAAGCATTTTGGAGGGATTAATTATTATGAAAATATCAAAGAAATTATCCATATTGATAAGTGCAGCACTTATTACAAGTACAGCTCTAGTTGGTTGTGGTACACAGGCTACCTCATCAGGAAATCAAACTCAGGAAAGTAAGGTCTCTAACATAAATATATCTTATGTTAAATCGCCTTTAAATGTACCTTCTATAGTAGAAAAGAAGAAAAACTTGTTTGAGGATGAGTTTTCAAAAGATAATATAAAGGTTACTTTTCCGGAAATTACAGAAGGTTCAAAAATGACTGAAGCGGTAGCGGCAGGTTCATTAGACTTTTGTAATGCAATAGGTGCAACTTCTGTTATATTAGCTGCTGCTAATGGCGTAGACATAAAAATAATAGGTATGTATAGTAGAGCGCCAAAAGCCTTTACAATTATGAGTAAAGATCCAAATATAAAAACTATAGTGGATTTAAAAGGAAAGAAAATAGTGGGACCGAAAGGAACTATATTACATCAACTTCTATTAGGAGCATTAAAAAATGAAAATATGAAAATTGGTGATGTACAGTTTATAAATATGGGAATACCTGAAGGAGTTTCAGCGTTAATGTCTGGTAGTGCTGATGCTGCTTTAGTTGCCGGTGCTGCAGTTCCACAAGCAGTTTCAAAGGGAGCTCGTATAATTACTACTGGTGAAGGAATATTAGATGCTACTATAGTAATTGCAGCAAGTGGAAAATTCATAGATAAGCATCCGGATATAGTTAAAAGATATATGTCTGTTCATGATAAAAGTCTTAAGTTTATGAAAGATAATCCAGAAGAAACCTATAAATTAGCAGCAGAAGAAACTAAGCTCACAGTAGAACAAGTTAAAGAGATGTATAACTGGTATAATTTTGATCCTAAGATTACAGATAAGGATATTAGAGAGTTAGAAAAAACTCAAGATTTTTTAAAGGAAAATGGAATGCTTAAGAAGACAATTGATATTAAAGGTTTAATAAAATAATAAGTTAAAGCACAAATTGGGTCTTAGTACTTAATTTGTGCTTTTAATTTATTATTTAAAATTTATAATATAAGAATTAGGAAATTATTTGTTGAATTTTATGTAAATTAGTATAAAATAAGAGCATAAGATGTTATTGTAATTATGATAATGGAGGTGTGTTATGTTTGATTTAATAAGAAAAAAAATATACTCCCTTCTTAAAGTTAGTACCCAGAATAAATTTAAATATGAGTGTATAAAAATCTGTATGGTATATTTAATAACAGGCTTTCTTTGGATCTATTTTTCTGATAGAATTGCGAGTAAGATTGCATCAAATAACAAAATGTTAATAATTATAAACACATATAAAGGTTGGTTGTATGTTACTATAACTTCACTTATTATATATTTGCTAATAGATAATCTTCTAAAGAAAGTTGAATTAGCAGAAAAAAAGCTTAATACAAGCTATGAAGAATTAGCAACGGTTAATGAGGAGCTTGAAGCGTATGTACAGCAATTGACTGCTTCGGAGGAAGAGTTAAGAGTTCAATACGATCAAATTGCTGAAAATGAAAAAAAGCTAAAACAAAGCGAATATAATTTTAAAAAGATTTTTGAGGATTCATCAGATCCGATAATTATACTAGGGGATAATAAGGTAATAGATTGCAACCTGGCTGCAATTGAGTTTTTAGGGTGTAGTTCAAAAAAATGGATTATTGGTAAAGAGCCATGGAAGCTATCTCCAGAGAGGCAGCCTGATGGAGAGAACTCTAAGGAAAAAGAAGCATATATATTTGAAATTGCAAGTAAAAATGGAAAATATAAATTTGAGTGGTGGCATAAAAGAATTGATGGAAAGTCGTTACCTGTTGAAATTATGGTGACAAGTATTTTACTTAATGGAAAAAAAGTTTTTCATTGTCTAATGAGAGACATAAGTGAGCGAAAGCAAATGGAACTAAGATTAGAATATTTAAGTTATCATGATCAGTTAACAGGTTTATATAATAGAAGATTTTTCGAAAAAAAGTTAAAGTTAATGGATAAAGAAATAAATTTTCCGTTAACAATTATTATGGCAGATGTAAATGGCTTAAAACTTGTCAATGATTCTTTTGGACATGCTGTAGGAGATGATCTTTTAAAAAAAGTAGTAGAAGTTATGCTGAAGGGATGTCGAAGTAACGATATTGTTGCTAGATTAAGTGGAGATGAATTTGTAATTTTAATGTCTAAAACGAATGCTTATGAAGCAGAACAAATTATTGAACGCATTAAAGCTATAGCATTAAATGAAAATGTGGGATCAGTTGAAATATCTGTTTCTTTCGGTTATGAAACAAAGAATAATGAGGAAGAAAAAATTCAAGATATACTAAAAAAAGCTGAAGATCATATGTATAAGAAAAAACTTTTTGAAAGTCCAAGCATGAGAGGAAAAACTATAAAGGCTATAATAAGAACCCTTCATGAAAAAAATAAAAGAGAGGAAGAACACTCGCATAGAGTTTCAATGTTATGTGAAAGTATGGGGAGAGCCCTTTCTTTACCTGAAGATGGAATTAAGGAACTTAAGACTGTGGGCCTGCTCCATGATATAGGCAAGATAGCTATAGAAGAAAACATACTCAATAAGCCAGGAAAATTAACAGATGAAGAATGGGAAGAAATAAGGCGTCATCCAGAGATAGGATATAGAATACTTAGTACAGTAAATGATATGGCAGAAATGGCGGAATATGTATTATATCACCATGAAAGTTATAACGGTATAGGATATCCTAAAGGTTTAAAGGGAGAAGAAATACCACTTCAATCAAGAATTATAGCTATAGCTGATGCTTATGATGCTATGGTAAGTGAAAGAAGTTACCGAAGAGCTTTGTCAGAAGAAATAGCCATAAAGGAATTGACAATAAATGCCGGTGTTCAGTTTGATTTAGAACTCGTAAGGATATTTGTTGAAAAGGTGTTAAACAAAAACTTTGATAATATAAAAATAAATGATTATAATAAATAAATTACTAATGTGAAGCTTAGAAGAGTAAATAATCCTTCTAAGCTAAATTTTATTTATAATAAATAGAAATACAGTATTTTAATTAATAAGGAAGGAAAAGAATAAGTTTTAATTGAATTTTGTGTATAAAGATGGTATAAAAAACTAAAGTGTAAAAAAAATTATATTTAGGTAAATGTAGGAAAAAACATGATTTAAATAAATGAGGTGTTGTTTTATGAATTCAGATGAAATGTTAATAAGTAGAATATCTAAAAGAGGTGTTGACCCTCAAGATTATAGATGGTTTTCGAAAGAAGCTGTTTTAAAGTTACAGAAAGCTCAAGAAGAAGTAGAGTGGCTGCTTAATAGGAACTATAAAATAAATGGGGTCATGGAATTGGTTGGGGGACACTATCAGCTTTCGGCACGTCAGCGTCAAGCTCTTAAACGTTCTACAAGCAATGTATATGAATGCGAAAAAAGAAAATTAAATATGCTGCCTTACTCTGCAGCAAAAGATGGAACTATCTATATTGATGGTTTTAATTTAATTATAACACTTGAAGTTGCTCTATCTGGTGGAATTCTGCTGCTTGCTAATGACGGTTCAATTAGAGATATTGCAGGTTTACAGGGGAGTTACAGACTTATTGATAAAACAGATAAGGCGCTAGAGCTTATTGGAAAAAGTTTTAGTGAGCTTAAAGTATCTCGTGCTAAGTTTTTTCTCGACGCTCCTGTTTCAAACTCTGGAAGACTTAAGGAGAAGATATTAAAGCATTCTTTGCAGTGGAGCTTTTTTACTGAGGTTGAATTGGTGCCTAATGTTGATCCTATTTTATGGAAATTGGGAAGAGTTGTAACTGGGGATTCTATAATACTTGATAATTGTGAAAGCTGGTTTAATATTTCAAGGAAAATTATAGATGATTATATAATAAATGCAAATTTAATAGATTTGAGTGGAAAAAGAATCAATATCACATAAAGAGAAAATAAATATATCCCGAAGCATAATTTAAATGTCTGGTTTGGGTATCTATATATCACAACTTTATCTATAGTTAAACAAATATCAGAAAACAGTTGTACAGTATTATATAATCATTTTTTTTAATATTAAACGGTATACATAGGAAAAAATCTACTGTACAATTAGTATTATAGAATTTATGTACTCATTTTCAATTAATGGTTATATTAGATAATTATTAAAGGATTAGGAAGTGGAAGGGGGAAAAACATGCACAAAGGAAAATATGTAGTATCAATGATATTAATGATACTGATAACAGGATTACCACCAAATAGTGTAAATGCAGAAGTTACAATAAAAAGACTAGCTGGACAAACACGTTATGATACTTGTCAAGAAGTTTCAAAGAATGGATGGACAACCTCGGAAAATGTTATTATAGCTAATGGTGAGAATTATCCTGATGCCTTGGGGGCATGTACTTTATCTCATAAATATAATGCTCCTATATTATTATTGCATGGTAAATCGTTAAGGGACAACCCTATATTAACAAGTGAGTTAAAAAGATTAAAAACTAAAAATATAATAATATTAGGTGGAACTGGTGTAGTTTCACAAGATATTGAAAATTCACTTAAACAAAGTGGTTACAACTTACAAAGATTATGTGGGGAAGATAGATATACAACAGCTATTAAGATAGCAGAAAAGATAGATAATGTAAGTGAAATTGTCATATCAAATAGTGAAGATTTTTCAGGTTCATTATCTGTAGCGCCAATAGCAGGGACGCAAAATATTCCTATAATACTAGTTTCTAAAGACGAAGTACCTGCTGTAGTTCAGAAGTATCTTAAAAATCATAATATAAAAAATACATATGTAATGGGAGATAAAACTATAATATCAGAATCTGTTGCTAGTATATTTCCTAACCCTAGAAGAATATTAGGTAATACTCGTTATTCTTTAAATGAAAGTGTTGTAAAAAACTTTAAGACAAGTATGAATTTTGATACTGTTTATATAACTTCAGGAGAGGGCTTTGCCGATGCATTAAGTGGAATTGGTTTAGCCGCTAAAAATGGGAATCCTATAATATTTGCCAGTAATGGCGATAATAGTGGAATAAAGGCTTTGTTATCAGGTCAATCTATCAAGAATAATGTTGTATTAGGGGGTGAAGGAGTTCTGCCTAAGCAAGTAATTAATGATTTGTTTCAAAAATCTTCATCTATTACTGATAATAATGTTGATCCCACTTTTGTAACGAATAGAAGAGATTTTCTTATTGGTGATGATGAAAAAAGTGGAAAGTTTTCTAAAGTGGATGGAAATTGGCAATATACAAGTAAAGATGCTAAAGTATCTAATATAGAAGTTATTACTGTTAAGGTATGGGATTATGTAGATAAAAATGATAAAAGTAAAGGTAAAAAAACTATATCTAAGAGCATAGAAGTTAACAGAAAATTATCGGGGGTTATAAAACAAATTTTTGATGAAATATATAATCTTCCAGAGAAATTTCCAATTAATGATGTTAGTGAATTTAGGGACAAGGATTCTTGTATTAATCATCCTGCAGGGGCTGCTATTGATATAAATCCAGACTCAAATTACTATATAGTAATAGGGAAAGATGGAAAAGTAAAAAATCAGGTGGGCAATCATTATGATCCTAAGAACGATCCATATTCTATTACACAAGAGGTTATTAAGGTATTCCAAAAATATGGATGGGATTGGGGTGGCAATTTCCAAAGTTCGAAAGACTATATGCATTTTAGTTATCTAGGTGGATAATTCTTATATACAGGGGTTATAGACACTTTAACTTATGCTATGGAATATATTTACATTCTTTCGGCACAATAAATACTTTTTATAAGTTTAAAGCTCAGTTCAAGTAAGAGTCATCCTTTTAAAATTTTTATATACCTATAATATACTTATAAATGACATATGTAGAAGATATTTTATAAGTAATATGTATTTTATAAAATGAGAGGTATTTGGAGATGGGATAAATGAAAAGCAAGAAAGGATCTGAAAGGCCAAATTATGTAATAGAGGTTTTTTTAATAATGTTCAAAATTTTAAAACCTAATTGGTTATTAAGTAAAGGAAGATATAATGAGGCAGTAGATGGGTTTAAGAAAATTATTAAAAAATGTGAAAATAAAATTAAAGTTAAAAACTTAATATTATTTAATATTGCACTTTGCTATAGTCGTATGGGGGAATTTGAGAAATCTGACCAGTACCTAAGCGAAATTGATATTAAAACTATGAGTGAATATTTCATATGGGATCATTTTATTTTAAAAGCTATAAATATTATGCTATTAGGGGAAGAAATAAATGAAGTGGATAAGTATCTAGAAAAAGCTTTAACAATTTTAAGGAAGAAAGAATTTTATCCAGCAGAAGCTTATTTTTATGCTTTAAAAGGTAATAATCAAGAGTGCTTGAATTATATTCATATGTACTTAGAGTTTATTGATGAAAGAAAATTAGAAAGCTTCATAAAGTATTCATATAAATTTGACAAATTCATTTATAATGTACAAAATAACTTTTTTATTGGAGTGTGCTATTTAAAAATGAATAATTGGGTAATAGCAAAACAATATTTGAAGAAAGCTTGCCAATGTAACTATGATAACTACTTTTCAAGGAAGTCAAAGGAGCTATTGGAAGCCATAAATTAAAAATTTTGTATTGTTTGGATATGGTAAAATATAAAAATTGTATAAAGTTATCGATGATCTTAATCATATTTTGTAAGGGGCCGTTGCACTTAACTGAAACACGGTCGAAAATATACTTATACTCCGAGAAAGGTTCTCAAGCTTCGATACTATAAAAACTTTTTATATGTGTCTTCAGCTTTTGGAACTTCTCTTTGTGTATAAGTATATTTTTTGGTGTGGTTTTTAAGTGCAACAGCCCTTTATGTTCTAAAAGGGTTTGGTTAAATTCATTTTTGATCTCCGGGAATATTGTTTTTAGTTTTTAGCAGCTTTCCCAATTAAAATTATTGTTATAATTTTAATTGGGAAAATTGTCTTGTAGGTAAAGGTTTTAATATTACAGTATATATATAAGTATAATAAAAAAAACTTGGAGCATATTAATTATATAGAATGTCACCCAAATAAAGCATAATTAGGGTACAAAAACAACTTTATAGTAGAAGGTGATAAAGTGTCTAATCAGAAAAAAGATAAGCTTACTCCAGAACAGCAGCAATATCAAAATTTTGCAAAAGGCATAGAACCAAAAAGACCAGTTTTAAAAAATTGTATAAGAGCATTTATTTCAGGAGGAATCATATGTACTATAGGACAACTTTTGCAGTGGATGTATATTAATTATTTTAATTTTAAAGAGCAGACTGCAGGTGATCCAACTTCAGCAACTCTAATAATAATTTCAGTGTTGCTCACTGGTCTAGGAGTTTATGATCACATTGCACAATATGCAGGAGCAGGAACTGCAATTCCGGTTACAGGCTTTGCGAATTCTATGTCATCAGCGGCTATTGAACATAGAAGTGAAGGTTATGTGCTTGGTGTAGGAGGAAATATGTTTAGAATAGCTGGACCAGTAATCGTATATGGTGTATTTTCAGCATTTGTTGTAGCTATAATAAGAGTCGTTTTAGGATGGTTAGGTGTGATGTAAAAGAGGTGTGAGCAAATTATGGAAAAACTTGTTTGGGCTTTTATAATAGGAGGAGGAATCTGTGTTGTAGGTCAAATTATGATGGATGTGTTTAGACTAACCCCAGCTCATACGACATGTACATTAGTTGTCATAGGAGCTATATTAGGAGGATTTGATTTATATGAACCATTAATAAAATTTGCAGGGGCAGGTGCTTCAGTGCCAATTAGTAGTTTTGGTAATGCCTTGGTAAAGGGTGCCCTTATGGAAGCTAAAAGAGATGGAATTATAGGAGTACTTACAGGAATTTTTGAAGTTACAAGTGCAGGTATATCTTCAGCATTAGTATTTTCATTTTTAGCTTCTTTGATTTTTAAACCAAAAGGTTAAATGTGTTTTAAATTCCATAAAGAATGTAAAAGTATTATAGTTGGAAAATATATAGACAATATATATGCAGTGTGCTATAATCACTAATGTAGTAAAACACAGGGATTTAATATCATAAATACCATTCTCCGATTTTTATTTTGGAAAATGATCATTTGTGAATAGTTAGATACCCAATATAAAAACGGAGGTATATTTAAATGGCAGATAAGACAATAACTTGTAAAGATTGTGGAAAGGACTTCGTATTTACTGAAGGAGAACAAGAATTCTATAAAGAAAAAGGATTCGAAAATGATCCAGTAAGATGTCCAGATTGCAGAAGAGAAAGAAAACAACAAAGAAATAACAGAAGATAATTTTAAAGTTGACTTTCAATAGCTGTCGGTTTTCCGGCAGCTATTTTTGGATTTATTTTTATAGGGTTGCA
>NZ_JAEEGC010000145.1 GCF_019207025.1 Clostridium thailandense | reverse complement strand
CTTTGATAACTCGCTCTGCTCAGTCGGACCAACTTATCAATTACCATTGATAAGTTGCTCGTTAAAAGTCATTTAGACTTTTAACCAATCAAATCTTCTAAGCTTTTTCAAAAATATGAGCTAAGACTTGTAGCAAAAGTATTTAAATGTGTCTTTCAGAATGTAAATATATCCCTGCGTATAAGTTAAGTGTCTGGTGTGGCTATCTATATAAGAAATAGATAAAATCCTTCATATCAAATTAGCTACGCTCGTTAGAACCCTTGGGGGACGTAAACAAATTGTTTTGCTAAGGGAAGTTATTATTCTTCCCTTAATGTATATTTTAATAAAAATCCTAAATTACATATATTTATCTGCATTTGCATAAGTTTATGTTCACAATGGAGAGTTTAATATTATAAATTTAAGCAATCCCTTGGACATAGAAATGATGTCATCGTTTGAAATACTTGATAAATCATGTACACTACTTTTTAAAGTAATTAATTCTACGTTGGAGTGTTCTTCAATACATTTATCATAAAGTTCCTTTGAACTTTTATAAGGAACCATAGGATCTAAATTGCTGTGTATTATTAATGTATTTGGAATGCTCTTACTAACATAATTTATAGGGTTGAATTTTTTTATCACAGTATTCTTATCTTTTATTGAATTAAAAATTCTTGTTAAGTCATAATTTAAATTGCTTGTATTTAAAAGGCTTAAATCAGTTGGACCTGCAAAATCAATTAAATATTTAGGTTTAGATGGATACTTACTTAAAACTTTATCATCTGTAAACTCATCATTGCCACTATAACTAGCTAGAAGAGAAAGGTGAGCACCTGATGAAACACCAATAACTCCTATTTCATTTGGATCAAGATTGTAATTAGATTTATTTTTATATATCCATCTTATAGTATCCTTAACATCTGCAACTTGTTTATTGAAATTAGCTTTATCCCTTTTGAGTTCATAAGAAGTACATATAATTGTATATCCCTCTTCTCTGAAAGTATTAAGTACAGGGCTTAAAGCATCTGGAATGCTTTTATCACCATAAACCCAGCTGCCACCGTGAACATATAAAATCACTGGTGAGGGATTACCATCCTTTTTTAGTGAAGAATAAATATCCAATGTTAGTGGAACTCCATTAGTATTTTTATATATAATATCCTTGTAATTCATGGATTTGGACATTTTTAATCCATCGATTTTTTGACTTGTCATATTGGAACTTTCTAAAGAAATATACTTATTAACTAATCTATAAGTTAATATGATTCTTTTATGAAAAATAGCAATGAAAATAATAAGTGAAGCAACTAAAACAATTAATGTTCTCTTTAAAAATTTTTTCATTAAACTTCAACATACCTAGCAATAAACTTAACTTAAAGTTTTATTAGGCGTATCCTCCTTCATTATAAGTTGAAAATAACATGATTAACAAGCCCTATAAATCCAATATATATATATCATTTTCTATAAAAAAAATCAATAAACACCATAAAGGTAAATTTAGCTAATGGAAGTCATACTGACCACTTAGAGAGGTTTGCCATAGAAAATAGAGAAATATAGAAATAGAATTTTAAGGACAGGTGAGGAGGCCACTGTCCTTAAAATTAAGTTATTGAAGAGCATTATAAATGGATTTTACCATTTCCTCCATAGTTATATTGTCTTTAGGTCTAATATTATTGTTTGAATCTACATCAAGAAGACCTAGAGTTTTTGCAAGAGATACATAGCCTACATAGCCTGTAGATATGGAGGACTTATCTGCTGGTTGGAAATTGAAGGCATCTTTCATCTTCCCAATTTTGTCGTAGTGTAGTAATTTTACTAAATACATTGAAGCTTGTTCTCTTGTAACTAAATCTGATGGTTTAAATTCACCTGAATTATCTATTATTCCAGCATTGACAGCTAACTGTAAATATTTATAATCAGCTGAATCCTTAGCTATTGTAGTGGAAATTTTTAAATCCATATTGTCGATGCGCCCATAGTAAGGATTAAAGTTTTTAATATTAGTTAATATTTTTATAAATTGTAGATTTGTAATAGTACCATCTAATTTAAAATCTTTGGTGTCAATTATTCCATTAGAGGCCAATATAGTAGCTTCTTTTTCTACAGAGGAACCTTTTATTGTATTTTGGAAGCTGCTGAAATTATCATCTAAGTCTTGTCCTAAATAATTTAGCATTTTGCCAGTAAATGCGTCAACGTAAATAGAGCCATCATAGTTTAGATTATTATTTATAGAATAAACCAGCGTTGCTTCTTTTTCATTAGTCGGAGAACTGCTATCTTTAGGAATCAGCATATACATAAGCTCTGGTATATTCTTTGAAAGAAATGCTTTCTTTGCATCATCTGTGCTTATTACATTTGAAGTATTAGGTGCAGAAACGGAAGCTTCCCAGTTACAGTTTAGATTAAGTAATTCTCCTGTTTTAGTACTAAAGTTAAGGTTTATACCATCGTACTTGTAAGGTAGTCCATTTACAAGTCTTTGAAAATTAAAACCTAAATTAGGTTGAGTATAAGAACTGCCAGTTGCGCTAGATAAATCAATAATATTTTGTTTTGTGTCTAGCTCTTTAATCTTTTCAGGATAAAGCTTAGAGATAATCTGTATAGCTTTATCATATGCTTGATCAGAAGTTAGTTTAGGTTGAAACTGTTCTTCATCATTGTTTGGAAATTCATTATATCTATATATATCAAGAATTTCACCATTTGAAGCATTTATGGAAATATTTCCATTGTTATTAACATCACTTGAGTTTTTTACAACAAATGAAGTATTCCAAGTCTTAATTCTATTACCATTAATTCCTGAGGAGCGTTCGCCATAGCCTGAGGATTGTACAGTAAAATCTTCATTATAGAGTAATTTAAGTTTTGCTTTCGCAATTTCTTCTGCTTCATCACTAGTTACAGCTTTGTTTGAATTTTGTGCACTCTGAGAGCTCTTGTAAATTTCTTCTTTTTGATCAGAGGTTATATCTTTAGATTTAATTTTTGTTCCAGTAAACTTATCTATGTTCAGTACTTCACCTGTTTTAGCATCAATTATATTTGAGGCATCAGATTCGTTAGTATAAACAAGTTTAGTGCCGTTATCTATTTCTGGGTTAAGTGGATCTGTTGAAGGAATATAAGTTAAACTCATTTTAGTGTTTTGGCTAACTAAATCAGTTCCCTTTTTTTCATCAATGATACCATCTTTAGAAGGCAGGTTAAGAGTATCTGTCCATTGGATAGAATAAGAAGATACCTTGCCAGTATATCTATCTACAGCTACATAAATATTATCTCCATATACAGGAATATTATTATCTAACCTAGTGTAGGAAAAATTGAAACTTTGATTTTTTAAACTTCCAACTTTTTTATTTTCAATAAGTTTAGTAGATTTAAATTCCTCTGGAGAAATCTTTGAAATAAAAGCTTCCGCAGTGGCTTTGGCCTGATCTTCAGTTATTGTAGCTACAGGTTTAGTACTGTTATCTGTCATATTATCAGCATAATTGTTTAAAGTAACTATTTTGCCAGTATTCTTATCAATTGATGCATGTCCACCATAATGATAATTTCCATTGTCTATGTTAAAATTTACATCCCAATAACTTTTACCTGTTTTTCCTGGATAATAACCCCTATTTGAATTTATATTAATATTAGAATCAGAGTCATTGAGAGTAATATCAAAAAAGTTTTTAAAGGCATCTTTCGTTATTTGTTTGGCCTGTTCTTTAGAAATTTTTGTGGTATCAGACTGAGTAGTACCTACTACAGAAGTATTTGCCAAAACATTATTAGTGTTTGCCGCTTCTTGAGCAAATACAGGTTTTGAACATGCAATGATAGCAGCCACTGCTGTTAAAATTATAATCTTTTTACTTTTCATGTTGTTCCCCCTTATTTATTGAAATTTTGTTTTAAAATAGAATTGTGTTTACAATTATATCATATGAAGGAAAGTATTTGAAATGAAATATCCCATATGTCGAATGATAACTTTTACCACGAACTCAGATGTAAGTCTGTTTAGGACAATTTGTTGTCTAAAAAATACGGGGATGCCAATTAAAGATATTAAAAAGTACATTGATTTATGTATGGAAGGCGCGAGCACTATAGATTTGCGGCGTTAGTTTCTGCTTTGATAAGTATTAATTTAATTCAATACCGTTAACATATTCTCTTATGATATAGTTTTTACCAAAATCGTAGACCATAGGAAAATGTCTAACACCGTTAGTCATTAGTAAAGTAATTATCAGTTGTTCAAGTAAAAGGAGGGAATAGTAGACAATCTGACAATTCCATAAAAACATAGTCGGGTGTGTCATTATGCTGAATAAGCAGTATATTAGAGAATACTTGAGTATTATCTAATTAATTTACAGTGAACGTGTGATAGAACTATTATTTATATTTATATACATGGTAAGATATCACTTGTCGCTTGAAGGAGCGGTAAACACAGATAAGAAATAGCTTGAATATAATATCGCGGGGTGGAGCAGCTGGTAGCTCGTCGGGCTCATAACCCGAAGGTCGTAGGTTCAAGTCCTGCCCCCGCAACCAAAAGTATCGATAACAATTTAGTTTGTGTAATACTTTGGAAATAAATTACTAGTTGACGAGTTAAGACAAACATGATAAGTTGTAAATCCAGTCGGAAGTGAGCGACATGATCCTTGAAAATTAAACAGAGTGAGATAAGTAAATCTTATCTATTTAAGTAAACCAGCAATTCTTTTGAACTACTTATATAAGTAGTAAAGGAAGTTAAACACTAACGTGTTTAACTAAGCGACCATCATAAAATCGAAGATTTTGGATGTCTGCTTAAGTAATGAGCATTCAAACTTTTAAATTGAGAGTTTGATCCTGGCTCAGGACGAACGCTGGCGGCGTGCTTAACACATGCAAGTCGAGCGATGAAATCCCTTCGGGGATGGATTAGCGGCGGACGGGTGAGT
>NZ_JAEEGC010000144.1 GCF_019207025.1 Clostridium thailandense | reverse complement strand
TAAGTGCGACAGCCCCTTTTTGTTTTTAGAAACAAGAAAGTATATTAGAAATAATTATTAACTATTTTAAAACTGTTATTGACATAGGATAAAGTTAAGAATATAATTAGTTAGAAATCTAACAAAAGTATAGGAGTATGCAAATGAATAGAGAAATACACATTGGGAAAAAGGTAAGTTGTTTTGCTAGGAAGCTTCACAGAAAAATAGATAAAGAAGCCTCACAATATGGGATAACAGCTATTCAGGGAAGGATACTTGGTTTTCTATATAATAAAAATGATAAGAGAGATGTGTTTCAAAAGGATATAGAAGAAGAGTTTGATATCAGGCGTTCTTCGGTAACTAGTGTACTTCAGCTTATGGAAAGAAACGGTTACATAGAAAGAGTAAGTGTTTGTGAAGATGCGAGGCTTAAGAAAATAGTACTCACAGAAAAAGGGCTAGAAACTCAGAAAAATGTATATGATTCTATCCTTAAAATAGAGAAATCCTTAAGAGATGAGCTAAGTGATGAAGAAATAGATATTTTATTTAATTTACTCGATAGATTATCTAAAAAGCTTATTGATTAGACACAATTCGTTTTAAAATATTAGTTAGAAATCTAACAAGAGGAGGGAAACTATGATAAAAAAATTAGCAAGTTATATAGCAGAATTTAAAAAAGATGCAATTTTGACTCCAGTATATGTTGCTTTAGAAGCAATTTTGGAAACTATTATTCCATTATTAATGGCATGGATTATTGATAACGGGGTGGGAAAAGGTGATATAAAATATGTGTGTACTATTGGGGCATTAATGATACTAGCATCATTTTTATCTCTGACTTGTGGTGCATTATCAGGAAAGCATGCAGCTAGTGCATCGACAGGGTTTGCTAGAAATTTGAGAAGAGGGATGTATTATAATATACAAAATTATTCCTTTTCAAATATAGATAAATATTCCACAGCAGGACTTATAACAAGACTTACTACAGATGTAACAAATGTTCAAAATGCATTTCAAATGCTAATAAGGATGTTTGTTAGATCACCCTTTATGCTTATTTTTGCGATGGGAATGAGCTTTTATATTAATCCCAAATTAGCTTTAGTATTTTTAGGAGCAATAGTCTTTCTAGGATTTGTATTATATTTTATAATGACAAAAGCACACCCCTATTTTATGGAAGTTTTTAAAAAATATGATGATTTGAATGCAAGTGTACAAGAAAATTTGACTGCAATAAGAACTGTAAAGGCTTATGTAAGAGAAGAGCACGAAACCAATAAGTTTTATAAAGCTTCTCAAACCTTATATAACTATTTTATAAGGGCTGAAAAATTAATAATAGTTAATGGACCAGCTATGCAGTTTGCAGTTTATACTTGTATCTTACTTTTATCCTGGCTTGGAGCAAAGATGATTGTCTCAAATACTATGACAACTGGAGAGTTAATGAGCATGTTTGCTTATACAACTAACATAATGATAAGTCTTATGATGATGTCTTTTGTATTTGTAATGGTAATTATGTCAAAATCATCTGCTGAAAGAATTATAGAAGTATTAGAGGAAAAAAGTGATTTGGCCAATCTTGAAAATCCAGTTTATAAAGTAAAGGATGGATCTATCACATTTAATAACGTTAATTTTTCATATAGCAAGGATAAGGATAAGTGTGTTTTAGAAGATGTAAATATGAAAATTAATTCTGGTGAAACTATAGGAATTATTGGGGGAACAGGTAGTGCTAAATCAACATTAGTTCAACTTATCCCAAGATTATATGATACCATGAGTGGAAGCGTTGAAGTTGGTGGAATTGATGTTAAAAATTATGACATAGAAACTCTTAGAAACCAAGTTTCAATGGTATTGCAAAAGAATGTATTATTTTCAGGTACAATTAAAGAAAATTTAAGATGGGGAAATAGAAATGCTACTGATGAGGAATTAGTTGAAGCTTGCAGACAAGCTCAAGCAGAAGAATTTATAGAGAATTTGCCTGATAGATATGATACTTATATTGAACAAGGAGGAAGTAACGTATCTGGAGGACAAAAACAAAGATTATGTATTGCAAGGGCTCTTCTTAAAAAGCCTAAAATATTAATTTTAGATGATTCGACGAGCGCAGTAGATACAAAAACTGATGCTTTAATTAGAAGGGCATTTAAAGAAACAATACCGGATACTACAAAAATTATCATTGCACAGCGTATTTCTTCAGTAGAAGATGCAGACAGAATTATAGTATTGAATGATGGAAGAATAGATGGCTTTGGAACTCATGCTGAACTTTTAAAATCAAATGCAATATACCGTGAAGTTTATGAATCTCAAGTGAAAGGAGCTGATAATAATGAGTCAAAATAATAATACAAAACCTAGAGAAATACGTGGACGTGGTATACGTGGACACGCTAAGATGACTAAAAATTCTTTAAAGACTTTAAAAAGGCTACTAGTTTATATACTTAAAGAATATAAGTTTTTATTTAGTATGGTAGTTATAACCATTATTATAAGTTCTCTTGCTAATGTTTTTGGTACATTACTGTTAAAAAACTTAATAGATGATTATATAGTACCATTATTAAATAAATCAGCACCAGACTTTGCGCCATTACTTAAAATGATAACCTCTATGGCTTTAATTTATTATGTTGGAGTATTAGCAACATATGCATTTAGCCGTATGATGATTATAATTTCTCAAGGTTCTCTTAAAAAGATAAGAGATAATATGTTCTCACATATGGAGGCATTATCAATTAAATTCTTTGATACACATGCTCATGGTGATTTGATGAGCCTTTATACGAATGATACAGATGCTCTAAGGCAAATGATAAGCCAGGGAATACCTCAATTATTATCAGCAATTATAACTGTTATTGGGGTAATTGGTTCTATGATATTTTTAAGTCTGCCATTAGTAGGAATCGAATTAATAATTATATTATTAATGGCTAAGGCTACTAAGTACATTGGTTCTCAAAGTGGAAAATACTTCGGACGTCAACAGAAAGATTTAGGCGCAGTTAATGGTTATATAGAAGAAATGATGGAAGGACAAAAAGTTGTAAAAGTATTTTGTCATGAAGAAGAAGCAAAGGCTAACTTTGATAAGTTAAATGATATGCTTTTTAATAGTGCAAATAATGCAAATAAATATGCCAATGTTTTAATGCCTGTTATGGGTAATATAGGATATATAAATTATGTTTCTGTTGCTATTTTTGGATCTGTTCTTGCAATTGGGACTTTTGGTGGATTTACTCTTGGGGCGCTTGCCTCTTTCCTGCAGTTAACAAGAACCTTTAGCCAAACAGTGAATCAAATGGCTCAACAGTTTAATTTTGTTATCATGGCACTCGCAGGAGCAGAACGTATCTTCAAACTTCTTGACGAAGAAAAAGAAATGGATGAAGGATATGTTACTTTAGTTAATGCAAAAGAAGATGAAGAAGGTAACCTTACAGAAACTAGTAAGCGTACCGGGCTATGGGCTTGGAAACATCCACATGGAGATGGTACAGTCACTTATACAAAGCTTCTTGGGGAAGTTGTATTTGATGATGTTGACTTTGGTTATAATGATCAAAAAATCATACTACATAATATAAAATTGTATGCAAAACCAGGGCAAAAGATAGCTTTTGTAGGTGCCACAGGTGCAGGAAAAACTACTATTACAAACTTAATTAATCGTTTCTATGATATTCAAGATGGAAAAATAAGATATGATGGAATTAACATCAATAAAATCAGAAAAGATGATTTAAGAAGTTCTCTTGGTATAGTACTCCAGGATGCACACTTGTTTACAGGGACTGTTGCAGATAACATAAGATATGGAAAATTGGATGCAACTGATGAGGAAGTACGTACAGCAGCAAGGCTTGCCAATGCAGAGAGCTTTATAAAGCATTTGCCAAAGGGATACGATACAATGCTTTCAGGAGATGGAGGCAATCTGTCACAAGGGCAAAGACAATTATTAACCATTGCCAGAGCGGCAATTGCAGATCCGCCAGTATTAATACTTGATGAAGCAACTTCTAGTATTGATACAAGAACGGAGAAAATTGTTCAGGATGGCATGGATAAGCTTATGAAAGGAAGGACAGTTTTTGTAATTGCCCATAGGCTTTCTACAATAAAGAACTCTGATGTAATCATGGTACTTGATCAAGGTAGAATTATTGAAAGAGGAAATCATGGTGATTTAATTGCACAAAAAGGTAAGTATTATCAGCTGTATACAGGTGCATTTGAGTTGTCATAAATATAAAATAAGCGGGTTCGTGAGGGCGCGCTTATTTTATATTTTAAGTAAATTAAACATAGTATTTTAAGTATAAGTATGATAGAATATCTAACGTAAATCTGGTTAGTATACTTTAATTATTGTGATCTAGTTAATAGAAAAAACAAAAGAATATTACGGAGATATAATATGGAAAATAAAAGAAACTTTACACTAAATGAGCTCTCATTAACAATTAGCAGCTTTGCAATACAGGCAATGCTTTATGAAGTAGCTTGTTATCCATCACCAGGATTGGTATCGCCGATATCTAATGGAGCACATAAGGATATGAATTATTATACTTTTATCGATAGCACATCGGTATTAAGCAAGTATTTAGCTCAATTTGTACAAGAAGGGTATACGAACAACTGTTATAAAGATATTTTTAATAAGATAAGAGCTATTGGAGTTGAAGCAGAAAAAGATATGTTTGTAAAAACAAGAGGTATAAATACTCATAAGGGAATGCTATTTTTAGTAGGAGTATGCTGTGCAGCGGTAGGAAAAGCTATTTATGAGAAAAAGAAATTTTCAGAAGTTCAGGATATTATAAAAAGTATGACTGAAGGAATAACAAAGAAAGAACTTTCGGTTTTGAAGGATAAAGCCGACTTATCTCATGGTGAAAAGTTATATTTAAAATATAAAAATGAAGGGGTAAGAGGAGAAGTTGAGAGAGGAATACCAACAGTTTTTGATTTTGCTTTGGATTTTTATAAACAAAGCGCAGATTTAAGTATTAATGATAGGCTAGTTCATACACTAATTGGAATAATGCAAATATGTAATGACTCCACTATAATTCATAGGCATAATCCAGAAGTTTTAGAAGAGGTAAAGGAAAAATCTAGAGAGATAATCAAGCTTGGAGGTATAAAAACTAGTAATGGCAGAGAAAGAATAAATGAGATGTGTGAGAAATTTATAGAAAGAAATATAAGTCCTGGTGGAAGTGCTGATCTACTTGGAGTAACAGTGTTTTTATATCTAGCAGAAGAATATATGAATGGTAACTATATATACAGCTAATAAATTCATGTTAATAATAAATCGGCGGTTAAATCAATATGGTGTGCTGCAATTATATTATTGTTTGATGTTATATTACTTAGCATTGAAAAAAACAAGAATGAGCAGTAAATACTTGTTTAACTAAAATGATTGTAATTTGAAAAATCATATATTATAATAACTATGAATAATTGTTAATAACTTATTAAATTAGCTAAGGATGTTGATTATATGAATCCATTATTTGAAAAAATAGAAACTACAGATTTAAGGCCTATTAGAGAAATTGTTCTTGAAAGACTCAGAATGGCAATTATAGATGGTACTCTTGAACAAGGGGATAGATTGGTGGAAACTACTGTTGCAGAGAATATGGGAGTAAGTAGAACTCCTGTTAGAGAAGCTTTTAGGCAATTGGAGATTGAAGGGCTGGCTGAAAATGTTCCTAGAAAGGGAACTATTGTAAAAGGAATATCAAAAAAAGATATTATAGAAATTTATGAAATTAGAGAAATGCTTGAGGGGCTAGAGTTTAGATTAGCTTGTTTCAATATTTCTGAATCACAGATATCAGAATTAAAAGGGAAGATTTCTATAATGGAACAGTATATTGATAATAACGATATTACAGGGTATTGGAAAGCACATGGAGAATTTCATGATATTATATTGTACTGTAGTGGCAACAAAAGGCTTATAGACCAAATGAAGCAAATTTATGAGTATTTGTCAAGGCTAAGAAATTTTACTTTAGTAATGAATGAAAGAAGACTTCAAGCTATGAAGGAGCATAAAGCACTTATAGAGGCTTTCGAGAAAAAAGATGAAATGTTGGCGGAAAAGATAGGCAGAGAGCATACAGTAAATGCAAAGAAGTTTCTTGCAGATAAAATTCATTTGTTTTGATTATATTCATATACAGGTATACTTTATAAAATAAAATCTATATACCTGTATACAATTTTATTTGAAATAATAGTAGATGTATTAAAAGATTATACTTACTTTATATGAATATTTATGATTGATATAAAGTTAAGTGGAACAATGTGACAAAAAATGATTAAATTCAATATTTTTTTTAGTTATAAACGATTGCAAATTCCTTAAATATATATTAAAATAAAATCATAAAGTCAGGTTTTTAACAGTATTTTAAATTGTATACAGGTATACAACATTGATTTTAAGAAGTATATCTGTTTATTTAAAAAAATAATTGTATACAGGTATACAATTAGAAGGAAGAGAAAATAATTTTAGCATTTTTAAAGCTCCAATTGTATACCTGTATACAATTGGAAAAGAAGTGTAAAAGAAATTGATTCTCATAATAAAAAGCAAATAAAATTGTTTTAAATTTTTGAAATTACTGTAAAAGTACAGGATTTATTCTGTAAATGATCTCAAATTTAAAGTCATATACTAGGGAGGTGCAGTCAAACTGACGAAATTACATAGTTTGACGAAAAGTATGAGTATTAACGTAAAAGAAGAAGCTTTAAGATTGCATAAGGAAAAAAGAGGCAAAATAGAGATTGTGGGAACTATGCCAGTGAGAAATGGATCAGATTTAGCTATAGCATATACTCCAGGGGTAGCGGAACCATGTTTAGAAATAGCTAAAAACAAAGACAATGCATATAAATATACGATGAAAGGCAAGACAGTAGCTGTAATTACAAATGGTACAGCAGTGCTCGGCCTTGGAAATATAGGACCAGAAGCAGGTCTTCCAGTAGTTGAAGGAAAGGCCTTACTGTTAAAAAAATTTGCTGGTGTAGATGCAATGCCTATAAGTGTAAACTCTATAGATCCAGACGACATAGTAAATACTGTAAGAAATATTGCACCAGGTTTTGGCGGAATTCATCTTGAAGATATTAAAGCACCTGAGTGTTTTTATATTGAAGATAAATTGAAAGAAGAATTAGATATACCAGTATATCATGATGATCAACACGGCACTGCCATTGCAGTTTTAGCAGGTTTATATAATGCATTAAAGATAGTTGGAAAAAGAATAGATGACATAAAGGTTTTGATAAACGGTGCTGGTGCTTCAGGTATTGCAACGGCTAAACTTTTAAGCTCTGCTGGAGTTAAAAAAATAATACTATGTGATATAAATGGAGCTCTTGTTGAAGGCGATACTGAACTAAATGAGCCACAACAGGAAATAGCTAAAGTAACTAATAGAGAGTTTGAAAAAGGAACTTTACAAGATGTAATTAAAGATAAAGATGTATTTATAGGGGTATCAGCAGGAAATGTACTTACTAAAGAAATGGTAGAAAGTATGAATAAGGACAGCATAATTTTTGCATTAGCAAACCCTACTCCGGAGATATTACCAGATATTGCAAAGGCAGGAGGAGCTAGAGTTATAGCTACAGGAAGATCAGATTTTCCAAATCAAATTAACAATGTATTAGTGTTTCCAGGAATGTTTAAGGGCGTTTTAAAAGTTAGAGCTAAAGAAATATGTGATGAAATGAAGGTTGCAGCGGCAAAAGGAATTGCTGCTTTGGTAAAAGACAGTCAATTAAATGAAGATTATATAGTACCAAGTGTATTTGATGAAGGTGTTTGTGAAGCTGTTGCTGAAGCTGTTACAAAAGTAGCTAAAGAACTTGGACTGGTTAGACTGTATCTAGTTTAAACTTATTATAATATTTATAAATTACTTAGTAGCAATCCTGAGTTTCAGGATTTATGTAATGAAAGAAGTGATGATTATGGAATGTTTTTGCTTGGAAAAAGTAATTATTGAAAACAATGATTATAAAAAATTGAAAGAGATAAAAGCTTTTTTAGAAAAGCAAGGCTTAAGACTTGACAGTAATGTGGAATACACAGTGACATTATATGAAGAGGATAAAATTATTGCTACAGGTTCTTTTGAAGATAGAATTTTAAAGTGTATAGCCGTAGATGATAATTATAAAGGTATAGGTCTTTCAAATGAAATAGTATCAGAATTAGTTAATGAGGAATATAGAAGAGGAAACAATCATTTTTTCATTTATACTAAACCCAAAAATTATAGACTTTTTGAAGATTTAGGTTTTTACAAAGTTGGAGAAGTTCCGGGAAAAGTAATTTTACTGGAGAATACCCCCTACGGAATAAAAGGTTTTGTAGAAAATATTAAAAAGAAAAAAGTTGAAGGAAAGACAGTTTCAGCCGTGGTTGTAAACTGCAATCCTTTTACCTTAGGTCATAAATATTTAATAGAAAAAGCATCAAAAGAAAGTGATGTAGTTCATGTATTTGTAGTATGGGAAGATAAATCTGTTTTTCCATCAGAAGTAAGATATAGATTAGTAGAAGAAGGTTTGCAGCATTTAGATAATATAGTACTGCATAAAGGTGAAGACTATATAATTTCAAATGCAACATTCCCATCTTATTTTATAAAAAAGCAAGATGAAGTTGTTAAAATACATTCATTATTGGACATTGAATTATTTGCTAAGTATATAGTGCCTGCACTGGGGATTAACAGAAGGTATGTAGGAGAGGAACCTTTGTGTCCAGTTACTAATGTTTACAATAGTACCATGAAGGAAATACTGCCAAAGCACAGGGTAGAGGTCATTGAAGTGCCAAGAATGGCTATTGGGTCAGATGTAACAAGTGCTTCAAGGGTTAGAAAGCTGATTAAAGAACATAAACTTACAGAGGTAAAATCTTTGGTTCCTGATACAACTTATAATTTCTTGTGTTCTAAGGAAGCAGTGCCAATACTTAGTAGAATTTAAAAATAAAATTTAATACGGAGGGCTGACCAATGGAAATAAAGAAAACAGCTATGGCTGGAACATTAGAATCTAGTGACATAACAATAGTAGTAGAACCAAATTCAGATAAAAAAATATTTATAAAATTAAAAAGTTCTGTAGAAAAACAATTTGGTGATGAGATAAAGAAGGTTATATTAGAAACTTTATCAGAATTAAAGGTAGAAAGTGTTGTTATTCGTGCTAATGATAAGGGAGCTTTAGATTGTGTGATAAAAGCTAGAGTTCAAGCTGCAGTTTTAAGAGCTGCAGAAGAAGAACGCTTTAACTGGGGAGGTGCAAACTAATGTATAAGCTAAGAAGAACAATGATGTTTGTACCAGGAAACAATCCTGGAATGGTTAAAGATGCACATATTTACGGTCCAGATTCAATAATGTTTGATTTAGAAGACTCAGTATCTTTAAATGAAAAAGATGCTGCTAGATTTTTAGTATATAATGCACTAAAAACTATTGATTATGAAGGTGTAGAAACTGTAGTAAGAATAAATGGATTAGATTCACCTTACGGAATGGAAGATTTGGAATCAATTGTAAGAGCACAGCCAGATGTTATAAGACTTCCAAAAACAGAGAGCTCACAAGATGTTATAGATGTAGAAAAAGAAATAGAAAGAATAGAAAAAGAAGCAGGAATACCAGTAGGAAAGACAAAAATGATGGCAGCTGTTGAAGGAGCATTTGGTGTACTTAATGCTTATGGAATTGCAACAGCCAGCAAAAGACTTATGGGTATAGCTCTTGGTGCAGAAGATTATGTAACAAATTTGAAAACAACTCGTTCACCAGAAGGTATAGAGCTTTTAGCTGGAAGAAGTCAAATAGTACTTGCGGCAAGAGCAGCAGGAATATATGCTTTTGACACAGTATACTCAGATGTAAACAATGAGGAAGGCTTTAGAAACGAAGTGAAATTAATTAAACAATTAGGTTTTGATGGAAAGTCAGTAATAAATCCAAGACAAATAGGAGTAGTTAATGAGATATATACACCATCACAAAAGGAAATAGATAAATCTATAAGAGTAATAAAAGCAGCAGAAGAAGCTAAAAAGAGGGGTTCAGGAGTTGTATCTCTAGATGGAAAGATGATAGACAAGCCAATAATAGAAAGAGCACAAAGAGCACTTATGCTGGCAGAAGCTGCGGGTGTATATTCAAGCGAAGGAGGAAACGAAATTGCTTAAAAATAAAATAGGAAGAGAAGTACCAGAATATATAGAAGGAATTGGAGAACTAAGACCTTATGAAGGACCTTTTAGTTTTAAACTAGAAACAAGAAAGTTTGCGAAAAGAATATCCAGTATAAAGCCAGGGGAAAGCAAGTTATTAGACAGTATAGAAAAATCAGTGATTGCATCAGGCTTAAAAGATGGTATGACAATATCCTTTCACCATCATTTTAGAGCAGGCGACTATATATTAAATATGGTAATGGACGTTATAGCGAAGCTTGGAATTAAAAATCTAACATTAGCATCAAGTTCACTTAGTAGTGTACATGAACCAGTAATTGAACATATAAAAAATGGTGTTGTTACTAAAATTGTAACTAGTGGAGTTAGAGGACCTTTAGCAGAGGCTATATCAGCAGGAATTTTAGATACACCAATTATAATACGTTCGCATGGTGGAAGAGCAAGAGCAATAGAAGCAGGAGATTTAAAAATAGATGTAGCGTTTTTAGGTGCACCAAGCTGTGATGAATATGGAAATGCTAATGGATATAGCGGAAAATCTTTTTGTGGTTCTTTAGGATATGCTAAAGTAGATGCTGAATATGCAGATAAAGTTGTGCTTATTACAGATAATCTAGTGCCATATCCCAATGTACCTGCAAGTATAGAACAAACAGAAGTTGATTATGTAGTACAAGTAGATGAGTTAGGAGATCCAAAAGGAATAGCATCAGGAGCGACAAGATATACAAAGAATCCAAGAGAGCTTCTAATCGCTAAGTATGCAGCATCATCAATTGAAGCATCTGGATATTTTGTACCAGGATTTTCAATTCAAAGTGGTTCTGGTGGAGCATCACTTGCCGTAGCAAGATTCTTAAAGAATAAGATGATTGAAAAAGACATCAAAGCTAGCTTTGCATTAGGTGGAATTACAGGACAATTCGTAGAAATGCAGCAAGAAGGCTTAATAGCAAAAATCTGTGATGTTCAAAGCTTCGACTTAATAGCAGCAAAATCTATAGGAGAGAATCCAAATCACTATGAAATAAGTGCATCATTATATGCTAATCCACATAACAATGGATGTGTAGCTAATAAATTAGATATAGTTATATTAAGTGCTTTAGAAGTAGATACAGACTTTAATGTTAACGTAATTACAGGTTCCGACGGAGTAATTAGAGGGGCATCAGGTGGACACTGTGATACAGCAGCTGGCGCAAAACTTTCTATGATAGTTTGTCCTTTAATCAGGGGAAGAATACCTACAATTGTTGAAAAAGTAAACACTGTAATAACTCCAGGTGAAACAGTAGATGTAGTAGTTACTGATAGAGGAATAGCAGTAAATCCTTTAAGAGGCGATTTAATAGAAAGATTCACAAAAGCTAAATTGCCATTATGCACTATAGAAGAATTAAAAGAGAAAGCAGAAAGCATTACAGGAAAAGCAAAGCCAATAGAATATGGAGATAAGATTGTTGGTATAGTAGAATACAGAGACGGTACAATTATTGATGTTATAAAACAAGTAAAATAAAGAGGGTAATCTATAATGAGTAAAGAAAGTGGAGTACTTGAAGAAATACTTAAAGCAAGAGAAAAACGAGCAAGAATGCAAAGAGAATTAATTAATATTTACAGAACCACTTTGATTTCTTTTACATTAAATGTTCCAGGAGCAGAGAAGAATAACCCAAGTTTTACTAAGATTCATAAGATTGGTATTTACCTATTGGAAGAAGAGTTAAAAAAACAAAATATAAAGCTGGTTCATAAAATAGTTCAAATTACTGCTGATGGTGACGAAGCATTTTTAAATGTTAATTCAGATTCATTGAGTGTAAAAAAAATAACTGCAGCTATTGAGGAAAACCACGAATTAGGTAGATTGTTTGATTTTGATGTATTTAATGTCAAGGGTGAACAAGTTAGCAGAAGAGAATTAGGATTACCAGAAAGAAAATGTTTATTATGTAATGACAGTGCAAAAGTATGCGGAAGATCCAGAAAACATTCAGTTGATGAACTATTAAATAAAATATATGAACTAATAGATTGTTATAGTAATTTAGATTTAAATGTTTCTTAGATATTGTAACGAAATGAATTGTATACAGGTATACAAACGCTTTAATTTATAAGAAGGGCAGGTTAATAACGGTGAAACAAAATATGACTAGGAAAATTCTACAATCACATTTAGTAGAAGGACAGATGGTTGCTGGGCAAGAGATATCAATAAAGATTGATCAAACTTTAACACAAGATGCTACAGGTACAATGGCATACTTAGCTTTTGAAGCATTAGGGATACCAAAGATAAGAACAGAAGTTTCAGTAAGCTATATAGACCATAATACATTACAAGCAGGCTTTGAAAATGCAGATGACCACGCATTTTTGCAGACTATTGCTGCAAAATATGGAGTACACTGCTCAAAGCCAGGAAACGGAATATGCCACCAAGTACACTCAGAAAGATTTGCCATACCGGGAAAAACTTTACTAGGTTCAGACAGTCATACGCCTACTTCCAGTGCTTTAGGTATGATAGCAATAGGCGCTGGTGGAATGAGTGTAGCCATGGCAATGGCTGGACAACCTTTTCCTCTAGTTATGCCTAAGGTTATAAATGTTAAGTTGACAGGAAAGTTAAAACCAGGAGTTGCAGCAAAGGACATAATTTTAGAACTTTTAAGAATAATGACTGTTAAAAATGGAGTAGGAAAAGTAATAGAATATACTGGTTCAGGTGTAGAAACTTTAAGCATACCTGAAAGATGTACTATAACTAACATGGGAGCAGAATTAGGGGTTACTACATCTATCTTCCCAAGTGATAAAGTTACTTATGAATTCATGAAGAATCAAGGAAGACAAGCTGATTGGATAGAACTTAAAGCTGATGAAGATGCTGAATATGACGAAGTAATGGAAATAAATCTTGACGAATTAGAACCAATGGTTGCTAAACCTCATATGCCAGATAAAGTAGTTAAGGTAAGAGAAGTTAATGATATTAAAGTTAGCCAGGTATTTATAGGAAGCTGTACTAATGCGTCTTATTTAGATTTAGCTAGAGCAGCAGCTATTTTAGACGGAAAATGTGTACATGAGAATGTAAGTCTTTGTATAGCTCCAGGATCAAAACAAGTTTTTGAAATGGTAGCTAGAGATGGAATACTTCAAAAGTTAATTTCTGCTGGAGCTAGAATTTTAGAAAGTGCATGTGGTCCTTGTGTCGGTATAGGACAAGCACCTCAATCAGAAGGAGTTTCATTAAGAACAAACAATAGAAACTTTATAGGAAGAAGTGGTACTAAGGATGCTAAGGTTTATCTAGCAAGCCCAGAGGTGGCAGCGGTTAGTGCTTTAACTGGATTTATTACTGATCCTAGAGATTTTGATGGCTTGGATTTAGATGCTCTACAAGCAATAAAAGAAACAGAAGATCGTATTCTTGATGACAGAATGATAGTTGCACCAAAGGATAATACAGAAGATGTTGTTATTAGAAGAGGTCCAAACATTAGACCACTACCATTAAGAGAAGGTTTAGAAGAAGAAATAAATACAACAGCACTTTTAAAGGTTGGTGATGACATTACAACTGATGACATAATGCCTGCAGGTGCTAAGATTCTTCCACTTAGATCAAATGTTCCAGCTATATCAGAATACGTATTTAATGGAATAGATTCTACCTTCCCAAGCAGAGCAAAGGAAAATAAAGGTGGAATTGTTGTAGCAGCAGAGAACTATGGACAAGGATCAAGCAGGGAACACGCAGCTCTAGCGCCTATGTATTTAGGAGTTAAAGCAATACTCGCTAAGTCCTTTGCAAGAATTCATCATGATAATTTAATTAATTATGGAATTTTACCTTTAAGATTTAAAGATAAAGAAGATTATAACAAAATTAATCAAGGTGATGTTTTAACTGTTAAAAATATGAAAGAACAGATTAAACAAAGTGAATTTACAATATTAAATAAAACTCAAGGAATTGAGATTAAAGCTTATGCAACATTGTCAGACAGACAAAAGGAAGTATTACTAGAAGGTGGACAGTTAAACTATATTAAAAAGTTACTATAGTTTACTTATTAGATAAAAGTTCTCACTGAGGTGCTAATAAATTATGTGGTGTGATTTAATAACATCTCAGTGAGAGTAAAACATAAAACTTAATGCAAATGTAATTTTACTATCTATTAAATATTAAAGCAAGTTTTTACAAGGGAGAGGTCAGAATGAATAAAACAAAATGTACTATAATGAGAGGCGGCACAAGTAAAGCTGCAGTATTTCATTATGAAGATATGCCAAAAGATAAAAATAAATGGGAGAATTTTTTATTAGATATAATGGGAAGTCCCGATTCAAGACAAATTGATGGTTTAGGTGGAGCTAACTCATTGACAAGTAAAGTAGCAATAATAAAAAAATCAGATAAAAAAGATTATGATGTTGAATATACTTTTGCTCAGGTTAGCTTAACAGATAAAAAAGTTGATTTTAAAGGTAATTGTGGGAATATTTCGTCAGTAGTGGGTCCTTTTGCAGTAGACGAAGGGCTAATAAAGGTTGCTGGAGAAAAATCAGAAGTAAAAATATTAAACACTAATACAAATAAATTAATAGTATCAGAAGTGGAACTTGAAGATGGACATGCAAAGGTAGAAGGTGATACTTATATTTCGGGAGTACCAAATCCAGGATCACCAATATACTTGGGATTCTATGAGCCAGAAGGCTCAGTAACTGGTAAACTTTTACCAACAGGGAAGGAAGAGGATTCTATTGAAACTTCTATAGGTAAAATCAATATATCTATTGTGGATGCAGCAAATCCATTAGTATTTATAAGTGCTGAAGACATTGGATTAAAAGGTACTGAATTACCTGATGAATTTACAGAAGACAAGCTGAAATTAATTGAAGAGATACGTTCTATAGCAGCTGAAATGTGTGGATTTGCAAGCAGAGAAGAGGCTACAAAAAAATCACCAGCTGTGCCCAAAGCTACTGTTGTATCAGCGAAGGCTGAATATATAGATTTAAGCGGAAATAAAAGAAGTGAAGAGGAAATGGATTTAGTTGTTAGAATGATGTCAATGCAAAAACCACATAAAGCCCTTGCAATAACAGGAGCAGTATGTATAACAGCGGCAGCAAGCATTGAAGGAACTTTAGTCAACAAAATAGTTAAGAGTGATAGCGATAAAGTAAGAATTGCACATCCAGGCGGTATCATGGAAACGGTTGCTAAGAATAATGACGGAAAAATTGAATGTGTAAAGGTTGTAAGAACAGCACGTAGAATAATGGAAGGTTATGTTTATACAAGAGAAGAGTACTAAAAAGCAGGAGTTAATTACGAATAATAGATATAATCTAACGATTCATTGATAGGATAACTTGAAAATAAAAACTTATAATAAATATAAAGGAGATTAAAGGATGTTTAATTTTAATAGTTTTATAATGAATTCATTTGTATTGTTATTTGCAGCAGTATTTCTAGGCTTGTTATTTGGAAAAATAAAAATTGGTAAATTCTCTTTTGGTTTTTCTGGAGCCTTGTTTGCTGGAATTGCTTTAAGCTGGTCAGTGTTAACATATGCAAGGGGTATTAAGAGCGGTACAACTGCATATAAATTAGCGCAGCAGGTAGTAAGCAAAGGGCTTATATCTACAGATCTTTTCAATTTGTTTCTTATATTATTTATTGCTGCAGTTGGTCTAATAGCAGGAAAAGATATAAGAGGCATATTAAAAAAATATGGAGTTAAACTTATTACTATAGGTTTAGTAATTACGCTTTCAGGCGTTACATTGACTTATGTGTTTTTAAAAAGTAACAAAACATTTGATGCACATCAAGTATCAGGTATATATGCAGGAGCACTTACAAGCTCACCAGGATTAGCAGCATCACTTGATGCAGCTAAAGAACACGGAACTGAGATTGCAGCAAAATATAGTTCTTTATCCCTTCAAGAGAAAAATGCTGTATTAAAGATGATTGATAAGACTGGAAAATTAACTCCACAAAATACTACTAAGCTAACAGATGGTGAAAAGACTGCAATTGTTAAAGTATTTCAAGCAGATGTAAGCTCAGGATTTACAGCAGCCTTTCCATTTGGAGTAGTATCAATTATACTATCAATGGTTCTTATTCCTAAAATTTTTGGTATAGATGTAGAGAAGGAAAGAGAATTATTTGAAGGAACCATGAGAGAGGTTGCTGCAGATAGTGAAAATATAAATAAAGAACCTATCAAAGAAGTAGGTTTTGATCTTGTTGCTTTCGCTTTAGTTTGTTTTGTTGGATATTTTTTAGGTATAATAAATATTCAATTAGGCAGATTTGGACACTTCAGCTTAGGGACTCCAGGAGGAGTATTAATGAGTGCCCTTATATTTAGCAACATAGGTAAGATTGGTATTATCAACTTTAGAATGAATAGTAAAATATTAAGTTCAATAAGACAGCTTGGATTGGTATGCTTCTTAGCAACAGTTGGGCTAACTTATGGATATGATGTTGTCAATATATTTGCAGGGGCAGGAGCAATGTTGGCTATCATGGGATTAGTAGTAGTTTGGGTATCCATTTTGCTAGGATTTGTGATTGGAAGATATATATTTAAATTAAATTGGGTAATACTAGCAGGAGCTATTTGTGGAGGAATGACTTCAACACCTGGATTAGGAGCTGCTGTTGATGCAGTAGGTAGTGATGATGCTGCTTCTGGATATGGTGCGGTTTATCCATTCGCATTGTTATTTAAGGTATTGTTTATAACAATACTATACAAAATGTTTTTAATGTAATTTAAGGTTAATTTTACAATCATAAGATAAATTAATGTAATTACCTAAGTTTATATTTTAAAATAAATAGTAAAGTAAGAAATGCAATCTTTTAGTAGTGTAGAATATCACTATAATATTGAAAGATTGCATTTTGCATTAATTATAAGTTTTAATATTTACCATTGGGAAATTTTATTCTTCAATAAATTTCATCAATTCTCTATTAAATTTATCTCTTTGGTCATAAAATGATCCGTGACCACTGAATTCAAATGGTACGAGTTTTGAATTTTTAATGCTTTGGTTTTGTACTTTAGCTAGTGGAAATGGAACAATTTTGTCATGAATGCCATGAATAATTAAGGTTGGAACATGTATTGCTGCTAAATCAGAGAATAGTATCTCCTTAATCCAAGTATTTGCAACGGCTGCAGTAGCCCAACCTGCTGCCTGTAAGCCCAATTGAAAGAACCAATCAGAGAAGGGTTTACTTATATGCTGAAAGAAAAAGTTATCCCCGAAATCATTCAGCATTTTGGGACGGTCAGTGTATGTTCCCTGAATAATTTTGAGTACATCATCTTTTTCTAAACCATATGGAAAATTTGGACGCTTAATAAGGCTAGGAGCTGCTGCAGCAAAAAGAGCAAGTTTAGATACTCCGTATCCTTTATGGCGAGCCATGTATCGGATAGCTATTGCCCCACCGGTTGAATGTCCTGCCAGCGTGAAATCATGTAAATGTAATGTATTAACTACACATCTGACATCGTCTGCTAATCGATTATAGTCGTAACCTCCATAAGGTTTATCCGAGTCTCCGAATCCTCTGGTATCTATTCCGATACACCTATATCCCATACTTGGAAGTTTATCAAATTGATATTCAAATAAATTATGACTACCAGGCCAACCATGCAAAAACAAGATTGTCTTCTTTCCTTCTGGATTAAGATCTTCTACGTAGATTTTTACAGTTGGTTCTACAATAACATAGTATCCCACACAAATGCCTCCATTAATAAAATTTCTTCATTATTACCTTATTCTCTAGGAGCAAAATAGGTGAATTATATATTTGATTTATAATATTGTAATATCTGATTATTAATTAGCATTATCAGTTTCTACACAATATATTGAACAAGTTATCCACATAATCCACAACATATTGTTGATAACTATTGTCAAATGAAAAAACTGGCATTAATATTAATACCAGTTAGAAAGGTATATTTGATTGTAAGTCGGATAACAAGTGTACTAATTTTTATATTTAAATACTAGATTTTGCCCTTATCCTTATAATATCAGGAAAATATGAGAGATTAGTTATGCGTATGTTAAAACTTTGTAAATTGAAGAATAAAGATATTAAAACTACATAAGGTTAAAGAACTTTTATTATATATTTTTAATTATTACTAACTCTTATTAAACTTTTGATGAAACACTTTATAGAAGTTTTGAAAGATATAAAAATTTCTATAAAGTTGTTGACTATATATATCATAGTGATATAATAAGAAACACAATATATCATTGTGATATATTATTGAATAGAAATTTGAATATCAGTTTAGTGTAATAAAAAGAGGGGATGGAGTTTATGGAAAATACATCAAAAATCAACAGTTCAATATTGAAAAATATATTAAATAAGGATTTTATTGTTAGTGCTATTATTCCAGTTTTAATATGTTTATTATTTAATAAATTCAACATGGATACTAAAGGAATAATATTAGCTGGTATTTGGAGTATTGGAGTGGTGATATTTAATTATATTAAAAAACGTGAAATTAATGTTCTTGCGATGATTACTGCTGTTTTTTCAGGAATAGGGTTAATAGGTACTATAATTTCAAAAAATCCAAATTTTTATCTATTATCACCAATAGTAAGAGATGTTATATATGCTTTAATTTTCTTTTTGTCAATACTGTTTAAAAGACCGTTAATTCAAATTATAGCGGAGCAAATTTATTTGAAAAATGTTTCAGAAGAAATTAAGAAAGAGAAATCTTATAGATCAGTTTGGGTGATTCTTACTGCTGCATGGGGATTTTTAAATTTAAGTCAAGTAATTGTTGGAGTAATACTACTTCATTATATGTCTATTAGTTCATACTTTGCTATAATTACCCTTTACTCTAATATTTCTAGTCCTTTATTGTTAGCTTTTTCAATTGCATTTCCTAAATGGTATAACAGAAAATGTAAATAAAAGATTTTCATATATACAAAGTTTTTATTTAAGCCACTTTGGTTGTCTAAAGTATATTTTATAAGATTTAAAATTTCATTAATTTTTACTTATATGTAATCCTAATTTTATAAATTAATATGGTAGAATTATAAGTATCGGCGGTTATTTATATTAATAAGCTAAACTTTGTTAACCTATTAATTGTAATTATATGAATAAGGGGGGAACTATGTATGAGAAAAGTATCAGAACGTACTGTCACTGAAGGCTCCGTGCAAAGACTGCATGAAAATATCGAACAAGATCTTGTTCGGAGCCGGATTTGACTAATTTAGGCTAGAATATTTTTGTGTGGACTTTGCTTGATTATTTACAGATTAAGTGTAGATAGGAGCAAGGGTTATGAAATATGAGAAAGCACAAAATATATTGCCAGAGGATATTATTAAATTAATTCAACAATATATAGATGGTGGGTATCTGTATATACCTAGGAAAAGTGATAGTAAAAAAGCCTGGGGTGAAAACAGTGGTATAAAAAATAGTTTGAAGGAAAGAAATAAGGAAATTTTTATTAGATACAGTAAAGGTGTGTCTGTTGAAGAACTTACTGAACAATTTTATCTTACTGAGTATAGTATTAGAAGGATAATTAGAAAAGAAAAACAAGCCATATAAAAATAATGGGGTTATTGCATTATTCTATTTTCTTGTAAAATGCAATATCCTCTTTTTTATTTTAAATAGAGTGTGATGAAAGGGCAAGTTTGCTGCAGAATTATTTATGAACTGGATAAATTAGGAGAGATAAAGTTATAATTTTATTAGTAAAAGAATTTGAAAAAGTTTAAAAGACTATCATTAGGTATTTATATTCAAAATAGAAGTGTAGCAGTGTTAAAAGAACTGTAAATTACATTTTATGGAGGAAAGGTTGGAGTGATAAAACAAAGCTTAAAAATAAAAAACATACCTGCAATTTTGTGGGGTGATAAGTCAGAAAAATTATTTGTAGTAGTACATGGCAATATGTCAAATAAGGAAGATGATGTGATTATTATATTTGCAGAGGAAGCGGTAGCAATGGGTTATCAAGTGCTTAGTTTTGATTTGCCTGAGCATGGTGATCGTAAGAATGAACCCTATGCGTGTAAAGTTCAAAACTGTGTTAATGACCTTAATGTAATTATAGAGTATGCAAAATCATTATCAAAGGATATAAATCTATTTGCCTGCAGTATGGGAGCATACTTTAGTTTACTTGCATATAGCAATGAGCCGCTGCAACAGTGTCTGTTTCTCTCACCAGTTGTAAATATGGAACGTATCATAAATAATATGATGACATGGCTTAACATAAACGAAAGTAGACTAAAAATAGAAAAGGAAATTTCTACACCTATTGGGCAAACTCTCTATTGGGATTACTATTGCTATGTGAAAGAACATCCTATTGTTTCTTGGAATAAGCAAACTTCGATCCTCTATGGTTCAGAGGATGATACCTGTGAGTTTGATATGGTAACTGCATTTGTAAAACACTTTAGTTGTGACCTGCAAGTAATGGAACAGGGAGAGCACTATTTCCACACTGAAGAGCAGCTGAAATTTTTTAGACAGTGGGTAAAAAAACATATCCACAACAAATTAGATGTTCAGCTGGAGATGATGAGAGATTAGAAAAATAAAACCTTCAGTATTATTTGCATTTATTGCAATGTTAAATTAAAATGAATTAAGATTAAGAATAAATAGAGAATAGGATAGTGCTAATAAAGGGTGATTAAATGATGAAGAATATAATAAATGTAACAAGTGGAAAAGGAAGCAGCACTGCATTGTTAATACTTGGAGAAGATAAAACAGCATTAATTGATTGTGGGATGGCATACTGCTCTTCTAATCTTATAAGAAATATTCAGAAGGTGCTTAATGATGGAAGAAAGTTAGACTATATACTTCTTAGTCATTCTCATTATGATCACATTAGTGCGGTACCATACCTAAGGAAAGTATGGCCTGATGTTAAAGTCATGGCAGCAGAATATGCACAAAACATTTTAACTAAAGAAAGTGCTCTAAAAACAATTAAAGAACTAAACAATCAGTCTGCATTATATTATGGATTTAATCAATTAATAGAGTACGATGATAGTTTGATGAAAGTAGATTATAAAGTCTCAGATGGGGATTCATTAGATTTAAGCGGTGCAAATATTAAGATATTAGAAACACCTGGACATACCAAATGCTCATTATCATTTCTAGTTAATAATGAGGTTATTTTCGCAAGTGAGACAACTGGATGTATGAGTAAGTCAGGAAAACTTTATCCTGCATTTATAATTAGTTATGAGCAAACAATAAAATCCATAGATAAATGTAAGAAAACAAATCCACGATACATTATATCTCCTCATTTTGGATTAGTAAGTAAGCGTGAAACTTCTGAATATTGGGAGAAATGTATTCAAGCTGCAAATGAAGCTAGGGATTTTGTGCTTAAATTGTCTACAGCAGGATTTGATAAAGATAAAATTTTTAAAGAATTTAAAGATACTTTTCGAGATGAAGAGTACAGAGCAGTTCAACCAGATTATGCTTTTGAGATAAATAGTCGAGCAATGATTATATCAATAATTAATGGTAAGTAAAAATGTAAGACTTAATAAAATAAATGAGAAAAAATAATATTTTAAATCTAAAAAATATACTTGACAAGTTATCAATGGAAGCTATAATAATATGTAATAGTTAAATATTATTTAAATGGCTGTGAAAAAGAGGAGTAGAAATAATAAAAGTATTAAGAGAGGAAAGTTTATCAGCTGAGAGACTTTCTATACCGATTGTTTCGAATGTAGCTTTAGAGCTTCTTTACTGAATTAATAGTAAGTAAAGACGGTTTTCTTAACCGTTATTTGTATTAAGAGCCTGTAATTTTGCAGGAAAAAAGGTGGTAACGCGGGTCTTCGTCCTTTTAGGGATGGAGACCTTTTTTATTTTATTGATATAAAATTATATAAATTTTAACAGTTTTCATCCGGCCGGTGAGATCTTTATATAATGTTTTATACATATGTTATTCAATAAAATGTTAAATATGTAATTATAATGAATAAAAACGACAATATTTATAAATAAAAATGTATAACATTTGAAGGGGGAAGCAGTATGAAGGTTTCACAAGCGATTATACAATGCTTATATGAGGAAAATGTAGATACAGTATTTGGATATCCCGGTGCTACTATACTTCCATTATATGAGGCTTTAAGGGAATCAGATATTAAACACATATTAGTTAGGCAGGAACAAGCAGCAGGTCACAGTGCAAGTGGGTTTGCAAGAGCTAAAAAGACAGTAGGAGTATGTATAGTTACGTCAGGACCTGGAGCAACAAATTTGATTACAGCAATAGCCACTGCATATATGGATTCAATTCCATTAGTTATAATTACAGGTCAGGTAAAGACTACTCTTATTGGTAAAGATGTTTTTCAAGAGGCAGATGTTACAGGAGCAACAGATTCCTTTACTAAGCATAACTATTTAGTAAAGTGTGCAGAGGATATTCCAATGATTATGAAAGAGGCTTTTTATATAGCTCGTACAGGAAGGCCCGGACCAGTACTTATAGATATACCAGTTGATATTCAGTCAGAGGAAATAGAATTTTCTTATCCAGAAGAAGTAAATATCCGTGGATATAAACCTAAATTTGAAGGGCACAAAGGTCAGATAAAGAGGGCAGCAGAAAAAATTATGGAGAGCAGAAAGCCACTTATATGTGTAGGCGGAGGCATTATTTCAGGTGAAGCGGAAGAAGAACTAAGGCAATTTGTTAATAAAGCAGAAATACCAGTTGTTCATACTTTAATGGGCAAAGGCAGTATAAGTGAAGATAATAGTCATTATATAGGACTAATAGGATCCCATGGATTTTCCTATGCAAATAAGACTGTATCAGAGGCAGACCTTTTAATACTCATAGGAACCAGAGCAGCAGATAGAGCTATAGCAGGTTCTAATTTTGGAAAAGAAGCATGTGTTATCCATATTGATATTGATCCAGCAGAAATAGGAAAAGTTTTAGGACCTAACATACCAGTAGTCGGACATGCTAAAAAAGTTTTGAAAGAATTAATAAAAGAAGTTAGAAATGTGGAAACAAAAGAATGGATTGAACAAATTGAAGGATGGAAAAAAGAGAGTGAAAAAACAACAAAGCTAAACGAAGGAGTAAATCCTAAATATATATTTAGTAAGTTATCTGAGATGGTAGGAGAGGATACAATTATTACTGCAGATGTAGGTCAGAATCAAATATGGTGTGCGAGAAACTTTCGAATCAAAGGACATAGTAGCTTTTTTACATCAGGAGGCCTTGGTACAATGGGATACTCACTGCCAGCTGCTGTTGGAGCTAAAATGGGAGATCCCAGCAGAAGAGTTATAGCTGTCATGGGAGATGGTGGATTTCAAATGAGTATTGCTGAGCTTGGAACTATAACCGATAACAATGTAAATATAACAATACTTTTATTTAATAATTCAGTGCTTGGGATGGTTAGAGAACTTCAGAAAAATGTCTATGGAAGTGGCAAGTATTGTGGAGTGAATTTTAAAAGCAGACCAGATTTTATTAAAATAGCTGAGGGCTATGGATTAAGAGGTAAAAGAGTTAACAAGACTGAAGACTTTGAGGAAGCTTTTAGAGAAGCTATAAAATATGATGGCGCATTTGTAATAGAATGTATAGTTGATTCTGATGAAGGTACGTTTTAGAGAAAGTTTGAAATAGTATTTTAATTTAAGGTTAATTTCGAAAATTTTTTAGACTATTGAGGGGAGTGAGAATTATTAATAAATATATTTTATCTGTGTTAGTTGAGAATCATTCAGGGGTACTAAGCAAAATATCAGGATTATTTAGTAGGAGAAGTTATAATATTCATAGTTTAACCGTAGGAGTTACAGAAGACCCAGATATATCTCGTATGACTATTGTAGTTATTGGAGATGAACAAATGCTGGAACAAATAAATAAGCAATTAAATAAGCTAATAGATGTTATAAAAGTAACAGTTTTAGAGCCTAATAATTCTATTTATAGAGAGTTAGCTCTTGTAAAAGTTAGTATAAATCAAGGTAATCAATCAAGAATTATAGAAACTGCTAATGTTTTTAGAGGTAATATAGTATCAATGGGAACAGAAAGCATAACTATTGAGGTAACCGGTGATGAAGGAAAGATATGTGAGTTTATCGACTTAATGAAAACTTATGGGATAAAAGAAATAGTTAGAACAGGACTTGCTGCTTTGGAGAGAGCATGATTAGTTTGATAGAACACAATATGAAAAATTAGGATTTGTAGTTACTGATAAAGAATTGATACAAGATGGAATACGCTTTACACCAATGAAATATATATTGTAAAATTTTAATATAAGACTATAAAAATTTAAAATCACAGAAGGCTAATTTTGTAAAAAAATTAGCGAATTAGAGATAAAATTAGTATTAGTCAAAAAGGCAAATCAATGTAGCTTATATAAGCTACATTGATTATTTTTAAAAATGATATTTGTGTATAAGGTATAGATTAATAATACTCAACTAAGTATTGTATATGCTAAGATTGTTCTCATTTTGATATTTAATAACAAAGGATTGAAATGAGTCCATAGCAGGTGAAAGATGTTTATCTTTTATTTTAGCTAAATATATTAGTCGCTTTGAATTAGCATTTTTAAGCTTTAATATTTTAATGTTAAAATCTTTTAGAGCTGGTATATTTGTAATAATTGCTACTCCGAAGTTTGTTTCTACGAGACCTGCCACAGAAGTATCGATCTCTGTTTCGGCAACAATGTTAGGTGTAATATTTACACTTTTAAAAACATTATCAATGATAGGACGTAATCCACTTTTGTGGCTAAAGGCCACAAAAGGATAAGAAGATAGTTGCTCTAAGGTAACACTCTTAAATTTTGCAAGCGGATGAGCTTTTGGAACAATAACAACTAAGTCTTCTTGGATTACAGGAAAAAAGTCGATATTTGGTTCATTTTCGACATAGGAGCAGAAAACAAAGTCGAATTTTTCTTTCTTTAAAGAATCAATAAGGTTTGGAGTATTTCCTTGTCCAAATGAAAATTTGGTGTCTTTATAGTCTGTATTATTCAAAAAGGCTGTAATAACTTTTGGTACAAAACGATCTCCTAGATTATAGAGATATCCTAAGTCTATATTGCCCTTATTTGGATATAGTAGTTCTAACATTTTCTTTTCACCAATTTTTAGCTCTGTTAGTGCTTTTTCTACATGAGGAAAAAAAGTTTGTCCGTATTTATTTAAATGTATGTTTCGCCCTTCCTTTTGAAATAGCTGCGTACCTAACTCCTTTTCTAATTCTGAAATTGCATGACTTAAACTAGGCTGTGTGATGTATAGCTTTTCAGCTGCTTTTGTGCAGTGCTCCATTTTTGCTAAAACATAAAAATACTCCAGTTGTTTTAATTGCATTTGAGATCACCTCTTCAAATTTTTTGTTTTATATTCGACTTATTCTATAGATTTCTCAAAAATATCAATTGGTCTTTTTAGGAAATCTTGTTTATAATTGAATTAAATCAAAATTTTCATAAGTTAGCAAGTTTTAGAATAGCGGTAAAATCATGATTATAAGAAAAGGATAGCAGAATTTTTCAGTTATCCTTATTTTGCTATGTCTGTTTAGCCTGAATATTCGAAATCAAATATTAATTGATAAATATATATGCAGAAAAGTCTATGAATTGCATACAAATATCTATTAGATTTATAAAAATCTCCTTGTTATAATCGTATCAAGATCAAATCAAAAACAAATACCAAGGGGGAGAAAAAATGTCAAAATTAAGTGAACAAGAATTTAAAGCATATTTAAAACAAATTAGAGAATTAGCTGAAGGTCCTTTTGAAGAAATTCAAAAGGAAGTTGAGGTAACTAATAAGTTTCCACAAAGATTCTTTGATTTATCAATTGAAAACAATTTATACAGATGCTGTTTACCAGAACAATATGGTGGATGGGGACTAAATGAATTGGAAATTTTACAAGTACAAGAAGAGTTCAGTAGAGGACCTGGTGGAATGCGTATGCACCTTCACTATGCAGCAGATATGAACTGGAGAATTCTTGATGACTTTGGAAAGAAAGAATTAAAAGATGAATATATGGATAAATTCGCTGATAAGACAATATTCACATGCTTTGCTCTAACTGAAGAAACAGGTGGTACAGGTGCAGACCTTCATACAAGAGCTGTAAGAGAAGGCGATTACTACATCATGAATGGAGAGAAAACGTTAATATCTCATACTGACTGTTGTGAATTCGCATATGTAATTGCTGTTACTGATCCAGAGGCTCCAAAGGAAAAGAGATTATCCGCATTCTTCGTACCAGTTGATACTCCAGGATATGAAACTGTTCCAATGCCTCATATGATGGGTTGTCGTGGTGCAGGACATGCTGGATTAAAATTCACTAACATGAAACTACACAAAAAATATTTACTTGGTAATGAAGGAGACGGCCTTAAAATAGCAATGCACTCTTTATCAGTATCAAGAGCTCATATAGCAGTTAGTAACCTTGGAATGGCTCAAAGAATGTTAGAAATGACAATCCAAAGAGCAAAAGATAGAGTAACTTTTGGAAAACCATTAGTTAAAAGACAAGCAATCCAACAGACAATTGCTGATATGGGAACTCAAGTACATGCATTAAGATTAATGGTATACGATTTCGCAAAAGACTTTGAAGCAGGCAAAGATATTGAAATGAAGGCTGCTATGTGTAAACTACACAGTATTGATACTGTTAGAACGGTATCTGACTCTATGTTAGAAATATTCGGAGGAATCGGATATTTTGAAGATTGCACATATGGACCAGTTGAAAGATTATATCGTGACTGCCGTGCAATGTGGCTAGAAGAAGGACCAAGAACAGTTCAAAGATTAACTGCTTCTAGAAAGCTAATTGAAAACGGTGGCATTATCGAAATTCTTAGCTAGCTGATATTAATTGACTGAACGTAGCCTTTCGAAGTTTTTCGAAAGGCTATAAATGTAAATATAGGCAAAATAGGAGGATAAAGATGGAACCGTTAAAAGGTGTTAAGGTTGTAGATTTAACCACGTACTTAGCAGCTCCTACTACTGTAAGAGTAATGGGGGAGTGGGGCGCTGATTTAATTAAAGTTGAAGCTCCAAAAGGAGATCCAGCAAGAGGACAAGGAGCTGTATTTAATATGCCTTTTTCCGACGAGGAGAATTTAGCATATGATGTAGCAAATATGAATAAAAGATGTATTACTATCAATCTAAAAACAGAACGTGGACTTGAAGTTATGTATAAGTTATTAAGTGAAGCAGATGTATTTGTTACTAATACAAGAACAAAAGGATTAGTTAAACTAGGTTTAGATTATGATACTTTAAAAGAAAAATTCCCAAGACTTATTTTTGCCCAAGTTTTAGGTTATGGAGAAAAAGGACCGGCAAAAGATAAGCCAGGCTTTGATGCTACCTGCTATATGGCAAGGGGAGGAGTATTAGGTACAACTGTAGATAAAGGCGGTTCTCCAATGAATCCACCTAATGGATTTGGAGATTTTCAGGTTTCTATAGCATTACTCGCTGGTATATGTGGTGCTCTTTATAGAAGAGAGAAAACTGGAGCAGGCGATAAGGTAACAGTAGGTCTTCAACATGCTGCCTCTTTTATGCTAAGTGTTGCTATGATTTCAGCGCAATATGGGAATCAGTATCCTAAGAGCAGAAAGGAAGTTGTAAATCCATTTAACAACTGCTATAGAACAAAGGATGAAAAATGGGTCGTAATGTGCTGTCCTGAATATGACAGAGATTATGATAAGATTATGGAGTTGCTAGGAATTAAGGACATGGTTGGAAATCCTAAGTACAAAAATTGTGCAGAATTAAATTCAAACAAGTTGAATCATGAAGTAATAGACAAGCTTGATGAAGCTATATCTAATATAAATAGAGAAGATCTAGTGAAAATGCTTTCTGACAATGAACTGCCATGTGAATCAGCAAATGAGCCTTTAGATGTTTATGAAGATGAGCAAGTTTGGGCAAACAATATTCTAGCTAAGGTAGATTACCCTTCAGGAAAGAGAATGGTTCCTACTAATCCGATTTTATTTAATTCTAATCCAGAACCTAAATTAGAAATTTGCAAACCTCAAGGTGCACATACTGAAGAAATCATGAAAGAATTAGGCTATAGTGATGAAGTAATTAAGGAATCCATAGAAAAAGGAGCTGTAGCTGGGTTAAAACTTCTTAAAAAATAACAGGGAGGGCGAAAAGTAATGAGCTTATTATACACTAATGAACAGAAAGAATTAATTGCTCTTGTAAAAGAGATGGCAGAAAACGAAATTAAGCCATACGTTCAAGAGTGTGACGAAAAAGGTGAATGTCCAAGAGAATTGTTTAAACCTGCTTTTGATATGGGACTTCATATGCTTGAAATTCCTGAAGAATATGGTGGAACGGGATTAAGCTATGAAACTACAGCTATGATATTTGAAGAACTTGCAAAAGTAGATCCAGGTTATGCAATTACTCTTGTTACTACTTTCGTTGCTTTAAGAAATGTAATTCTTTCGGGTACTCCTGAACAAGGAAAGCATTTTGCAGATGTTATTGGAAAAGGTAACTTTGCAGCATTCTGTTTAACTGAGCCAAATGCAGGTTCTGACCCTGCAGGTATGAGAGGAACTGCTGTAAAAGATGGAGATGATTATATTATAAATGCAGCGAAGACTTTCATAACCAATGGAACCTTATCTTCACTATTTGTAGTTTTCGCTAAGACAAATCCAGAAGCAGGTGCCAAAGGAATTTCTGCATTTATAGTGGATGCAAATGCTCCAGGGATTACTATTGGAAAGCATGAGAATAAGATGGGACTTAGATTATCTAATACTACAGATGTTACTTTTGAAAATGTGAGAGTGCCAGCTTCTGCAATGCTTGGACCAGAAGGTTCTGGATTCAAACTAGCTTTAAATGCATTAAATCTATCAAGAGCATTTGTTGCTACTTTAGCAGTAGGTATTATGCAGAGAGCTTTAGATGAATCAGTAAAATATGCAAAAGAAAGAAAGCAATTTGGTGAACCATTAATTAACTTCCAATTAGTACAGGGAATGCTTGCAGATATGGCTATGAAAATAGAAGCCTCCAGATGTCTAGTAAATAATACTATGAGATTGATGGATGCAGGAAACCTTGTTCGTAAAGAAGGGGCTATTACAAAATGCTTTGTATCTGATGTTGCTCAGGAGGTTACATCAAATGCAGTACAGATATTTGGTGGTTATGGATACAGCAAAGAATATCCAGTTGAAAAGCTTATGAGAGACGTTAAGGTATTCCAAATATTTGAAGGTGCTAACCAAATACAGAGAATAACTATCGCAGGTGCATTAGAGAAGGAATATAAGTAAGGAGGAAAGGAAATGAACATCGTTGTTTGCATAAAACAGGTTCCTGATACAACAGAAATTAAAATTGATCCAGTAAAAAATACGCTAATCCGTACAGGTGTTCCAAGCATAATGAATCCATATGATAAACATGCTTTAGAGCAGGCACTTAAATTGAAAGAAGAGTATGGTGGTACAGTAACTATTATTTCAATGGGACCTGATCAAGCAAAGGCTGTTTTAAGAGAAGGTCTTGCTATGGGGGCAGATAAAGCATACTTAGTTACAGACAGAGCTTTTGGTGGTTCTGATACATATGCAACAAGCTATATTTTATCTCAGGCAATAAAAAAATTAGGGGAATTTGACTTGATTCTTGGGGGAGTAATGGCAATCGACGGAGATACTGGACAAACTGCTCCAAGTATGGCAGAACATCTTGGTATTACAAGAATAACCTTTGTTCTTGATATTAAAATGGAAGGCGATAAGGTAATTGTAAAACGTAAGTTAGAAGAAGGTACTGAAATTTTAGAAACAAAACTTCCATTACTTTGTACTTCCCCTAAAGAAAGTAACAAAGTGAGATATAGAACTATTAAAGGTGTTATGGATGCTATGAAAGCAGATATTCAGGAAATCCATTTTGCAGATTTACCTGAAATAGATTCAACAAAAATAGGTCTTAAGGGTTCACCAACAAGAGTAAAGGCAACCTTTACACCAAAACGCCAAGCTAACTGTGAAATGATGGAAGTTAAGGATCCTCAAGAAACTGCAAAGGTTTTAGTAGGTAAGTTAATGGAAGGAAAAATACTTTAAAGGAGGCTTTTGGCTATGGGGTTAGAGCAATATAAAGATGTATGGGTATTTATAGAATGTTTTCAAGGTAAACCTAAGGATGTTGGTTTTGAACTTATGGGACAAGGAAGAAAACTTGCAGATGGCTTAAAACAAAATTTATGTGCTGTAGTTATTGGTAAGGATGTGGATGAAGCGGTTAAAGAAGCTAATTACTATGGCGCAGATAAAATCTATGTGGTGCAAGGAGATGAGTATGCTAACTATTCTTCAGATGCATACGGAAATGTGTTCTTACAGTTATGCCGTAAATATAAACCTAACACTATCTTGATAGGTGCCACTATAAACGGAAGAGATTTGGGATCTAAGGTTGCAGTTAGCTTAAGAACTGGTCTTACTGCAGACTGTACTGCTTTATTCTTGGAAGAAGAAACTGGAAATGTGGTTTGGGAAAGACCAGCTTTTGGTGGTAATTTGTATGCACAGATTCTTTGCAGCGAGACTCGTCCACAAATGGGTACTGTAAGACCTTGCAATTTCAAGAAACCAGAAAAAGTAGAAAGTAATAATGCTGAGATCATCAGAGAAAATATAAAAATGAATTCAGAAGATATAACTACAAAATTAATCGAGTTCCTTAAATCAAAAGATGATTTAGGAATTAAGATTGAAGAAGCTGAATTTATTATATCTGGTGGTAGAGGAATGAAGGCGGCAGAAAACTTTGCAATGCTCCAAGAACTAGCAGATGTGCTTGGTGGAACAGTAGGAGGTTCAAGAGCAGCAGTAGATGCAGGTTGGATTCCTCAAACAAAGCAAGTGGGTCAGACTGGTAAAACAGTTACGCCAAAGATTTACATTGCATGTGGAATTTCTGGTGCTGTGCAGCACTTAGCAGGAATGAGTTCTTCCGATGTTATTATAGCAATTAACAAGGATGCATCTGCACCGATTTTCGAAGTAGCAGATTATGGTTTGGTAGGAGATGTATTTGAAGTAGTACCAGCAATAATTAAGGAATTTCGAATTGCAAAGAATTTATAATTAATAAATGCTTATTGATATGTTATCTTGCAGCTGATGACTAATCATTCCAACTACTTAGCGGAGAATGGTTACGTCCCTGAATAACGATTTTTAAGTATCGTATATTTTGATATTTAGAAATCTGTTTATAAGGAGATAAAATTATGATATATGGAATAAAAATAAATAATGCTCAAAAGGAGATGTATGAAAAACTAGGTTATTGGGGAAAGAAAACCCTTTCAGATTATTGGAATGCATCTGTAAAAGATTATGGAGAGCGAGAGTTTGTGGTAGATGATAGAGGATATCGTTATACTTACAAAGAGTTGGATGAAAAAGCAGCGATTATTGCTTCATATTTTATTAAGGCAGGAATTAAACCATTGGAGGTTATATCCTACCAAATCCCAATATGGAGCGAATTTGTTCTTGTTACTGTTGCATGTATTAAAGTAGGCGCTGTGGCTAATCCTATTGGGATGTGCTATAGCAGAGAAGAAGTTCAGGATATTTTAAACTTAACAGGCAGCAAAATCTTTCTTTGTCCAACATGGCATCATAAAACTAATTATGAAGAATTGATTCTATCAGCTAGGAAGCATATAAAAAATTTAGAGCACATTGTATTGCTGGATAACATAAAACCCAAAGATAGTGATACGGTTACTTTAAAAGAGATACTTTCGAGTTATACCCCTCTAGAAGATCAAATAAGAGTTGACAGCAATAATGTTGCAGCTGTTCTTTGCACTTCAGGAACTACTGGAGGAGCAAAGGGAGTTATGTTAACTCATAATAATATAGTATTCAGTGAGAGTTATTTTAATAAGGAGCTGGGTCTCACTAAAGAGGACATAATTTTTATGCCAGCTCCACTAAATCATGCTACTGGTTTTCATCATGGAATTATTTCACCTATGCTTTTAGGAGCAAAGGTAGTTTTACAAAGTAAATTTAAAAGTATTGATGCAATTAAATTGATGAACCAGGAAAAATGTACGTACTCAATGGGTTCCACTCCCTTTATTTACGATATTTTAAATGATATGAAGATGAAAAAACTACGACTGAATTCGTTAAAATTTTATCTTTGTGGTGGAGCTCCAGTGCCAGGAGATATGGTCCTAAAAGCTTATGAGCATGGAATCAAATTATGTGAAGTTTATGGATCTACAGAAAGTGTTCCTCATGTATTTGTAAGACCAGAAGAAACCTTAGAGTTAATGGGTACCACTTCAGGAAGAGTCATGGAAGGAATAGAAATACGAATTGTAGATGAAAATAGACAAGAAGTTCCGCTAGGGACTGTTGGAGAAGAAGTTTCAAGAGGTCCCAATGTGTTTGTAGGCTATGTTAATGATAAAGAAATTACTAATAAGGCACTGGATGATGAAGGATGGTTTTACAGCGGCGACCTCTGTGTAGGCGGCGTAAATGGAAATATTAATATCATTGGAAGAAAAAAGGATATGATCATAAGAGGTGGGGAAAATCTTAACTCCAACCTTATAAGTGACTATATTGCCGAGTGTCCAATGATTCGGGATCAGGCGGTAATTGGAATGCCTGATGAACGTCTTGGAGAACGCATCTGTGTTTATATTGTACTTAAAGAAGGAGTGGAATCCTTAGAGTTAAAAGATCTTTTATGTTATATGAAGCAGAAAAAAGTTCCGAAACGATATTGGCCAGAAAGGCTAGAAGTTATAGATAAAATTCCGAGAACTGATAGCGGAAAGGTAAAAAAAAGTTTATTGAAAGAAAATCTAAAAGCACGAATGCAGGTGGAGGAGGAAGCAAGTTGCAGTATGAGGAATTTGGACCAAGAAGGTCCAGAGAAGCAAAAAAGCCTAAAGTTTTATGCCCACCGCTAGGATTTTATCAGTGCAGGCATTGTGGAAGTATTTTTCAGGCATTAAGTTTAAAAGAAAGAGTACTTCCCGAATGTTGTGATGAAGAAATGGAGCGGCTGGAAGCACAAGCTCCTTCGGAATTTTCGGATGAATTTTTGATTGATTATAAAATTATAGGTGGATACAACGAAAATGTAGTTGAAGTTTTTTGGAAAATAAAGAATAAAAATATTTCAATAGAATGGGTGTATCTTAGAACATTTACTGGTGGCCAATTAAAGTATGTGGTAAACCCTAAAAAAACAACTTTTGTATTTGCCTTAGCAGATGAAGATGCTTATGTGTATTGTGACGAAGATCCCTGCTTAGAGTGTGTATTTCAGTGTAAAAGAGGATTTGAGATTTATGCACGTATAAAGGAAAAGGGATTGATTAGAGTTCCACTAGAAAGAATGCATGCAAGTTGGTAATTTTAATGTTTATATAATAATTTAGGGGGATTTTTTATGAGTGATACAAAAAAAACGAATGTACGGTGGGCAGTAGCAGCAGTGTTGGCACTTTCTTATATGGTAATGTTCCTAGGTAGAACAGTATTCTCTGTATCGGGACCGGCTATTATGAAAGAATTTGGATGGACATCGGCACAATTTGGATATGCCTCTACTGCATTTTTTGCGGGTTATATGATTACTATGGTGCCATCCGGTGCTATTGCTGATAAGTACGGAGCCACAAAAGTGCTTATTGTAAGCTTGTTATTTTCTGGTTTATTTACCTTCTTAACACCTGTCATTGGAGTTTCTATTGGACTTATGATTTTAGTTCGTGTTCTAGAAGGTGTTGCTCAAGGATGTATTGTTCCAGGCGCGATGTCTAACCTTGGAAGATGGATTCCAAAGAAGGAATCTGGTATTGCCTGTGGCTTTGTTCAGGCTGGATGTCCAACAGGTTCTGCTATTAATATGTATCTTGCGGCAGCACTGCTTCCTATAATTGGATGGAAAAAGTTATTCTATATATACGCATTGTTTTTTCCAATATGGTGCATTATTTGGTTGTTAGTTGGTAAATCTGATCCATCTGAGCACAAAAAAGTTAATAAAGCAGAAATTGAATATATTCATCAAAAGCCAGAGGGTCATGTATCAGTAGTAAATGCAAATATTACAAAATCAGATGTTATGAGTACACCAGCTGTATGGTTGATGTGTCTATCTTATGCATGTGCAACCTATATGTATTTCTTCTGTACTACATGGCTTCCAAACTATTTTTCTATTGGACGCGGAATGAAAATAAGTGCAGGAGCAACTCCTTTTATAGTAGGTATCTTTACTTACTTTATTGGTGGCTTTGTTGCAGATGCAGCTTCCAGTAAATTAGGAGATAAAGTTGGACGTAAATTAGTACAGGTAATTGGTATGATAGGTGCTGCAGTTCTTATTTTTGTAGGTGCTAATGCATCTAATTCAACTGTTGTAATTGCAGCAGTATCTTTGTCCTATGGATTCCTTTGTTTAACTATGGGAGGTTATTTCTCAGTAGCACCTGCTATATGTCCATCACTTGCTGGTGTATATTCTGGTCTCGCAGGAATATTGGGTGCTATTGCTGGAGTACTTGCACCAACTGTAACTGGACTTGTAATTGATGCTGGTCTCAAATCTGGCGCAACTAAGGCAGTTGCTTATGGATATGCATTATGGATATGTGCAGGTATATGCGTTATAGGTTCTGTTTTAGCTTTGGTTGCAAAACTTGAACCTATAACGCATAAATCACAACATGAAAAACAGCTTGAAGTTAATTAAAATATGATAAAAAAGACAATACTGCAATAGTTTAAAATTGCAGTATTGGCGTTTTTTGTAATGAAATATTAAAAAATAGCAAAAGAGCCAAACGCCTGAGATTATTTAAAAATTTTATACCACTTTTACCCATGTTAAAAAATAAGGAGGAATTATTATGAGTTCAAAAGTTGGTAACAAACGATGGAAAATTACTTTATTGCTGACTGCGTGTTATATGGTTTTGTATATGGATAGATCATGCATGTCAATGGCGGGTCCTTCAATGATGAAATATTTTGGATGGACTGCCACTCAGTTTGGTTTAGTTTCTACAGCATTTTTCATTGGTTATGCTTGCACTCAGATTCCAGGTGGATGGTTAGCTGACCGATTTGGTGGGAGTAAGGTTGTAATGTTTGGTGCAATATGGTGGTCAGTATTTGTTTTTCTTACTCCATATGGAGCAACATTAGGACTTATGTTACTAATACGTATTGCCATGGGGTGGGGAGAAGGAGTTTCTCTTCCCGCTATGTCTACAATCATTGCACAATGGATACCTAAAAAGGAATCTGGATTAGCTTGGGGATTAAGTATTATGGGAGTTTCTCTTGGTATAGGACTAGCTATGCCCATCTCTGCGTGGATCATTAGAACCTGGAGCTGGCAGACAGTATTTTATTCCTTTTCATTTCTTGCACCTATTTGGGTAATCATCTGGTGGAAACTTGGCAAGGACAAGCCTGAAGACCAACCTGGAGTGAGTAAGGAAGAAATAAAATATATTAGAGCAGATCAAGGAGTTCAGGTTGACGATTCTGGTAAGGTCGTTAACTTAACTTCAAGAGATATATTTTCTACGGTATCTGTTTGGACTGGTGCCATATCATTTTTCTGCACTAATTATTTATTCTACTTATTTATGACTTGGTTGCCAACGTATTTTGTTAAAGGAAAAGGTTTTGCAATGAGCACAAGTGCTCTTTATACAATGATGCCATATATAGTTGCAACCTTTACGTATCCGTTTGGTGGCTGGCTGGCTGATCAGGCAGCTAAAAAGTTTGGACATAATATGGGAAGAAAACTCTTTCCTCTTATCGGTATGGTGGGAGCTGGTATCTTATTGATCTTTGGAACTCAGGCATCTAATCCTATTTCAGCGGTGGCATTGATTTCGGCATCAAATGGTGTATTATGCTTAACAATGGGAGGATATTATTCAATGCCAATAATCTTTTCACCAAAGAATGCAGGCAAAATCACGGGTCTCTATGCGACTTGCGCTACTATAGGGGGCATAACTGCTCCACTTATTACCGGGGTTGTTGTTGATACTCGCGGATATAATTATGCATTATATTTAGGGGCGGCAATATCGATACTAGGTGCAATTATACTATTGACAAGCCAAGTTCGACCTATTGCTCCGATTTCTGAAAGGGGATATAAAAGCAAAGATATTACAGGGTAATAAAACTTTCTTTATGTTTCTTAGAATTTAAATGACATAAAAAATTAGAATTCATGTGGAGTTGAAAAATTCTGTGTGAATTCTAACTTTCTATGTATTTGAATAAATTAATTAAGCCTGAAACAAATTGGCTTTAATTAGTCGATTACGAATTTGAGGGCCTATAAAAGTAGCAATTAAAATTTTAACAAGGTCCCCAGGTATAAAAGGGATTACACCTGCAGCAAACGCTGAACTTGAGGGTATATGAGCTTGATATGATAACCAAATGCTGCCAAAGACATAACATACAGCTGTGCCAAGTATCATACCTACAAAGCATAAATACCATTTATTAAAAAAAGTATCAATAAAAAATCCTGCAATTAGAGCCATAAAGGCAAATCCGATAATATATCCACCGGTTGGTCCTAAAAGTTTAGATGGACCACCAGTAAAACCGGAAAATACGGGAATACCAACAAAACCGAGTAACATATATATTATATAGCTGAGAGTGCCTTTTTTCATCCCAAGTGTATAAATTGCAAAGTAGATTGCTAAGTTTGTGAAAGAAATTGGTACCACACCAATAGGGATAGATAAGGGGCCAAGAATACAAGTGACTGCAGCCATGATCCCGATAATTGACATTTTGTAGGAATTGGATTTAATTTCCATAGTTATCCTCCAGTTAAATTTTATTTATAGTTAAGGGTTATTTCGAAATATCAAAGCCTAAATTAGTTAACATTATTTTATCCTGTGCAGTATTATTACCTGCAGTTGTTAACATATCTCCAGTTATTGTAGCATTAGCACCAGATAGGAATATCCTTGCACCACCATCTTTAAAGTAGTTTCTGCCTGCAGCCATGCGAATATATGCATTCGGATTAATATAGCGAAAGATAGCAATAGTTCTTAAAATATCGTTTTCAGAAAGAGGCTCCAAATTTTCATAATAGGTTCCTTTAATAGGCATAAGTGCATTGATAGGAATAGACTCTATTTGTAATTCTGACAGGCTTACAGCTATATCGATACGATCATCCCAAGTTTCTCCCAAGCCAATGATACCGCCGGAGCAAACCATAAGACCTACTTTTTTTGCTAGCTTAATTTCATAAATTTTATCCTCATATGTATGAGTAGTGCAGACATTAGGAAAGTTATGTTTAGAGGTTTCTATGTTTGCATGATACATTGAAACGCCAGCTTTTTTTAACTGAACAAATCCTTCTTCGGTTATAAGGCCATGAGAAGCGCAAAGTTTAATGTCGCATTCCTTATGAATTTTTTTGTAGGATTCAATTGCTTTATCAAAATCCTTACCAGTTAAAGATCTACCAGCAGTGACAATAGAATAGCGATGTACGCCACTTAATTCATTTCTTTTACAATCTTTTAAAATTACATTAGGATCTAAAAATTTATATTCTTTAATGCTAGTATGATGGTGAGCAGACTGGGCACAAAATTTACAGTTTTCACTACAGCGACCGCTGCGACCATTAATAATAGTGCAAAGGTCAACTTTGTTACCACACAATGACTCACGAATCAGATTAGCACCTTCGAGTAGTTCAGTTTCATCTGCGTTTAAAAATAAGCTGAAATCTTCTCCTCTTTTTAAACGTCTTCCTGCAATAATTTCTTTTGCTAATTTTTTCATATTTAACGCCCCCGAATAAATACTTTAAATCTAAAAAACATTTTAAGATTAACTAAAACTGTGTGGATCTATAAAATATCAAGAACAATGCTTGCCACATAATGAAGTATATATAAACGGAAAGGAATTGTCAACTATTTTCGTAAATATAGTTGACGATAATATTTGAATAAATTATAGATAGTGAGTGTAAATAGAAAATTTAAATAAATTATTCCAAGTTTATGTTTTAATGGAATAACTATGACTTAATTTATATATTTTATATTATCGTAGATCAAAAAATATTTTGGTAAAGTATTGAAATACATAAAAGTACTTGCTATACTAATGATAAGCATTGCAGGTATTTTAAAATTAAAGGAGGAGATTTTTATGTCGCTATGTACTTTTAAAGCTACTGTTAGAAAAAAAGAAGGACTTAAAGTAGAGGGAGAATCCCGAGGATTCAAAGTTATTGCTGATGAACCTGAAAGCTTAGGCGGAACTAATACAGGCATGAACCCTGTAGAGATGTTATTATGTAGCCTTGGAGCATGTCAAACAATTGTGGCTGCATCTTTCGCAAAAAAACTCAGAGTAGAGCTTGAGGATTTTTGGGTTGACTTGGAAGGTGATTTGGATACTGATGGATTTATGGGGGTATCTGATGTGAGGCCAGGGTATTCCAATATAAGATTTAATTTTCACATAAAAAGTAATTCACCAGAAAAAAATATAAAAGAACTTGTTGAACTTATAGAAAAAAGATGTCCAGTAGGAGATACTTTAGCTAATTTAGTGAAGTTGGAGAATGCTAAAATTACTATAGAGAAATAATTTGGTTGGGGCTGTCGCACTATAGATGTCCACCAACGAAAGTTGAATTATGCTCCAGGAGATATTTCCAGGCTTCAA
>NZ_JAEEGC010000143.1 GCF_019207025.1 Clostridium thailandense | reverse complement strand
AAAGCTACGAAATCAGCTTTGTTTATTAAGTATGGTGACTTAATTGGAGTCTTACCAAATCTTAAGTGTGAAACTGTTATTCCACCTGATTTCTTTGAGTCATAGAAGAAATATCCTTGTGCATACATATCTGTATGATCTCCTATGATCTTTATAGCACTCTTGTTTGCTCCAACAGTACCATCTGATCCAAGACCCCAGAATTTACAAGCCTTAGTTCCTGCTGGTGTTGCATCTATATCTTCTCCAACTGGTAATGAAGTGTTAGTTACGTCATCAACTATACCAATTGTAAATCCATTCTTTGGAGCTTCTAATTTTAAGTTTTCGAATATTGGAAGAAGTTGTGATGGAACTGGGTCTTTTGAACCTAATCCATATCTTCCTCCAACTATTGTTGGCTTAAAGTCTCTTTCATAGTATGCGTTTTTAACATCTAAGTACAATGGTTCTCCTATTGAACCTGGTTCTTTAGTTCTGTCAAGAACAGCTATTTTCTTAACAGTTTCTGGTATATATTTGAAGAAATGATCTAATGAGAATGGTCTATATAAGTGAACAGTTAATAAACCAACTTTTTCTCCTTTAGCCATTAGGTAGTCTATTGTTTCTTCTATTGCATCACATACTGAACCCATAGCTATTACCATTCTTTCAGCATCTGGTGCTCCATAGTAATTGAATAAGTGGTATTCTCTTCCTGTTAACTTAGTTATTTCAGACATATAGTTTTCTACTATTTCTGGAATTGCTTCATAATATTTATTTGAAACTTCTCTTTCCTGGAAGTATATATCTGCATTTTGAGCAGTACCACGAGTTACTGGGTGATCTGGATTTAATGCTCTTCTTCTAAATGCATTTACAGCATCCATATCAACTAAGTTCTTCAACTCATCATATTCTAAAACTTCGATCTTTTGTACTTCATGTGAAGTTCTAAATCCATCAAAGAAGTTTAAAAATGGAACTCTTCCTTTTATTGCTGCTAAGTGAGCTACTGCTGATAAGTCCATAACTTGTTGTACTGAACTTTCTGCAAGCATTGCAAAACCAGTTTGTCTACAAGCCATAACGTCTTGATGATCTCCAAATATGTTAAGTGAGTTAGCAGCAAGTGCTCTTGCTGATACATGGAATACTCCTGGTAGAAGTTCTCCAGCTACTTTGTACATGTTAGGTATCATAAGTAAAAGACCTTGTGATGCAGTATATGTAGATGTTAATGCACCTGCTTGTAATGAACCGTGAACAGCTCCTGCTGCTCCGCCTTCTGATTCCATTTCCATAACTTTTACAGTTTGTCCAAAAATATTTTTTCTTCCTTGTGCTACCCATTCATCAACGTGTTCAGCCATTGGTGATGATGGAGTTATAGGGAATATTGCTGCTACATCAATAAACGCATATGAAATATG
>NZ_JAEEGC010000142.1 GCF_019207025.1 Clostridium thailandense | reverse complement strand
CTCTTTTGTAATTGCTTTATATAAACTATTTAAATACTTTATATACTACAAATGAAGGAATGACAGCTTCTCCACCAATAATCCATTTCATTTTCACATCTGCTTTCAAAGTAACTAACTCACTAATAATATCTTGCCTATCAGCCATACTTTCTAAGAATAATAGGACTACTCGATAGTTCTGCTAATGCTGATCCAGAGAGATAAGGCATCAGGGAAATCTTCACCAGAAGCAAGCACTGCATACTCAGAACTTGACCATTTTTTTGAAACACTTATACTGGTTTAGGATTTATGGATTTCATTGTAATGTTTTCAAAATAATGAATTCTTCCAGCGTTATAAATTTGATGATATTCCCATCAACAAAATACTTCTGTATATTATTAGATTCAAAACTTTTTGGAGAACTAAATTCTCTTAATTTTAAAAAATGTTTTCCATATTCCTAAAATCTAGTATGAATTTTTCATACTAGAAGAAAATATATAAGGTACTAAAATTGAAAGGAGTAATTAACTTATGAAGGACTATGTCGGAATTGGAGATGCCAAAGTTTCATTATCAGATCAAGTTTTTAATGTATTAAGTAATATGGATAGAACCAACGGACTCATTAGTGATAGTGACTTAAAATCTATTACAAATGATAAAGCTGTAAATGTTAAACTAATAAATACCCAACACATCAATGGTGAGGAAATTAAAATATATGGTCTATACATGGATAACTCTGAAAACTTTGAAATAGTAAAAGTAAAGTAAAAAGTGAGTGTAACTGACTCTCAAGTTTTATTAATTATCCAAAGTCAGTTGCATTCATTAGTATTCCAAGTTTCAATCAATGTTATAATATATTTTAGCTTCTCTGATTCGTCTATCTTTGTTTCAAGCTCTACTGGTATTTTGATACCTAAATTTTTAAGGATACCAAATGTTTTTAACTTAGTTACTGATTGAGGAAATTGTAACTTTCCAACTTTTAACACTACATTATTCAACTTTGAATAATGCAGTGTTTAGGTAAATTATTCGTTATTAACTGTTTTCAATTTTTTTGTGAGTACATTAATTTTATACTCTTCTTTTATAACATAATGTCTATTTACAATAATAATTTTTCCTTCATTTTTTAATTCTTTTATCATATTTGTTACCATTACTCTTGATGCATTAACAAGATGAGCTATATCTTCATGACTTAATAGTATTTCCAATTGTATTCCACTAGGAGTTTCAACTCCATATCTTTTACTTAGCCGAATAAGAGTATTCATAATTCTATTTTTCACATTATAAAGAGCTATATTAGCCATTGAATCAGTATATGTATTTAGTTTATTTGTTAGCGATTTAATTAGTTTAATAGAAATTTCAGGATTACTAAGAAGCTTTGGAAAATCAACTTTCTGACAACTACAAATAAAAGTCTCCTCTAATGCTCTAGCACTAAATGTATGCTCTATATCATCAAAAATTGTATTTTCTCCTAATATATCACCTTCATTTAATATATCTAATGAAATCTCTTTTCCTTCACTAGAAATTTTGAAAAGTAATATTTTACCTGACCTAAGAAGGTATATTGCATCCGCAGGCTCTCCTTCATTAAAAATTATTTCTCCTTTTGAAAACTCTCTACTATGGGCAAGCTTAACAATTTTTTGTTTCTCAATATCATCTAGTGGTTGAAACAAATCTAAATCTTTCATACATTTAATTTTTTTTTTCACATTGACACCACCTAGCTATTATTATTTCAGTTTACAAGGATTTATGTCCAATTAATATTATATTAAATATTTTCTGTTAATTCAAACAAGTTTCTATTTTTATAATATATATAACTTTCAAATTTTAGTATTTTTTCATTAAAATATGTAAAGTACTTTACATATTTTAATGAAAAAATAAGCTATAATGTATATAATTCTATTCTAAAATAAAATATTTATGGAGGTTGATTAAGATGAGAGTCTTAGGTATTAGTGGCGACCCTACAGGTAAAAGTAAAGTTGACACTTTAGTTAAAACTGTATTAGAAAATAGTAAATATACAAATACTGAATTTATTTCCTTAAGAGAATTGAGTATTGGCCCATGCGAAGGATGCTTCAATTGTGTAAAGAATAATCATTGTATTATTCAAGATGATTGGAACTCAGTTGAAAGCAAAGTAAAGGAGGCTGAAATATTGGTTCTTGGAATTCCTACATATTATGGCGCTGCTTTCGGTATCAATGCTTTAACTCATAACTTTTTAGAAAGATGGTTTTCTTTAAGACATAAAGGTTTAAAACTAAATCTAAAAAAAGTAATATTGATAATTGTTTCAGGCGGAGAACACGAAAATGTAGCTATTACAAATCTCAAGACCTTCTTTGAAACATATCATGGTATTACAGATATAGAAATTATAATAGCAAGAGGCTCAATACCTTGCTTAGTCTGCGGCGAAGGTGAGTCATGCCCTATTAGTTTTGCAATTAAAATGTATGGCGAAGGACTAAAAATCACTCCAGATATAATACCATCTTTAGAAAAGCAAAATGATGTAATAGAAAAATCAAAATTAATTCTTAGTAAATAAATTTTTTAAAAATAGGAAGCTATGATAGTTATAGTTTCCTATTTTTATTTTAATAAAAAATATATTCAGTTTTACTATTAGAATTACTAAAATTAACTTCACTCATTAATAATATCAAGTCTTTGAAATAGTTTTTTGTATTTATCTAATTCAACTTTATCCTCAACCTTGAATCCTGAGTTATAGAAAACAATATTACCACTACCTTCATTTAAAGAATTCATTTCTTTCAAAATCCTTCTTAGATTCTTTACAGTGCCAATGTTTCCATCAAGTATATTAACCTGTGATGGAAGTAACTTTCTAAACATATCTTTATAAAATGAAAAATGAGTACAACCTAAAACAATAGCTTCGTAATTACTTAAATCATACTTAAACAACTGCTCCTTAAGATAAGGTAATACTATTTGTTCATTAAACTCAAATCTTTCCGAAAATTGAACTAGTCCCGGAAGAGGTAATAAATCAACAATATGTTCATTATCTAATTTAGTAATAAGATTTTGTAGTTTTTCTTCCTTTAAAGTGAACGCAGTAGCTGTTACCAAGATTCGTTTATTTATATTTTTATTTTTTTCGACAGCAGGCTTTACTGCAGGTTCCATACCTATGATTGGAATACTATATTTAATTCTTAAATCTTCAATTGCTGCGCTTGTAGCTGTATTACAAGCAATAACTATCGCCTTAACTTCTTGCTGAACAATAAAGTCCATAGCACTAAAAACAAGTTTTTTTACTTCCTCTTTCGATCTTGGTCCATATGGAACATTTAATGTATCTGCGTAATATATATAATCCTCATTAGGCATCATTCTTACTGCATCATGTAATACAGTAATTCCACCGATACCAGAATCAAAAAAACCTATTTGCATTTCTATTCCTCCAATAAATAAAATGTATATATTTTTAATATACATGAAATTTTGTTTCACATAAATTTATAATTTTAACTTAGACACATAAAAATTATAGCATATTTGGAATGCTATAACATAATAATTTTAAGAAAACACAGCTTGTCAAGACGCTGTAGGCAAGACTATTAGATGATAAAGATATGATTAATTTTGATAGAGTTATTTTTTTAGATGTTTAACCGAGCTAAATAGATTAAAAAGGTCATTCAGTTCCTTAATCTATTTTCACTTCAAGAAGAATATTTTATGTTTATATATCTATTACATATAATCTTGGTAGTGCGACGAAAAAAACTGCAAAATTCAAATTTGAATAATGCAGTTTTTGAGTAAATTATTAGTTTTTTCAGTTGTTACCATAAATAAGAATATTGTATTCTAACTATTATTGCTTTTTCAAAATAGGTATACATATTTCACTTTAGAAAAGAGTAAATGCTTAACTTTATAACCAACTTATAATATCTTCAGAAATGTCTCTTCTATTAGATTTTAGATTACTTCTACTTGAGTATCCAACAGATATAACGGCCATCAACTGTAATTCATCTGAAATTGCCAATAATTCTCGTACTTTATCTTCATTTTTTAATATTTCTCCAATCCAACAAGTACCTAATCCTAGTCCATGAGCAGCAAGTAGCATATTTTGTATTGCAGCTCCAATTGATTGAGCATGTTTCAAATAAATACTTGGAACCTTATCGTCTAGAGCTTTAGTATCTAGAAAAACTGCTATTAAACAAGGGGCCGTCTCTACCCAATTATGGTATACAGTAAGAGAAGCTACTTTTTTTATTAGTTCCTTATTATTCATTACTACGGAGAATCTCTATGGTTGCATATTATTACCAGATGGAGCCCAATTAGCTGCAGTTAACATTTGTATGATAGCATCTTTACTCACTTCTTCTGAAGTATATGCTCGGACACTTCTACGATTTAATATACATGGCATTGCTGAATTCATCTTTTCCTTCTCCATTTATACTCCTCCATTAGTTAGTCCTATTTTAATATTTTGACTTTGTTAATGGTAATTATATCATAATTTGCTTGATAAAAGATGATTATCTACTCAATAATTGTAAAACAATTCTACTTTTTAACACCACATTATTCATTTATAAAAGAACACCGTTCGTATTTTCAATTTAAATAGTTACGTCACAAATTTTTCAACATGTACAGGTATACTAACTTTAAGGCACTTGTACATGTTCTTTGAAATGCGACTCAAAAATACTGCAGAATTCAACTTTGAATAATGCAGTGTTCTTATAAATTGTTTGCCTTTTCAATTGTTTCGTTAAATAAGAATAATATAAAAACCCCTTACCATAAAGTTTTTCTAATAATCCCAATAATTACAACAATCATAAAAGCCAACCCACAAATCACATCAAAAACACCTTTCTTGCTTATTTTGTTATGTTCTTTTGAATCTTTTTGCTGTGTCAACTCAATTTTATTTAGTCCATCAAAAATTTGTTGCAGTCCGAAAAATAAAAATAATATATAAAAACTAACATTTCCAATCTTCAAAAAGTGCAGACCTATAATAATAAGAATACCAATGATTGATATTTTATTTACTAATGAATATATTTTTTCGTTGATTTTCAAAATAACAACTCCCTATTATAATTAGTCCATAATATTTTACAACTACGATTTAACCAATATGAAAATTATACCATAAAATCTATATACTTTCATTGCTTTATAGAAAGCATAGGAATTTTTAACACTGCATTATTCCATTTTCAAAGACCATCGTTCTCATTTCTAATTTAAAAAGTCATGTCACAATATTTTCAATATGTACAAGTATCCTCACTTTAAGATACTTGCACATGTTCTTGGCAATACTTATTTATCGTTTTATCTTTATATATAAATATTAAAATGTAATTTTTGAAAAAGTAACTAAAAACACCCCAAAATTCAAAATGAATAATGCGGTGCTCCAGTAAATTATTCGCTTTTTTGTAGTTGAGCCATTAAATAAGAAGAATACGAATTTCTTAAATAGGATTATCATATTCAAATATAGCAATTTTGCAATCTTCACATCTATAGGCTGATAATTTCTTAAATTTAAAAGTTGAGGGACCAACCAAATTCTCATAATCAAATTCAAACATCGTTTTTTTAGCACTTTTAGTCCACAATATTTGTTCAGGCGAATAAACATATCCTTTATCCATTTCCCGTCCACATTTCGGACAATTTACTTTATCAAGTTTTCTCACTCTATTCCCCCCTATTTAATTCGTATTATTTTACTATTGATTAACAGGTTAAGGCTTATTTGTCTTTTCATCTATGTAAATATCAAGTGCTTTAATCCCTCTGTTAGCAAGTTTTACAAACAATACAAATCCATAAATTCCAATACCTAATAAAGTTAAAATAATTATTAGATTAATAATAACCACCCGCACCATACTAGACATAATTATACCCCCATATTTTCTTTTATTTATTGGTAATTATATCATTATTTTCAACTTAATTCATTAAAATTAATATAAGAAATTTATTGTTTAACACCACATTATTCAATTCTCAAAGAACAATTTTTCCCTCTTCAGCTTCAATAGTTACGTCGTATAAATTTCAATATATACATGTATCGTGGTTCTAGTATATATGTATAATTGATTACATTGCGAAGCAAAAACACCACATAATTCAACTTTGAATAATGCAGTGTTTTGCAAATTGTTTGTCTTTTTAGTTGTGACATTGAATAAGAATATCATCTGTGTATAGCATAAAATGTTTTAAATTGATTCAGAAACCGCAATTATTTCATTAACAGCCAAAGAGCATAATCCACCTAAATCTTCCACATGTAGTTCTTTAACTGCGGAACAATCATAAAGAATAGTAGCATCAGCTGAAAGTTCATCGTCTGCTAGCCACAAGCCAAAAACCATAGGGACATTGGGAAGCACCTTTATTTCTATACCTACATCTCCAACATCAACTTTTTTTCCACCTAGTTTAAGACCAGCTTCTAAAAAAAGCTCACCTCTATGCCCAAAAAACTGAACCAATTTATCTATACCAATTTTTGCAAAATAATGATAAGTGTGCCCAACTCCCTCTAATTCTCTAAATGGTACCCACTTATTTGTAAGTCCGCTATTAGTAGCTCGATATAAATAACTCAAAATTAGCATCTTATGGATTAGCCGTACTCTATTTTCATCCGTAGATATATCCTTATTTTTATCCTCCTCCAATACAATAGTTCCTTTCGGATAGGAAATTAGATATTTTTTATTAAAATAAGTTAATTCAAATTGTTTTTTTTCAAAATCATAGTGAGCTCCGCTTCTTATAGCCACTTCTTCAGGATCATATTTGACAAATTCTTCACACAAATTTTCATAACAAAGCCTATAATTATTTTCATTTCCTTCTTTCAAAATAAGTCCCCTTTAATTATAAAAATATTTACTAATAATAATTATATCATAACTTTTACAAATAAAAGCCAATTATGTTTCCAATAAGTACAAGTCATTTACTTCTTCACACTGTATTATTTAATTTTCAAAATATACATTGTCATAACGTTTTATTAAAATCACAACTGTTGATAAAATCCCAGCTTATTAAATTTATACCATTCATCAATTTTTTCTACAGGTTTAACATTCAAATACAACATAATTTCCCTATTTTATGTTCTTTCCAAGCATCACCGCCAATCTGCATATCCATCAAAAATAAACACAAGTACTTCTTTTTTCATTGTAACACATCCTTTCTTAAGTATTGTACAACGAAAAAGATGACACCTATATGTCATCTTTATAGAGTCCAGATATGCTAAAGAACATAAAATTGATTCTACTAAATTTTAAATTTCATATACTTAAGATGCTTTCTTAAAAGTAACACTTGAAATATTTTGCTTAAATTCTTCTGATATACCGCATCTTACAATAAGGTATACTATGCCTAATCCCATCCATGTAAATCCTACAATTTTGGCAATACTAGAAAGTCCTAATAATATATAGATACAAACACACATTCCAATTAATGGCACAATCAAATGTCTTATTATTTTTCCACTTTTGTTTTTAAAATAATAATAAACTATAACTGATAAATTTACACATGTAAATCCAAATAATCCTCCGAAAGCAGTTAACTCTGATACTGTTGTTACATTTAGAAACAGCGCTCCAACAGTGCCTATTATAGACATAACTAATATGCTGCTAAAAGGTGTCTTAAATTTAGGATGTAGATATGCAAATATTTTTTCAGGAATAACCTTATCTCTACCCATTCCATACAATAAACGACTCGCAGCCGATTGTCCTGCTAATGATGTTCCTACCCCAGCAATCATAATTGCAATAGATATAAATATTTGCAAAAAATTCCCTCCAACTTTTGAAGCTATATCAAAGAAAGCTGTATCTGGATTAGCCACTTTAGTATAATCTGGAATTATGGTTGTACCTAAAAATGCAACTATAACATAAATAAATGTTTGAATAAGACAAGCTAACATAATTGCTAATCCTATTTTTTTGCCTCCTACATTAGCTTCCTCAGATAGTGTTGTTATAGCATCAAACCCCAAATAGGATACAACCGCTATTGCAGAACCACTTACTAAACCTTTAAATGAAAATGTATCTTTGTTATATATTGTAGCTATAGAAATTCCAGTGCTTACATTGCCAGTAATTATATATTTTAATGCTAAAACTACAAAAGCTATGATAGCAGCAAACATAATAACTGTCATAACAGAATTCGCCTTAGCTGCAACTTCCACCCCAATTAAGTTTATTATTGTAATAGGTATAGAATAAATTAGTATCCATGCCCATATAGGTATTTGTGGAATTATTGCATTAGCAAAACTTGAACTAATCAAGTACAACAACATAGGAATTAGAACATAGTCTAATATCATTACCCATCCTGATAAGAATCCAAGTTTAGGATGAATCGCTCTTTGAGTATAACTATAAGTAGACCCCGCTATGGGAAATGCTGTTACCATTTCACCATAACTATATGCCGTAAAAAGCATAGCTACAAAAGCAATCGCGTAAGCTAAAACAGAGTGTCCTCGTGATGAGACATGCATTATACCAAATAGTGTCATAACAGATACTGGCCCCATAAATACTATTCCAAATATTACTAAATCCTTCAATGTTAACGCCTTTTTCAATTCTTGCTTGTAACCAAAAGACTCTGAATTTAAATTAATATCCAATTTTTTATTCCTCCTTATTTTTTCGATTTGTTTTTAACAAATGAATAATTTTCATAGTTATTTTTTACTATATTATCAATATACTCTTATATTTTTTAATCATATTGTAAAAAACGGAACTAACTAATGATAAACTATAAATTATCTTTAAAACTCATTAAAGGAATTCTTTTATCTTCAAACATTTAATATAAGTAGTATAAACTCAACTAAAGCGTACTAATCTCTATATACATATAGATTTAGTACGCCTTTGCACCTTTACTTTTATTCAAATCATATAATAATTAGTCGTTTTTTATATTCTGTTTCTTGCAAAGAGTGTATATATTTGCCTGGTGTTGTATTAGTAAACTCGTAAAAATCCTTAATCATGTGAGATTGATCATAATAACCCAATTCCATAGCAAGCTCTGTAAGATTAGTATGGAATATCTCTTTTTTACAATCATTTAAGTTGTTCAGAAGATATTGAAATCTCATCAATTTACAAAATACTTTTGGTGATAAACCAAACTGCTCTGAAAACATCTTATTTATATATCGAACTGAATATCCTGTTACATCTGCAAGCTCTTTAACTCTAATCTGCCCCGCTGTTTCCATTATATTTCTCATTATGAACTTCCTTAAATCTTTATGTTTGCTTGTTGCCTCAGAATAGTTGTAAAACTTTAAATATTTATCCATAAATATTTGTATCTGATAATTAAAATCTTTACTAGAAGTAATTTGTTCAAACAAATCTTTATCTTCAATAATCTCTAAAAATGGGATTTCCTGTTCCACAAGATCGGACATAGTAACATTTTTAAATTTAAATGAACTTCCAGGTAAAAATCGTACTCCAAAGAAACACTTGTTTTTAGTATTAAGCGTTGACTTAGGATGAAGAACTGTTCCACACACATATGCACAAGGCTCCTTTTCATCACAGAAAAACAAAATATCAAAACATCCATCTGGCACTGCAACAATAGGATTTTCTGTTGTACCATCTCTCTGAAAACAATAAAAATGAGAAATTCCATAATTCATTACTACTGCTTTATAATAACGTGAAGTAGCCATCACAAAATATGGTTGTTTTGGAGATATAACTATATATTTAGGATCTAAAATCATAACTTCACCTCCATCTTTTTATTCGATGGCCACCCGTTTCTAATACTTCCTCGCACTTCGTGAAAGCTACTGTCACCAAATCGAAGAATTTGGGACATCTGCTTTTCTCAAAGAGTACGTTGCGAGCAGCTGCGTCTCTGGGCTCGTTCAACTAAGGATCAGATTTTCCCTCATCTGATTCAAGTTTTCACTTCATTGTTAAACAGAATTGTTTTCATATTTAACTTGATTATAAATATATCATATTTTGTGGGATATTAAAATTATTTTAATAATAAATAGCGTGTTATTTTATCAATATTTTAAATATGTATTTTTTATATCAAACTCCAAATTATATACTTTCAACAAAATGAACTCTCAACATTATTTTTAAATATAATATATCTAATTTCTCTCTTAATATAGCAGATAATGCATTCTCCTATAAAAAAAGATAGCCCTAGTGCTATCCTCATTAATTTCTATTCTATCTTTGATCCAATAATAGCATCCAATTCTAACTCAATTAACTGTGTAGGACGGTTAAGCATAGGAGTCCCAATAACTGTGAAAAGAGGCTTGATATCGTGAAAAATTTCTGAATAGGCTTTGGCAACTTCTGGTGCATATTTCATATCCGTTGCATATCCTTTTACTCTTATAACTTCTTCTTTTTTAGAACCTGCCTTTTCTAATAACTTTACCAACTTTTCAAGAATATATTTTGTTTGTTCATAAGCGCTTTCTTCCCCATAAACTGTACCATCTGGCTGTACAGCTGTAGTTCCTCCAATATAAATAAAAGGACCAACTTTAACCATACGGGAATATCCACTTTTCTCCTCTAAGGGAGCACCTGATGAATAATTTGTTCTAATTAGTTCCATATAAATTCTCCTTTTTATTTTATATTTTTGCTTTAAATCTATCATAACGGAAAGCGCTTAAATCAAGAGATATTTTACCCTCTACTACCATCTCAGATAAAAGCATACCTACAGTTGGAGAGATTCCAAATCCATGTCCTGTAAATGCACATGCAAGTATAAGTCCTGGGACCTCCTCTACAAAGCTTATAACAGGTATGTGATCTACACATTCATCTATCCATCCTGCCCAGGTACGTACAATTTTTGCATCCTCAAGTATAGGAAAATACTTCATAATACCACGGCATATAGCAGATGCTGTAATACTGGATGTAGTTGGTGTTCCATTATCTTTATTAAAAGCTTCATGCCCTGATGAACCTCCAAAAACAAAGGATCCATGCTTACTTTGATGTCCATAAAAATCTGCTGCTGCAGTACCTAACATCTGATAAAACATAGGAGGCTGAGCCTCTGTAACAAGAACCTCCAGTAAAACCTTATTCATTGGAATGTCAATTCCAAAGGTAGAAGCTATTTTGCGACTTTCATAACCTGCAGCAAGAATAATATTTTCTCCTTCATATACATTATTCTTAGTTACTACCTTTCTAGCTTTACCTTTTATTTTTTTTACTTCAATAACTTCTTCACCAGTTATAAAACGAACCCCCATTTGTCTTGCTTTACGGTAGTAAGCTAGAGTTGTTAGTAATGGATTAGCATGTCCATCAGTAGGACACCAACTTGCACCAATAACTTCCTCGGAAAGATATGGGCAAATTTTTCTTGCCTCATCACCTGAAATCATTCTTACATCAAGGCCACAGTTATTGGCATTCTTAGTAAGATTATTTAAAACCTTAATATGCTCATCTGTCTTACCAAGTCTTAGGTTACCATCCTGGTAATATTCCACATCCATGCCCAATTCCTCTGATAATGTTGGCCAAAGATTTTTTACTCCATACATAGCAAGAGGAAGCTCTCTTTTATCACGTCCTGACTGACGGACTCCTCCACCATTTCTTGTAGAACCTCCATCACCTATACTGTCGCTTTTCTCGAGGACAATAACAGAGCAACCTTTTTTAGCTAAATTGTATGCTGCAGCGTTCCCAATTACACCACTCCCGATAATTATTACATCAGCACAATTTTTCATGTTATTTCCCTCCTATTTCTTCATTTCCAAGAACCTTCATCTCTATAGGTCTCATAGGTGCACGTGACATTGCTGATTCAAGCTCTAAAAGTGAAACACCTAATTCTCTTGCTACAATACCTTTTACTAATTTGCCACAGGTCTGCCCCTGACAGAGTCCCATACCTGTTCTTAAATATCTTCTTATCTCTGTAATGGTAAACATTCCATCATGTACTGCTTTTCTGATTTCACCCTTTGTTATTTCCTCGCAGCGGCAGATTATCATATTATCATCAGACTGCACCACAAATTCACCTATATCTCTTGATCTATCATTTACTTTGCTCATAATCCTACCTCCTAGACCTGTTTGAAGAATCTGGCTCTCATTCCCATTTCTTTAGGAACCTTTATAGTTAACAAGTTTGTATGATCAAATGCAGGAAGTGATTTAATTTCCACAACCTCTGCTCTGCAAAGCTCTTGCCCGCTTCTATTCAATGCAATACCTTTTGTACCTTTTTGCGGCAATGGTAAAAACTCATAAGGGAGTGTTACTGAAGTATACCCTTCTTCATAATCTTCATTTATAAGAAATATTGACTGTCCTGAACAGGATGCTACACATAGTCCACACCCAATACATTTTAATTCTTCATCAACAATAGGAAGGGATGTAATTTTTTCTCCAATTTTAATGCAGTTCTTAGGGCAGGCATCTTGACATGGATTACAAGGAATGTTTTGTGAGCATTCTATCACTGGATGAATTCCTTTAATAGATTTTACTCCTGGATATTTTATTACTTCTTCATCTGTAAGATACCCTTTTTTCAGTAGATTTACTGAAACATCATAACCTTCTTCTGTTTGAGAAATATTTTTTCCTTTATTTTCAGGACCAAACATCCCCTGTCTCAAGCTGAGTAATGCCTTCTCCAGTTCTTCTGTTTTTATTTCTAATTCTTCTTTATCAATAAACCCTAATTTATAAGCTGCTGCTACACCTGAAATTCTTCCTTCAATCATAGCTGAGCTTGCTTCTTCTATTCCTGAAACGTCTCCTGCTACAAATATGCCTGGAATTGAGGTTTCACCATATTCGTCACAAAAGGGAACAAGTCCTCCCTTTTTGGAGTTTTCCTCCATATTACATCCAACCATTTTAAGAAGCTGTGACATAGGAGAAAGTCCTACTGCAAGACATATGGTATCAACATCAAAATGTTTCTCTGTTCCAGGTATTACCTGCCACTTACTATCAACCTCTCCAATAGTAACTCCTGTTACATATTGATCTCCTTCAGCTTTAATAATAGTATGAGATAAATAAAATGGAACTCCACATCTAGCTACTTTTGCAGCATGTACACCATAACCACCAATCCTAGTAGCTGCATCTACAACAGCTACTACCTCACAACCTGACTGTAAAAGTTGATAAGTAACAACCACACCAACATTTCCGCTGCCAAGCATAAGTATTTTCTTTCCTGGTTGTACACTATGAAGATTCATCATGGTCTGTGCTGCACCTGCACCTATAACCCCTGGAAGAGTCCATCCGTCAAAGGTAACTATATTTTCTGAAGCACCTGTTGCAACTATGATTGCATCTCCTTTATAATGAACAACTTCATCTTTTATATTTACAGTAATTTCTTTGTCCAAAAATAATCCAATTACTATAGCATTTAGTACAACCTCTACTCCAACTTCCTTTGCTTCCTTTAGAAGTTCTTCACCTATCTTAAAGCCTCTGATTTTTGCTCTATGCTCTTTAGAACCAAAAAACTTATGAATCTGTTTAAATAATTGTCCACCTGGTTTAGGATTTTCATCGAATACAACAACCTTTAATCCTCTTTTTGCTGCTTCGATAGCCGCTGAAAGTCCTGCAGGTCCTGCACCGACTACTATTACATCATATCTTTTCATACAACTATCTGTCCTTTCACAAAATATTGAGATTTAATCCCTTTTCTTTGCGGAAACACCATACTGAGTTTGAACCTTCATACCTTCCACAAGAGGAGTTATACAAGTTCTTACATTAGGCTTGCCATCCACTACCATGACACAGTCTGTACATCTTCCAATAGCACAAAATATACCTCTTGGAGAATTTCCTTTCTTTGTATGCCTGTGCACCATTACTCCTGCTGCCTTTAATGCAGCAGCTATTGGCTCTCCTTCATATCCTTCCATAACTTTTCCATCAAAATTAAAGGTTACTAAGTGTCCTTTATTAGCTGCACCCAAAATTGGATGTTCTGTAATCCTCATTTAAATCATCTCCCTATAAACCTTATCCTTCAAAATTATGCAAGCTCTGGTACATTCCATAAGTTTAATTTAACGCCGATTCCTTTTTCAATTGCGTTTCTATATACAATTGTTCCCCATGCTACATCTTCAATTGGCATACCACCAACAGAATAGATAACAACTTCGTCTTCTTTACGTTTTATTGGAATTTTTCCTATTAATACATCACCCAAATCATCAATCTGGTTTCTAGTCATTTTTCCTTCTTTTATAAGATCCATGCAACGAACAGCTGGAATTGGAATTGTGTTGTATGCTGGATAAACCATTTCTTCAGCCCAAGCTTCATATAATTCAATATTATCTGTTACAGTTCTTGCTCTGTTTAAGATGAAATCATCATCAAATCTTGCAGCAGCTGGGCAACATAAAAGTGCACCTGGTTTAATCCATGCTTCATTAATATATGGATACTCACTTGGATTTCCTGTCGGACTTGAAGTTGCAACATGTACAATATCACTTTCTCTTACTGTGTCTTCGATTGTTTCAACTACTCTTATATCTTTTATCTTGGGATAATCTTCATTTAAATATCTAATGAAACTATTGATTGATTTCAAGCTTCTGCCTTTGATTTTAACAGTTTCAATTCCTGATCTTACTGCCATTGTAGATGCAAATGCAGTTTTACTCATAACACCAGGTCCAATGATACCAACAACTTTTGAGTCTTCTTTTGAAAAGTATCTTATACCAACACCTGGAACAGCTCCTGTTCTATAAGCACTTAAAATATTAGCTGACATATATGCAAGTGGTGCTCCTGTATCCTTATCATTTAATGTGAGCATAAGAATTGATCTTGGAAGACCTTTGCTTTTGTTTTCAGTATTAGAACCATACCATTTCATACCTGTCATATCAAATTTTCCACCAAGATATGCTGGCATGGCCATAAATCTTCTGTCTGGACCATCCTTCGGCATGTTGGGGAACTTTGGTTTTTCCGGGAAAGTAACCATTACACCATGTGAATTTCCATTAGAACCCCCCATGCGATAATCGCCAACTTTTAATAATTTGAACATTTCTTCCATTGCATCAACACACCCTGCCATATCTTTGACGCCTGCTTTAATCATGTCCTCTTCACTTAAATAAATAAAATCTATTTTTGTTTCTTTCATACTAATCTTGCCTCCTCGAACTCTTTAATTTAGCATATTTATAATTTATCATATATATTATTGATAAAATTGTAAAATTCGGAACTAAATTTTGATATTATCTCATTCGATTACTGCTTAATATTAATCAGGGTGGTTTTACCTGAGCCTGACTCTCACATAATTGCTTCCACAAGCTATTTCCTAAATAACGAAAAAGATGACACCTATATGTCATCTTTATAGAGTTCATGTATTCTTTTTATTCTTGTTTTTATTGCCTCTTTTAGTTCTGTAGGTATTAGATTTGTTAAATCGGTACTTTCATCAACACTCATGAGTCCATTAAATGCAGTAAAAACATTTTTTATATCGTTCTTAGAAAGAATGTTACTTTTGAGTTTATATCCTTGAATGACTGCTACTCCGCCGCCAATTCCTGAATATGTGACAATAGGAACTCCCGACTGATTCAAAGTATCTAGATCTCGAAAAATTGTACGTTTAGAAACCTCAAACCTTTCTGCTAATTCTTGTATTGTAATTCTATCTGTATTGGCAAGGACATTTAAAATTCCTAATAATCTATCAATTTTCATAGATACCGATTAGATAACAGTTGCCTGTTTCAAGGACCCAGGCAAATCTTTTAAAGCTTCCATATTTTTCTCTTCATGCTGTTTAAAATTTATTGCTGATAATACATCAAAAACCAGTCCAGGCTGATCCATCATTAAAAAGTGTCCTGCATTTGGAATTATGAATAGCTCTTTGTTTGGCGCCTTTATATCTTTAAAATAATCTTCAGCTATAACATAGGGAGCTTGCCAATCCCTTCCTCCTAAAATATAATATACCGGCACCTTATATTCTTTCGATTCTGTGCGGAGATTGAAATCGCCGAGAAAACTGTGAACTTTTGAATTTGCCTTAAGGATTTTCATAAATGCTATAATATCAGAGAACTTAAAAAGCGGGCTTTTAAATGCAGTTATCCAGATACCAATGCCTATCTCCAAACCTAATTTGTATTTACCCTGAAGCTTGCGAACTATGCTGCATTTTCTCAAAAACTCTTTATCAAAAACAATTTTGCTTCCAGGATATTCACCGATACTCTCAAGCTTCTTCAATGATTTTTTATCACCTGCTTGCTCAATAAATTCTTTAACTTTGTTATAGCCTACCTGCTCATTTTCCACCATACTAATAACCTGCCCGGCACCAATATAATATTCTACTTCTTCTGGATGCTTTCTAATAAACACTGTTCCCAAAACACTTCCCCAGGAATGACCAAATATAACAAGCTTTTTCTTGTTATATTTTTTCTTAAGATACTGGATAACCTCAAACAAGTCCTGAAGCATCAACTCTATTGTTGGAAGCTTATCTGGATTTTTATTCAGCGTCTTTCCAGCACCACGCTGATCCCAGTGGACCACAGTATATATTTCTTCCCATCTATCTTGGAATACTCCTGTAAATAATGATTCTGCTGATCCAGGCCCTCCGTGTAAAAACAACATTACAGGATTATCGAAACTTGTTCCTAGATGAAACAGAAACTGGTCTATTCCATTAATCCTTACATATTCATCAATACATATTAGCCTGTTATTTTTATTCTTCATGGTTTTCTCTCTCCATTTTCTGATTTTTTCTTATTCTTTCAAACTCCTTTAATATCCTTGTTACATCCTCCTTCATACTTTCATCTGCTTTTAAATTACTATCTTCTTCAAAGCCATCCTGTTCTTCGCCATCAAATCGATATAGCTTTTTCAGCATTTCCCAGATAGTTTCTATCTCTCCTGCCGAAAAATCCTTAAAAAGCTCTGCCATAAAATATATTCCTTTTTCCGAAACTTGATATAATACCTGTTCCCCAATTTTTGTAATTATTACATTTACAGCACGCTTATCTTCAGGATTAGGTATAACATCAACATATCCTTTGCTTTGCATAACGGTAACAATCTGTTTTACATTTTGTTTAGTAGTACCTAACTTTTTTGCAATATTATTAAGGGTAGTTTTACCTTCAGATAAATGAGCAATTGCAACCATGGTCATATACTGTCTTGAGGTCAAACTCCCCAAATATTCATCTCCTCTCACCTGAAGCTTATTTGCTAGTGAAAATAGTGTTGCATAGGTTTGTTCCATTAAAAATATCTCTCTATATGTATCCATAAAAAATTGCCCTCCAAATAGCCAATATATTGTCTATTTATAGAGTAATACTGTTACATATACTTGTCAATATATTGTCTATTTTTTATTTAAAAAAAATTATGTTATTTTAAAACATTTATCTGCATCCTTATTCAACTGGAGTTGTTAGCTCAATATGATTTCCTTCACTATCCTCAAATTCAGCTACCCAGTTATTCCCTATTATGGTGACAGGAAAAATAATTTTGAGACCTTCCAATTTTTTATTGAATATACTTATATTTTCTACTGAAACACTTGGTAAGCAATTGCTTCCAAATGTATGTGCTTCCTGCATTTTCTCAAATGCAAATAATCCCAATCGAAACCCATTAATATCAAAAACACTATATATATTGTCTTTTACAGTAACTTTTTGTTCAAAAAATGATTCATAAAATAAAATTGCTCTTTCCATGTCAGTAACGCATAAATATAATGATTTAATATTACAATTCATAAAATCTGCTCCTTTTCAAATTTACTATTTGTCTGCAGGTTATATAAATAATCTTTGCTTCACAGCTAATTACAATTATATACTAACTAGATAAAACATGAATTTTATTGTTTACCTCATGTCATGAGAAGGCTGAGATTCTGCAAAAATACTAAAACTTCCTAGCAAAGTTAATAGCTTTTTTTATTGTTTCAGATATGATGTCATCCACATTATTACCAATAACATCAAGTCCTTCTGCATATAAGCACTCATATTGATCAATACCAAACATTTTACATAAAGCTTTTAGATATCTAGACCCCATTTCTAATTCACAGGTATCAGCCTCTGTAAAAACTCCACCTCTGGTTGTAATAAACAACATCTTTTCAGCCTTGCATATACCAACCATTCCGTCTGAATTATAAGTGAATGTAATTCCTGCTACAGCAATATTTTCTACATATACTTTTAGAATGGCAGGGAAACTAAATTCCCAAAATGGAGCAGCAATAACTATTTTACTCGCAGAAGCAAACTGTCTTGCCAAATTAAACATAGGATTCTCATAGTCGCCTTGTTCAAGTAATTTTTCTCTATTTTTTAAGTTATCATTAGAAAAACAAGTTATCGGCAAATCAGTCAATGTAAGTTCAGTAATATTGCAATTAGGATTATGTTTCTTATATTCTTGTAAAAAGTGATTTGCAATTTTATATGTACGAGAGGTTGATGTGCCACGTACACATGCGTTAATAAATAAAATATTATCCATCTTTTTTCCCCCATCCAATAAAAATTTTTCAAAATCAATTAAAATTAATGCCGCTTGAAGCTGGTAAAGGCTTGGCGGCAAATTATTTTTTCTCGAAAACAAATTAAAACTCTCTAAAAAATCAGTTCTCCTGGCTTATAACCCTCAGGCAATTCTTCTTCACTTAAAAATTTGAAATTGTCATCACGCAGTATTGGTAAGAATACTTCGTATGGTATCCTTGAAAACTCACAGGCATAATTACTTGATCCGAACCACTTCCCTTCTTTGCTGCTCAAATTTAAATCTCTAGCAAATTTTGTATGGTTTGAGCAATCATGAACTGCTAAATCCCAGTTCTCTTCATCCGCTATTTTCATGAATTTTAAAGTTAATTCCCTGCTCCAAATCGGAGATATATAACCGCGTCTTGCAATATACATGTTTTCTCCATAATAATTATCTATGTTATTCTCATTTAAATGCAATTCTGCACAATTTATAAAATCAAGTTTTGTATCTAAGATCGCTTGCTTTTTCTTAAAAAAGCTTTTAAAAAACTCAGGAGTCATTGGAGTTTCAATACCTACATTTTTAATATACTTTTTCGCTATTCCAATATTTTCGATAACCTTGTCTGAACAATTAGAAGCACCTAGGTTGAAACGTATCTCATCAAGACCTGCTTCACCTAATGCTTTCAAGGTATCTTCCGTAGCTAAAATACCATTTGTATATAGATGCTGATAAATTTGAGCATCTCTGAATTTCTTTATAATCGAATAGTATTTTTCAATTTCCATAAATGGTTCTAAATAAACGTAAGAAATACCAGTTGGTTTCTGGTGGATAGAAAGAAGTAAATCTATATCTTTCTCATAAAATTTTGTACCTCCAATTTCCCACATACCTTCACCAACTGGAGGAATATCGTCTAGTTGTCCATAGTTATAACAGAACTTGCACTCTATGTTACATTTGTTCGTTTTCCTAATTGCACTCAAACCTGTTCCTACCAAGCAAGAACGACATCCTTTTGAAAATTTGCTTTCATTTCCAACAAAAAAGGTTCTATTCTCCAAAGTCTTTAAACCTCTAATTTCTGACATTAACTTATCATTTCTATGATCAATCGCTGCCTCAATTTGTGCAAAGGTAGCGTAAATGATTTCTTGTTGTTTTGTCATAATTTCCTCATCTTCTGGTAATATTGAAAAAAATTCAAACCACATTAACGCATCTTTCTTTGAAATTTTCATAATGTATCCTCCTCTAATTAATCTTGCTGCTGTAATACATTTATCTGTAAATTATAACATACATAAATTTATATATCTATTTTTACTTTAAAAATTCCATTTTTAACCAAAATTATAAAACAACATCTTTTAATGCTACTCCTTCCTCCATTACTTCTTCTTATACATAATTTTTTCACAAAAAACTATATCGAGGTACAGGATTTATACAATAGCACTGTAATCCCTGCACCTCGAAAATAAAATAATTATTTACTTTCGGCCTTATTTGTCATATATTGATAACAACACCAGACACTTAACTTGTATGCAGTAAAATGTTGGCCCTGGGTATCTATAATTCATTCACAATTTTATAATAAACTCTTGCAGTTAAAGAAAACACCACTGCATAAATTACTGCAAAAACTAAAATTGTCATTAAAGTTGCCAGCATAAATAAATGTATATTTCTAAGTCCTAGAAGTGCCATCATCTTCGTAATCATTGGGAATGCAAAAACAATATGAATCACTGTAAAAGCAAGTGGTAGGAAAAATACCATTAACACCTGACTTCTTATGGTTTTCCTTATTTCATTTTTGTCCATTCCTACTTTTTGCATTATCTCGAAGCGTCCCTTATCTTCATAGCCTTCTGATATTTGCTTATAGTAAATGATAAGTACTGTTGCCATTAAAAATAATGCACCTAAAAATATGCCTAAGAAAAACAATCCGCCATATGCAGAAAGAAAACCTTCTCTGCCAACTGCAGCATTTTCAACTCTGACTTTTATATTATTCTCGCCAAATATTTTATTTAAATTATCACAAATAGAAATACTCTTCTGCTTTGAATCGTCTATATCAAAAGCAACAGTATACTTAAATTTTTTATCATTTTTAAAAGTATTTATATCATTTACAAATAGTACATAAGTATCTACTATATCTTCCATCTCATTTTCCAAGCCTAACAAAGGTTTATCTAGCCTTTCTGCAACTTTGAAGCTTTTGTTATTAATGGTAATTTTATCGCTGTGAAAGGTTTTATCTTTGCAAAAAACAATGGCCTCATCATCTGCAATAGCGACGTTTCTTCCCGACAATCTATTATAATCTGAAATCGGAATAAGCTCTACCATAGAAAGCTTTAAATCATCTGCAGTTTTATCGGCCATAAAAAGCTTACCATCTTTTTTTACTGCTGCAAATCCGTTTTCAGAGTAATAAAATTTGTTTTTTATATCAGTATTGCTATTTTTTAATTCCCTATTTAGAAGCACCTCTAACTTTTCTACTCCCTGTTTATTAATGTCTGAGGCGTTTATTATTATGTTCCTTGGATAATGCATTCTAACTGCATCTTCCATGCCAACGTATAAAGATGCGGTAGTAGATAACATTACAAGTACAGCAGTACTTAATATGCAAATATTAGCAAGACCTACTGCATTTTGTTTCATTCTATACATCATACCAGAAACAGATATAAAATGATCTGTCTTATAATAAAAATTCTTCTGTTTTCTAAGAAGCTTTAATACTGCGATGCTTCCTGCTGTAAAAAGTGTATAAGTTCCTACCATAACTAAAATAACTGCAATGAAAAACATGCTTAGAGCAGCAAGGGGTGATTTAATTGTTAACGCCATTATATATCCAGTGCCAAGTGTTATCACTCCTATAATTGTCATAATCATTTTTGTTTTTGGTTCTTTTTCCCCATGCTGGGAGCCTTTTAGAAGTTCAATAGGCTTTAGTATTTTAATTTGAAATAAATTGAATAGCAGTGTTACAAAAAAGATGCTGCAAAAAACAATTAAAGTTTTTATAATAGCAGGCATTGAAATGGAAAATCCAAGGGTTACTTTAAACCTCAGCATCTTTAACAGTAAAAGAAACATAAGTTTATTTAGAATAATCCCCAAAGCTATTCCAGTTACTAAACTTATAGTTGAAGTAAAAACAGCTTCAAAGAATAGTATCTTTGCAATATGCTTTTTTTCAAGACCTAACACGTTATATAATCCCATTTCTTTTTTACGCCTTTTTATTAAAAAACTATTTGTATAAAAAAGAAATATAGCTGAAAAAATTCCTATTACTATTGTTCCTAAATAGAGGATTGCTTTTAGACTCTGAGCTCCACTCATTTTCTCAATGCCCTTATTTATTGAAATGTCATACATTATATAAAACATCATAATAGTACATATACAAGTAATCATAAAGGGTATATAGGTTTTACTATTTTTTTTAATATTTATTACGGCTAATCTTGGATAAAATAGTTTATTCATTTTTTGCACCCCCAGTGGCGATTACTGTAAGTGTATTTGAAATTTTTTCGAACATTTCTTCATTAGACATTGAGCCTTTGTAAAGCTGGTGGAATACTTCTCCATCCTTTATAAAAAGTACTCTTTCTGCATGACTCGCTGCCTTAGTACTGTGGGTAACCATAAGAATTGTCTGCCCATCATTATTAATTTCTGAGAATAATTTCAAAAGTTGATCTGTAGATTTTGAATCCAATGCACCTGTTGGTTCATCTGCTAAAATAAGCTGTGGTCCTGTAATTAAAGCTCTGGCAACAGCTGCCCTTTGTTTTTGCCCACCAGACACTTCATAAGGAAACTTTTCTAGTATAGGTTTTATCCCTAACCTCTCAGCTATAGGATCTAGTCTTTTTTTCATTTCTTTATAGGACTTTCTTGATAAAACAAGTGGTAAAAAAATATTATCCTTTAAAGAGAAGGTATCTAATAAATTAAAATCTTGAAACACAAAGCCTAAATTCTCTCTACGAAATGCAGTAATTTCGCTTTCTTTAATTGTTACAATGTTCTTTCCTTTAAGTAAAACTTCGCCACTGGTTGGCTTATCTAAGGATGCTAAAATATTAAGCAGGGTGGTTTTACCTGAACCTGACTCTCCCATAATTGCTACATACTCACCCTCTTCTACAGAAAAGCTTACATTACTTAATGCCTGAACCTGGTTTCCACCAAATCTTGTTGCATATATTTTCTTTAAATTATTTACTTCTAATAATTTCATTATTTTATCCTCCTGTAATTTATCTAACTTTACTAGGGCGTAAATAAGTTTTTAACTTAAACCCTATATTATAATTATAAAAAAAAGAGAAATGCTCAGCCATAACTTTAGCTTACATTTCTCCTTTTAATCTTACATCTATGTAAGGTTAATTAAAATCAAATAATAAACTTGTTAAAAAAATAAGCATCAGTACTTCTACTAATGCTTAAAGTATGGATAACGGACCTTTATAAAAAAAACTAATTTTTAAGGCACTTACTATTATACGTATTTATTGTTACTATTTTATGACATATGTATTAACATATTGTGAAAATAAAAAATAAGTTTTTTATTTGTGAAATTATTTAACAAAGAGAAATGTTGAACTATAAACTTAGCTTACATTTCTCCTTTTTTATTAATGTATTGTGTAATACAAAAAGCTTATAATTAGAATTATTAAAATTAACTTCTTTTCCTAACAATACCAGTACTGCCGTTAACGATTATAAAATCACCTGTTTTAAGTTCCGTCGTTGCAATTCCACATCCAACAACTGCCGGAATACCAAGCTCACGTGCTACAATAGCGGCATGGGATAGTGGTGCACCAAGATCCGTAATAATCGCTGCTGCTTTAGGAAACAGAGGTGTCCAGCCAATGTTTGTCATAGTTGTTACAAGGATTTCTCCCTTTTGAAAATCTTCTGCCTCCTCAAAGCTGTGCAAAATACGAACTCTTCCTTCAACTGTGCCTGGAGCACCTGCAAAACCTTTGATTACATTTTCATCCTTTACTGGTGTTTCAGCATTAGGATCATAATAGTCCTGTCTTCTATCCTTAGAGTTGACCCATTCCTTTGGATTAAACCTGCCTCTAATTAACTGTGGAAAAACTGGCAGCTTTTGATATTCTTCAAAATTTTTGCGCCTTATTGGCAGCTTAACAAGCATTTCAGTGTCTCCCTGCAGAAATTTTGGAACCTCAAAGCAGTACATCATAAATATATCTTCGCCAATTCCTGTAACTGATCCGATTTTCAAAAGCAAATGCCTCATGACTCTAAAGACCTTAACAAACTCATTTCTCAATGATTCACGGGTATGTGCATCCTTAGATACCTTTTCAAGCTTTTTCTCAAGCCACTCCTCTTTACCAGGGAATTTTTGCAAAAAAAGTTCTTTACCCTTCATAAATTCACTTTGCTGCTTTTTCATTAGCCCTGTGGCATTTAAGTTTGCATTCTTAAATTCTTTAATTTGCTTTTCAATGTAGAAAGGATCATCTGCCGGATATTCATAATAAACCTCAAACTCATGAGGGCTTCTATGTCCGTAAAGCTCTAGATATTTTTCAGGAGTTAAGCTGCCGCTAATAACTTGCTCTATTGCCAGTAGCGGCTTCATGCTTACGAGGCTTTGTTCACCGCTGAAATTAGAACATAACAAATTAGCCAATTCTTCCCCTGCCATCTTCGCAAGTTTTTTTCTGAGGGTCGCGAGTGTAGCACTTCCTGCTCCACCGAACCATATATTCCATAATACAGATAAAAAAGGTCTTACGTCAGATGTCCAAAGTCCTAATAACTCCTCTCTGTTGTTTGCGGCTTCTATTCTTTCAAGAGTTTCCACATACCACACGGGTGTATTCTCCAAGTAATAAGCCTTTTGTTTTTTTGAATCCCGCATCCTTTTTATACTCTTTTTGGATCTCTGCAACATCTCCTTGATTAAATAGACTCTTCCAAAGGGATAAATAGGCACTTCAATGTTCTTAGGAATATTCCCAAACACGTCGCTTATAAGCTCCTTAGACTTTTCTACATTATATCCAAGTACTCTTAAGGAAGAAATCATAACGCTGATATTGGAATATGTTCTGCCACAAATATTACCAAACATGAAATACCCAGGCACCTTTTGACACTCCAAATCCATCTCATGCAGCAAGCTCCAAGTAAAGGGACTCATTACATCAGGTACAGCCTCTCCTACATTATTGCTACTCCATAATGCATCTGTATCAAGACTTTGATTTATCTCATAGGTATCATAATCAATGGTTTGAAGAGTTGTAATTGGACGTGCCTGAACTATATAAAGCTTTCCACCATCCACAACCCATTCAATATCAAGCATGCAGCCAAAAATCTTTTCTGCTTTCAATGCTGCTTTATACAATATCTTTGCATATGCTGCCAATTCCTTATCACCATTATACTTTCTATCAATTCTAGAAATAGTAAAAGGATAAGCATTTTTCTCTCCTGAAACAAGCTGCTCTCCTGCACCAAAAACAAAGTTTCCTACCATATTTACATGACTTCCGGTAATTGGGTCTGCAGAAAAGAGCACCCCTGCCATCTTTGCATTTATCATACTTTGAACTACAACTGCAATTTTGTGTTCATCATCAATACCATGAATCTTGCTATATTCACTCACACGCTCTGACTTTGCAGAAGCCGCTACCTTTTCTATTGCAGAAAACACATCAGCTCTTGCCACATCCAGTACCGATTCAAACTCCCCTGCAAATGAGGTTTTTGCGCTGTCCTCTGAAAGTGCAGAGGAACGAACTGCAAAAGTGTGTTCAGTCAACATTTCTAGACACTTTTTAATTTCTAAGTGTGCCTCTTTCTTTAATTCATTATTTTCGAAAGCCTCAGCCAAGATAACAAATCCATTCGGTACATCAATCCCTGCATTGTACATTCTACAAAGGGCGCTTCCTTTTCCCCCTGCATAGCCAAGAGCTTCGTTAGTAATGTCACTAAAATTATAAGCGAACTTCATACTATTCTTCCTCCTTCATTACATTCGTTGGAACACGGGCAATTAGAAACTCTCGTTCCTCTCGAAAATTGCTCATCAAAGATCATTTAAACCTTTTGGATCTACTTATAAAATGCATTACGCAGCACAGTTATATATTCATCGATTTCCCTTATATATCGCTCATGTTCCTTATTGTAATCTTCAATAAGTTTTCCTTCTGAAGCTTGAGCTTCACTGTAGCCTCTAAGGGTATATATAATAATTCCAATTACCTTTTGAATATCATTATTTTCTTTAAAAAGAGATAAATCAATGTCTTTAAGTATCTCCTTCTGTGATTCAAGAAACATTTCAGTTGAGTACTTATTAATTTTTGAAGATACAACAGGGTCTTTTTCAAAATAAGCTGATGATACAAAGTCGAAAATAGCCGGATATTTATTGGTTAACTGTAATTTTAATAAAAACATTTTACGCAATCTCTTTAGAATATCCTTTTCCTCCATGTCAATCTGAATATAGAAATCCTGCATTATAGTAGTGACCGCATATTCAAATAAGAAAGTATACAAATCCTTTTTTGTCCCGAAATAATGAAAAAGTAGGCCCTTTGATATCTTAGCTTCTGAAATTATCTCGTCTGTAGTTGTTTTCTTGTAGCCATTCTTTGCAAACTTGCTCATAGACACAGTAAGCAAGATGTTCCGCTTTGTATCTTCCATTGTAAATATCTTATGTTTTGTTAATTTTTCCATTTAAACCTCTCCCTACAATAATATTGACTTATTTAGTCAATATTATAGACTTATTGACCAACTTAGTCAATAGATTCTGTGGAATATTTTAAGTTACTGCATTCACTAATCCAAAACATTTACCTAGTGCCTTTTAATGTATAAAATTCTAAAAGGAGTCCTTCAAAGCACTCCTTTTAGATTAACTTCTTCTTTTTTATTTTTTTATCTGCTATTTTAATTATTATCATCTCGCTAATTAGAAGTACAAACTCGTCAAAAACATAAAAAATAAGTTTTTTAGTTGTAAAAGTATTAAAGGGACCATAAAGTTTAGAAATAGTTGTTTCTAAATAATACAAAGGTCATAAACTATAGCTATTTATTGTTAACAATTATAATATTTTTTCATAACATATACCGAAATATGTAACGAAGGTGTAGTATCTATGAAGAAATATTATTGTTGCATTAAAGAATATCTTAACTCAACTACCATAGCAGTAAAAGCATTAATTATCATAGGTTTTGTGGCACTTACTGAAACATTTTTAACTATCTTCTTTGATTCAAGTAATCAAAATAGCCCTAGTGATGTAGCTATACGCTCAATTATGTCTAATATATTCGGTTTTATTTTTGGTACTCAAACTACAGAAAACTCGAATATTAGTAATAAAAATCTTCAAACTATAACAGCATGTATTGTCGCAGCTATTTGCCTCTTGATAACTATTGCAGTTCATTGGCTTGGTTTAGACCAAAATGGCTCATCTATAGTTGAGATTCGTAATCTTCTATTTGCATCTGTGGGTTTTTTACTAGGTAGGGCAAAATCATAGTGCCTAACTTTATATTATATAATCAAACTTCGTAGTAAAATAATTTAGATTATTTATATAGATAACCCAACCAGAAAGTTAACTTATAAAAAACATTTATTTGTAACAGTTAACACAAATTAAATATTTTTTAGAGGACAGAGGACAATTGACATAGGACAGTTTAAGTAAGAAAACTTACCTTTACTGTCCTATGTCCTTTGTCAATTGTACTCTAGAAATATGCTTGATTTTTCCAATTATTATTTTCACTTACTAATGAAATTATAATCATAGTTTCGTAGAAAAAAGATTAATTTTTATCTTTGTTCCAACATTAACGGTAGAGATAATAGTTATTGTATATGAAAGCTTATCTAATATCTTTTTACAAAGATAAAGTCCTATTCCCGTAGCCTTTTTATCCATCCGGCCGTTGTATCCAGTAAATCCTTTTTCAAATACTCTAGGCAAATCCTCTTTAGCAATGCCTATTCCCGTATCTTCTATTACAAGTACTTTTTCCTCGCCTTCTTCCAAATATATTGATATTTTTCCGCTGTTTGTATACTTTAAGGCATTAGATAGTATTTGTTCAATTACAAATACCAGCCATTTTTCATCCGTCAGTACCATACAATCCATTTCTTTTAAATCTAAAACTATATTCTTTCTAATAAATATAGGTGCATATTTTCTCATAACTTGCTTTATAATTTTAAGTAAACTATGCTTTTCAAAAACTAAATCTGATGATGCACTATCAATTTTTAAGTAACCCAATACCATTTCCACATACTGCTCAATTTTAAAAGTTTGCTGCAGCAGCTCCTTGTTTATTTCGCTGTACTCACTTTGTAATATTAATCTTATTGCAGCAATTGGTGTTTTTATTTGATGAGCCCAGAGAGTATAATAATCTATCATTTCTGATTGCTTAATGTCTGTCTTTGAAATAAGCTCTGTATTTTGAGCATAAATTTCTCTAAAAATATTTTGATAGTCAGCTTCTATTAAATTTTCAGGCTGCGGTAATTTATCTAAACCTATATTAATTTGTTTTTGAAGAATACACAGCTCTCTATGCTTTTTATAATATTTATTAAAATCATAAATTATAAATATAAATCCCAAAAGGACTGATAAAGATAAGGCATATAAAACTGGCTCAAGCTGCAGAGAGTACAAATAAAACACCACTAAAAAGATTGTGAAAAAAAGGCCATCCATTATTAATGTTCTTTTATGATCTTTAATATAACATAATATAACCCATAAAAAAGACTTTTCCTTCATATTATTCCACCACATACCCTATACCTTTTTTAGTTTTGATAAAATCTGAAATTCCAACATCAGAAAGCCTTTTTCTTAGTCGAGTAACGTTGACAGTTAAGGTATTATCATCTATATAGCTGTCACTTTCCCATAGCCTTGTCATGATGGTATCTCTTGGAATTGCTTTACCTACATTTTCAAGCAGAATTTGAAGAATCTTAAACTCATTTTTAGTAAGTTCAATTTTGCTATTTTCGTATTCTAAAGTTGCATTACTTATGTTTAACACTACACCCTTATGTTCAATTACCTCCAGCTTGCCACCAAAGGAATAAGATCTTCTTATCATGGCCTGTACTTTTGCCACAAGAATATTTAAATCAAAAGGCTTAGCAACGAAATCATCACCGCCCATATTTACTGCCATAATGATGTTCATACTATCTGCCATAGATGAAATAAAAATAATAGGCACCTTAGATATTTTCCGAATCTCATTACACCAATGGTAACCATTAAAAAATGGTAAAGATATATCTAAAAGGACAAGCTGTGGGTCAAATTTAACAAACTGAGTTGTAACATCCTTAAAGTCCTCTATATATTCAGCTTCATAATTCCACTTACATAGACAATTTTTTATTGCTTTTGCAATTGTCATATCATCTTCAACGATTAAAATCTTATACATACTCTTCTCCTAATTTAACAGTACTTTTTATTTAATTATGGTGAATTTTAGCACAAAAATCAAGTGTTGCAATTATATTCTTGTGTCAAGTCAAAACATACTAATCTAATGAGTAAATCTATTTGTTCCTTTGTTTTCGCATCTTCAGTAAATATTTTACATTTAAGAAATTTTTACAAATTTGCTATCCATTTAATTTAAGCTTTAATTTGTATTTTAAAATTTTATCTAGGTTCTGTATTGAAAATTAAACTATTTAGTGTAAAATAAAAGTAATTATTAGTTGATATATAATTCCAACAAATAGTATTTATAGAAAAGGAGGAAATCAATTTTGAAATTTAAAAGTATTAAAACAAAAATGGCTATATCCTTTGGAGTATTGATTCTAATTATTTGTACAGGACTTGGTACAGTATCTTTTATAGAATTCTATAATACATTAGCATCTAATGCTTCTGAGTCTCTACTTCAAATGGCTCAGCAATCTGCAAAGTTTGTTGAAACTAAAGTTAAAGGTCAATTAGATGTAATGGAAGCACTCGCCGGAAATTACTATATTAAAAGTGATACATTAACTCCTGGGCAAAAATTAGATATTTTAAAGGATGAGGTTCAAAGAAGTGGTCATATAAGCATGGGGATAGGCGATGCTAATGGTAATGTTATCTTTACAGATGGAATAAAAGTAAATTTGAATGATAGGGAAAATTATAAACAAGCACTTCAAGGAAAGAGTTCGGTTTCAGACCCTGTTTTAGGAAAAGCTGACAACAGACTTGTTATGTCTTATGCTGTTCCTATTAAAGATGGCGGAAAAGTTAAGGGAGTCTTAATTGCAACTCGTGATGGCAGTGAATTGAGTAAATTAACCAGTAATATTAAGTATGGTAATACTGGAACAGCTTTTATGTTGAGTACGAATGGACATACAGTAGCAAATAATGATATATCTCTTGTACGTAAGATGGAAAATGTAATTGAAAAAAGCAAAAATGACCCAAGCTTACAGGAACTAATAAAATTTGAAACCTATATGATAGAAGGTAAAAGCGGTGCAGCTAGTTATACTTATAGAGATGGAACAAAAAAATATATTGGTTATGCACCTGTGAAAGGTACCAATTGGTCCTTAGGAATATCTGTACCAAAATCTGAGGTTATGGAAAGCCTTGCAAAAGTTCAAACTCTTGAGACAACTACAACTATCATTTTTGTTCTGCTAGGCGTATTAATATCTTTTTTCATTACCTCTTTCATAGCAAAACCTATAAATATAATTACAAAGCATTTAAAAATAGTGGCAGCTGGTGATTTTACAGTACCAGTACCTGAAAATTTATTAAAAATGGAAGATGAGCCTGGAATACTTGCTACTGCAGTAAAGAACATGCAGGAGAATCAAAAAAACATAATTATAAATATAATAAAAGAATCCTCAAACGTAACTGAAAATATGAAACAAATCAACATGTCAATGGAGAATCTTAATAAAAGTATAGAAGAAATCTCTGCAACCACGGAACAATTGTCAGATACAACAGAGAAAACTGCTGAATCTGGTGAAGAAATAAATAAAATATCAAGAGAAATAGAGAAGGATGCAGAGTCAATATCCCAAAAAGCACAATATAGTTCTGAAAGTGTTTCAAAAGCAAGTACTATGTCACAAGAAATGAAGCTGAAAGCCATAGAATCCAAAGAAAGCATAATGAGCAAATATAAAAATACAAAAGAAAGTTTAGAAAATGCTATTATAAAGTCAAAAGAAGTTTATAAAATTAATGAATTATCTTCGGCAATTCTTGATATTATGGAAGATACTAATTTATTAGCATTAAATGCATCCATTGAAGCTGCTAGAGCAGGAGAAGCGGGTAAAGGATTTGCAGTTGTAGCAGATGAAATAAGAAACCTTTCTGATAATTCTAAAGATACTGTTTCTAGAATACAGGAGGTCACTAAAGATATATTAGGGGCAGTAGATAATCTGTCCTCTGAAGCCTATGAAATATTAGAATTTATAGATAAAAAGATTTTACCTGACTATAATGAAGTGGTAGTATCTCATGAAAAGTCCAGTAAGAACTTTACAGATATAAATGACATGGTAACAGACTTTAATAACATTTCTCATAAACTTCTTGAATCAGTTCGAGATGTATCAAAATTGATGGAACAAATATCCATCAGCGAAAATGAACAAGCACGTGGAGCTCAAAATATTGCAGGTGAAGCTTCCTACATAACTAAGATGTCAGGGCATGTTGTAGAATTAACTGAAAAGGCAAAAGAAAAATCTGATTCATTAATGAATATAATCTCAAAGTTTAAAGTATAGAGCAGTAGAATTGGGTTGAGGTGACTGTTTTAAACCACATGTAAATAATCTTAATCAAACACCCCAAAAAACACACCATTTTATAATGGTTTCAGATATACATACATAAAAAGAACGGGGCTGTCGCACTATTAGAAATACACCAGAAAGTTGAATTATGCGCAGGGAGATATTTCCAGAGATGAAGACACATATAAAAACTT
>NZ_JAEEGC010000141.1 GCF_019207025.1 Clostridium thailandense | reverse complement strand
TAAAACTAAGTTCTGGTTTGGCCCGCCTAAAGGAGAAGAAGTGGGACAACTTGAAGATTTTAATTACAGCATCAGTAAAAAGATAGGAAACTTCAGAAGTTCTTCAGAGAACTATAACAAAACCATAGAGGAAAATGATTTTATATACTACAAAATAGAAACAGACAGGATTTTAAATATAGGGGATTCTGTTAGTTTTAAAGATAAAAAACTCTATGTATTTGGGGCAATAGCCACAATGCAGGACAGTATATTAAAGCATGAATACATCCTTTCACCTAAAAATGGTTTGACTCAAGATTTAGTTTTAAATAATAAAATAAAGGGAACATCCATTGAAGGTAAGGTCATAGGAGTAAGCAGCGATACTGTAAAGGTTCATCTTCAAATTGATGAAAAGCAAAGTTCAGGAGAAGCTTATGCATTTCCATATTCAACGCCTTATACATCAGAAGGTAATACAGGAATGTACTGCATGCCGGAGATGGGGGACTCAGTTAAGATTTATTTTCCAACTAATAAAGAAGAAGAGGGAATTGCAATAAATTCAATAAGGAAAAGCGATGGAGGACTTCCAGATCCAGGGGTGAAAATGTTTAGAACAAGCTCTGGAAAAGAAATAAAGTTCACCGATGGAGAGATAACTATATCAGCAAATGGAGCAGTAATAACCATAAGTGACAGTGGAATCCAGATATCTGGAGGTGGAGTGAGTATAAGTGGAGGAAGTATAAGTTTAAATGCAGGAACAATAACAGTATCAGCAAAGGATTCTATAGGGTTGAAATGTAAAGCTAGCGAAATACAAATGAGTGGAGAGACAAGCATTAAGGGGTCTAAGGTTAGAAATAATTAGATGGAATTGATGAGAATGAGGTGAGGAGGATGGGATTTTTTAGTGGAATAGTTAGTGCTGTAAAAAGTATAGTTTCATCAGTTAAAGGAGTTATTAGTGCTGTAGGTAAGGCACTTACAACAGGTAAGCCAAGTGATGTAAATAATGCTATTACGCAGATAGATAATACAATAAATGAAGTAGATAAGTTAATAAAACTGTTAGAGGGACCGAAAAAGCAAAAGATAACAACAGGAGCAGAAGATTCGGGTATACTTCCAACATGGGATGAGATTAAAGCACGTTGGAACAATGCAGTGAATTGTGATCTTAAGATAGCATCTGATACAATTAGAAATGCCTTTAATGAATTGGGGAATGAAGTAAGTAATAAATATAATGAAATTAAAAATGATGTGATTAATGAATATACATATTTCAGCAATGAGTTGAATAATTCATTGGGATTAGCATATCAAGGGACAGATGAAGCTGGAAAAGCTTCACACTTGATTCCTGAAAATTT
>NZ_JAEEGC010000140.1 GCF_019207025.1 Clostridium thailandense | reverse complement strand
AAAATGGCGTTTATCATACCAGCCAACCATATTGTTGGCAATATGTAGGTGGTTATTGTGATATTTATGATGACGTATTTAATGCAGCCACAAGCATGAATAAGCGAAAATATCCGTTTAAAGTGGGCAACACTGAGTATATAATATGGATGTGGAAAGGAGATTATTTAAACTTAGGTGCAGGTGGAGAGGTTGGAATATATGATAATAGCCATAGTGTACCATCATTAAACATTAAGGGAGTCAATACACCAGCAATTGATAATGTTCCAGGGCTCTATGAAGTTTCCAAGGAAAATTCTCTAAATATGACTTTAAATGCAACTATAAATGACTCAACAACCGTCTTTAATTGGAATCCAGGAAAGCCAAACTGGTGGATTACAGGATGGAACCCTAAATTTCAAAATATAGCTGAAGAAAATATAGTACTTTCTGGTACAATAGATTTTTCGGGTCATGATGACATGTGGAGTTCATTTTACAGTGCACATAATAGAGATTTCAATTTGACGTTTCATCCAGATACGCATACAGTAGATTTTAAATGGCAGAAATAAGTGTTGAAATGTGGTGATATTATGAAAGATAAAAGTAAAATATCTATTCTATGTAAGTTTATGTTTATAATAACAATGATTTTAGGATTAACTTCGTGCTCTTTGCCGAAGCAACTACCATTTATGTATAGTCCACCAAATGAAGAGCAACAAATTGCAAAACAAGAAAAATTGGTGCTTGATACAATAAATACAAGAGATATTTTGAAAGTTAAAGGCTCATTTTCAAAAAATTCTATTTCAAAAATAAATGACATTGATGGAAAGCTTAAAGAATTTTTCGACTTTTATTCAGGAAAATATGTTTCAAGTAAATATGGCAGCTCAATAGGCGATCTTTATGAAAACGGAAATCACAAGAAGTCCTTTTATTTAATCATTACTATTACCACTGATAAAGGTTCATATGTAATAGCCTGTACCGATGTGGTTAGTAGTCCAAAGAATCCAGATGATGTAGGAATTTGTCAGCTTAGAATCATTCATGAAGCGGATGTGGATTCATCAACTGCTTGGCATGATGGTGATGGAGATACTCCTGGAGTAAGATGCTTTAAATAAAATGGTGAACAGTTTTCAGGCGATTTTGTTGTAGGTAGTGGAATTGTTTAAACAAAAGATTTGTATTCTTAACAAAATCAGAAAAAGAAGTAATGAAGGTGGTAGAAATTATTATTAGATTGGTAGCTATCGAAAAGATGGCTACCACTAAAATTTTAATATAGATTTCAACTAATAAAGAGAAGAGGGAATTGTAATAAATTCCATAAGAAAAAGCGATGGAGGACTTCCAGATCCGGGAGTAAAAATGTTTAGAATAAGCTCAGGGAGAGAAATAAAGTTTACTGATGGAGAGATAACTATATCAGCAAATGGAGCGGTAATAACCATAAGCGACAGCGGAATTCAGATATCTGGAGGCGGAGTGAATATAAGTGGAGGAATTATAAGTTTAAATGCAGGAACAATAACGGTATCAGCCAAGGATTCTATAGGTTTAAAATGCAAAGCCAGTGAAATACAGATGAGTGGAGAGACAAGCATTAAGGGGTCTAAGGTGAGAAATAATTATATGGAAATGATGAAAATGAGGTGAGGAGGATGGGATTTTTTAAAGCTGTGGTTAACGTTGTTAAGGCAGTAATTAAGGCTGTAACAACGTCAGTTGCAGCAATAGGAAAAGCTGTTAGCTCAGGAAATGCAAAAGATATTAAAAATGCGGTGGATACTATAGAGAAAGGAATTAATGATATAGAAAACGCAAATAAAGAATTGGAAAAGGAGATGAAGAAAAAGCTAAAGATAACAACAGGAGCTGAAGATTCAGGTATAATTCCAACCTGGGAGGATATTAAAAAAGGGTGGAATAATAATATGTTGATGGGAAAAGATCCAGGTATTATAATTAAATGTACAAAGAGCTTTTTTAAAGGATTAGTGTATGATACTGGAAAGAGTGCGCTTGAAGGTATAGGAAATATGTTTATGCATCCTATAAAAACAGCTGAAGGAATTGCAAATGCATTATCACATCCAATTGACACAGGTGCTGCTATTGGTAAGGAGATTGGAAATGCATTTAATAAAGAAGTTATAAATGGAGATGCAAGTTCCAGAGCACATTTTGCGGGAAGAGTGCTAGGAGAAGTAGCATTAGCTGTATTTGGTCCTAAAGGTGTAGATAAGGTTACTAAAATTGCTAAAGGTAGCGAATATGCAGCAGAAGCAGCCAACGCTTTAAATAAAATAAAGAATATATCTGTAAATTCAGAGAAGCTATCACAAGCAGTAGGAAGATTAAACAGCGTTATAAATAAAGCGGATGAATTAGTTGAAGCAAGTACGGGTTTTAGAATATCAAATGTTGTTGAAGAATATGGTAAAGTTGGGATCCAGACTATTGAGAAAAATGAAACCCAAATTAAGTATATGGAAGCTGTTGAGGATGCTGTTAAGGGGGCGGGTGATCCTGAATTAAAATCTAGTGAAAGTCTTTCTAATAAAAATATTAATAATGATAGAGTTGAAGTAAAAGATGGAAAAAGAAATACACGTTCGGAAAATAGTCTAAGAAGAAAACTAGAAAATAGAATAGATGCCCAAGGGAATAAAATGTATACAGAAGAAGAAATCAAAGCTATAATGGACATACGTAATTCTGAGTATGAGTTAACATTAGAAAATAGTGAAAAAATTATAATTAAACGTCATGGCTACCAGAAAAATGATGCAACAGGACAATCACATCATTTAAATCAGGATGCTGCATATAGGGAGATTATTCCAACGGAAGAGGGCTTAGCGATTGATGCAGATGGAAATGTATTTATGGAGCCGGAAAGTAGCCATTATAAGGCACATGAGACTATGGAAGAATTTTGGGATGATTATAGAGTTGGAGGAGAAATGGATGGAATTAAACCGACAGTAGGAGAATATAATTCTGCATTGAAAGATTCTATGGTTAATGCTGGATTTTCAGAAGCTGATGCAGATTTAATTACTGAAATAGCGGCAAGTCAGCAAAGGGCATATGGACTTACAGAAGCAGCTGAAGTTCCTAGAATACCAGGAAGAATAAATGCTATAGAAAGGTGAGAATTCTAATGGAAGAAATGATTGAAAAGTCTGTCAATGATATGGTGGAAAGATTAAAGAACATATCGTGGTTTGAGAATTGTGGAAGTATGAATGCTATATCTAAATATGATATTAGTTATTCTAAAGATATAGAAAGTACAATAAAGCATTGTTCAAGTACAAGATGGGCTAACCTTTTGCTAGATAAATGGCAAGATGTAAGTTCATATATTACTGTATATCGAGTGGAGACTAAATATCGCTGGAATGATGTTATTAAAGTAATAAAAATGAATATATTGCCAGAACTTTCTGACCATGTAGAAAAAAGATGGAATATTAAATATGGAGAATCTGAAGTTATAAAAAGTATAATAAAATCAAATTTATTGTTTTTTTTAGCGTTATATGCGTTTCGTGAATATAAGGAAGAGCCATTTCATAATGAATTATTAAACATTTATGAGCAAGGTTGTTTCCCTTGCGGTTGGAAGGGAACTTATCCAGAGGGAAAAATAATTATTTTTTAAAAAAGGATGTAAATAAATGAATAATGGTGTTTTTGTTAAGAATTGTAAAAATATGTCTTTAAAGTTATTTGAAGTAATGGAGATAGAATTTGAAGATTCTACAGAATTTGATCGACAGATGTTAGCGATGTTTTCTTTTGGGATGATAAGTGCATATGGGATGGAAGAAAAAGTTGCAGTTGATGTTGTTAGTGTAACAACGGAATATGTGTTAATAAAGGTTTTTAAATATTCAAAAGAACAGGCGAAAACTTTTCTTAAGTTATTAATCAATAGTACAAAAAAAGAACAAAATCCAACTTACTATCGTATAATCCATGAAGGAATAGAAATGTATTATGAGTATGCTAAGGATGAATGTGATAAAATGTTTGACAGAATTATGAAGATGTATTTAGCTTTCAAGAAAAAGTAATTTATGTTATAGAGAATGGGAGTTATAATATAGGTGGAAGAGGAGAAGTTTTTAGTAGAGAGTAAGGAATTAGTTGGAAATTTATTTGAAATTCTTGAGATTGAGTTGGAAGAATTAAGTGAGCAGAAAAAAGAATTGATAATTGCTTATTTATTTGGAATGATGAGTATAATGGCAGAAGAAAACCAAATTTTGTTAAGTGAGCAATATTCTGCCGTTGAGAAAGTTATAATGGAAGTTTTTCAATATTCTAAACAAAAGACAATTAATATTATAAAAAAATTGGTGGATAGTACGCAAAAAGGTGGTAATGAGATATTTAGGATCATGATACATCAAGGAAAGTATATATATCCTAAATATAAAAACAAATCTTATAATCAAGTATACGATAGGCTTACAAACCTAATTGATTTTATTGTTACTGGTAAATATAAAAATTATTAGAATTTAATATCTCTCATCTTTTAGAAGGTGGGGGATATTTTGATATTTAAAAATAAATGAAAGTAGCTTTACAGGGATCTCAGATATAGCATAAAGGTATTTTGGAACAGAACATGGAAGCGAACTTGAGATAACTCCAGGTGCGATAAATATAGTTGGTGGATGCAAAGAGCCATTAAAACTCAGCATAGAAGATGCATTAGGTGTTACATTAAAAAGTCATAAAAAGTTGAAGCTCAGTGCAGGAGCCGATGTGTCATTTTATACTCCTAAAAAAATAGCAATAAATGCATCGAGTCAGGTTATGGTAAAAAAAACCAGCATGACTAGTGGACTTTCTATAGAAAGTGAATATCACTTTCTAGGTGGTAATGTTATAGCTGAGGGAAAAGATAGAACATAAATACAATATTTATATTAAAAGGTGGTCATGATCTAGCAAAAGGAATTGAAAAAAAAGCTGGTGATTTAGGAAAAAGAGAATCAAGTGATATTGATGATTTTAAAGAAAATAGTGGACCTAAGCCATCAATGGAAGGTGTACCAGATGGGTTCTTTGATTATAGTTCTAAGATTGATGATAACATAAGTAAAGCTGAATTAAATGAGCAGCAGAAGAATTATAATAAAGTCGTTAATGGTGATGGGGAAGCTGTTTATGAAGAAAAAGAACCTAGTAAGTTAGCTGAGAATGAATTCGAAGAATTAAGTAAAGCTTTAAAATCAGGAAATATGTCAAGAGTAATGATAAAAGAGCTAAAAGCGGGTATGGTGGAAGGAAAGTATTCAATAGAAAAAATTGATGATGGAAGTGCAAGCTATAAAATAGATATAGTAGAAAATGGAATGGTTAAAACAACTGTATTTATAGATGATTGTGGTAAAACCGTAAAGATGGAATGGAAAGTAGAAAATGGAGGAAAGCGTGGACATGGGTACACACGAATTAAAGTTCCAAAAGGAACCGAAAAAGGACATATAAAGTCTATACAAGATGGTGCTAAGGACAACTGTATAGAAGACAGTCCATTGAATATAATTCCTCAGACTCCAGTAGTAAATGATCCTAGAATAAAAATGTTTGAAAACTATAGAGCTAGAGAATGCCAAGGAGATAAAGTAATTACAGAGATTCTTAGTGAACCAAAAGGATATGTAAGAGTAAAAATTCCTAATAAGAACATAGATGTTACATATAATCCATTATCAGAAGGTGCTAAAAATTGGCCAAAGGATTGGTTTAAGAAAGAAGGAAAAACATTTGATTAAAGTTATTAAAAATAAAGAGGGGATAAGATGAAAGAATGTCTTTACTTAATTAAAATAGACAATTTATATGGATTTATTGATAATAAAGGAGAAATTATAATTGAACCACAGTATAAGAATGCAAGAAATTATAGTGATGGACTTGCGCCAGTTTTAACAAGAGATAACCAAAGGGGATACATAGATTTTGAGAATAAAATGGTTATATCGATTAATGCACAATATATTGGAGAGTTTAATAACGGAATTGCTGAAATTACAGTAAATGGAAGAGATGGATGCATAAATAGGCAGGGTGAATTTTTAGTTTTACCTCAATATGATATGATAAATGCTATCAATTTATCAGGTACAATAGTAGTTAAAATAGATGGGAAAATGGGAGTAGTTGATAAGCAGGGGAACTTTCTAATTAAACCCATATATAAAAGTTTATCAACATTTTCAGAAGGATTAGCAGCAGCTATTAATGAACAAGGCAAGTGTGGATTTATAGATGAAAAAGGGAACACTGTAATTGATTTCAAATTTAAGCAAAATTCTTTTTTCTCTGAGGGTTTAGCGGAGGCTTCTTTAGATGGAGAAAAATTTGGTTTTATAGACAGGTCAGGTGAATTCGTTATTGAACCTAAATATTATCAAGTATTTGAATTCAAAGAGGGTTTAGCTGCCTTTAGGTTAAAAACAGGAGGAAAGTGGGGGTATATAGACAAGTGTGGAAATATTGTTATAAAAAATAAATATCAAAGTGTTGGTAATTTTAGTGATGGAATAGCAGTTTTTGAAAATAAAGATTCTAGTGGTTATATTGATAGAAATGGTAAAGTCATGTTGAAAAACGTGTTTTCAACAACAGATGAATTTAAGAATGGCTTGGGATGTGTAACATACGAAGGTGAATGGGGATATGTTAATAGAGAAGGAGAATGGGTATACAAACCACGAAATTTTGATCTTTGGTAGAAAGAGGGAGATTAAATGTTTTTTTTAGATAGAGTGTCTGCTCTTCGAATTGTATTAGAAAAATCACCTTATTTTGAATACTTATATAGAAATGCAAAACAGATTGGGTTTAAGTTTGAAAAAGAATGCGAACTGCTTACTTTAGATTATGAGAAAGAATCTGTAAATATAAAAACCTTTGATTCAGGGAAAAAGCTAGAACCTGAGCTTTGGGTAGAGCTTGATGAGGCAGAACTTATAAGATTTGCAGAAAAAGGAATTGCATTATCAAGAATAGTTATATCGACATCAGATAAAGGGCAATTACTTGATCCTGCTATTGATACGATACTTCGAAGGATATTTATGCCGCCTACTGATAAAAAATATCCATTGAATGATAGAGTTGAACTTATATATGGAGGCATGTTTGGCTTTCAAGAACCAACCATAGTATGGAAAAGTGATAAAAGCCAATTACTTGTGATTAAATATGATAATGTGTTTAATGGGCTTGATGTATATATAACAGCAGGTTTTACAAATCCTACTTTAGAACACTCTTTAATTGAATTGGAAGAGGGAAAAATATCAGGTTATGGATATGAATTAATGATCTTTGCTGAATCTGATGATATAGTATTTCATAGGGAACTAATAAGTTGGGCGAAGTACATAGATGATACAGGTAATCACATATATCAAGGACAATACCTAGAGTATAATGAAGGAATAATACAAGGAACAAATTTAGCTGGATTCATTCTTCTAACCCCCATAGAATTCCCGGAAGTTATACCTGTATCAGATGGTTTTGGAGTATTGAATTTGCTGATTGGAGTTACAGAAAAAGAGCTTCAAGTTGCCAAAAAACAAGATATTTATGATGTTGCAGATAAGTTGCTTGAAAATGGATATGTAAATTTTACGCCAGCGAATAGAGAGTCTGTATTTTAAGAAATTGTATAGAGAGTCATCTTTAAAAGTAATAAATTATTTTAAAATATATATAAGTTATAGCAGCTATAGAAGAGTAGAATTTAAATTAATTAACAACTTATTCAACAGAAAAACTATTTTGTATTGAAATGAAGGAGATAATATAGAAAATAATTTAATTCTACAATAAAAGTCTTAATAAGAATATATGGTCAATATTGATGTATATAACTTATTAAGGCTTTTATCTTGAATGAGATAAAAGTCAAGAATATAATGACAGTTTTATGATATGGATTGGAGCACATCATTGTTCAAAAAGAGGTAAAATAGTACATAATGAGTTATTTGATTTAATTGATAATAGTAAAGATTATAACTATTTTAAGAAAAATCTTGCAAAATGGGCAGACACAAAATTAGAAGGTGGAAGGAATATCTTCCAAAAGGACTATTAGATTTTAATTAGAGAGGAGAATTCTTGTGGAATGAAATGGAATGATATCTTTATGGATTGGAAATTTTAATTCAACAGTAGAATTGAAAAATTATGTTTGTTTGGGATATACAGCAGATGGAGATCAAATATATTCAAAATTTGCAAATGAATTTGATTTTGGACATACTGATGATGACTCAATAGAATATGAATTTTATGAAGAAAAATTGGTAGCAATTAAGGATTTATTAATACCTTTTTCTTATAGTAATATAATTATTCATGGATTTGAAAATATATTTGATAAGCCAGTTAATTCATTAATTCTTTTATATGATTATAAATATGAAGATGAGATTATAAAAGGTAATAATGTTGAATATGTAGGCTGTGTATCATATTTGTAATGGTTTATTGTTCTGAAAATTGAATAGATTAAATAAGTTTGAAATTATTATACAAGGGGGATATGATGTTATTAGAAATAGTAAATAAAATTACAATAGAAATTACAAAGGAAAAGGAAGAAAGATTAAAAAAGAGAATTGAGGATTGTGTAAAATATTGTCTAAACCAAGATAATTTTGAGATTAATTTTGAAGATAAATATCCAATATATTTTGGAGGAAAAGAAGTGGAAAAAGGGGTATTTGTAAATTTAGAAGTTTATAATAGAAAACAAAATAAAGAAAAATATATGAATTTAAAAGAAGAAATTAGAAAAATATACTTAGAAGAATTAGAAATACTAGAAGAAAGAGTTTTTGTGCAATTTTATGATTGTGAAAAGTAATTATACTTAGTAGCAAGTGTGGCACAGCCCCACAAAGGTGCCAGACACCACCCGGAATTTGTAAAAATATGGTCTGTTTTAGTAGTAAGTATCTATAAAGAGTTTGGCTATAGATGTGACAAAATGGTGCAATAATCCAAAGTAAGAACTTTACAGAACTAAGCAAAAGGAAAAATTAAGTGTTAAAGATGAAATAGAAAATGTGAAAAACTAAATTTTAGAATTAAGTGATAGAAAACTTTTTAAGAATTTAAATTTTTAGGTTCTTAAAAAGTTTTTTGTTTTTATATGTTTCGCAAATAATTACATTTATGGAGGATAACACTTTAAACCTGGAGGCAGGGGATAGTGTAAAGCTTTATTTTCCTTCAAATAAAGAGGAAGAGGCTGTAGTTATAAATTCTGTAAGAAAAAAGGACAAAGGCGGAGACAAAATAGATAGTCCGGAGGTTAAGTATTTTAGAGCAAGTTCTGGTAAGGAAGCAATGTTT
>NZ_JAEEGC010000014.1 GCF_019207025.1 Clostridium thailandense | reverse complement strand
TGGTTGTGTTTATCTATAACTCTAGCATATTTACAAATTAAAATAGTATTGATAAAATTAAAACATATTAATATTTAATAAATATTTAATAAATATTCAAGGAAATTATTTACATATCACTCTTTATTTATTAGAATATACATATAATATATTAATCTTAACGAAAGGAGAGAGTTTATGCATTCTTTTAACAAGGATATAGGATCCCTGGGCGAAGATATTGCTGAAACTTACCTAAAGCAGGTTGGATATACTGTGCTGGATAGAAACTTTAGGTGTAAAATCGGTGAAATAGACATAATTGGAAAAGACGGAGATTATATCTGTTTTATTGAAGTTAAAACCCGCTATGGCTCAATATATGGAAATCCATGTGAAGCAGTAAGTTATTCTAAGCAAAGAAAGATTTATAAGACTGCAGAGTCCTATATAATGAGAAAAAAACTTTTTAAATTTAACTTTAGATTTGATGTTATAGAAATCATATTGAATAATTCTAATAATGCACCGTCCATTAGACTTATAAAAGATGCTTTTCAAATGTAGCTTTTACTAATTATTTCTTATAAAAGAAAAGAATGACACTTTAATATTGCAGTGTCATTCTTTATATAATTACTATATTATATTTTTTAAAAAGCTCATTCTATGTATTCTGCATGTACCAAATTTTTTTATTGCCTGAATATGTTCTTCTGTACCATATCCAGCATTGTTCTCAAAGCCATAATGTGTATACATATTAGAGTATTCTCTCATTAAATTATCTCTATAAACTTTTGCTATTATCGAAGCACACGCTATGCTAGCACTCTTAGCATCACCTTTTATAATAAATTCATTGTGAATGTTTAAATTTTTTACTGCATATCCATCAGAAAGTACTATGTCTGGAGCTACTTTTAATCCTAAAACAGCTCTTCTAAGCACCTCATTATTACACCATGCAATACCCCTGTCATCTATTTCTGAACTATTTAAAAGTGCTATATTATAACTCACAGCCTTTTCCTTTATTAATTTTGATAGCAATTCTCTATTTTTAGCTGAAAGCTTCTTTGAATCTTTTACTCCTAATATTATTTCTTCATCCTTTTCATAGTTTAGCTTTAATACTACGGCAGCTGCAGCTATAGGTCCTGCTAACGGTCCTCTTCCCACTTCATCAACTCCAGCTACATATATGTACTTTCCAAAACTTTTATCAAATTTATACATTTCTTTGACTCTAACAAGTTCACTTTCTTTTTTATCGATAAACTTCCTTAAACTTTCAGCTAAACCTATTACGTTCTTTCTACTATCTTCATTTAAACATTCAATAGTCTTATATACTTTTTCTTTATCATTGAAGGAATAGTTATCCTTAATATATGACACATATTCTTTTATAGTATTAAAATTCAAATTAGATTTACTTTCAGATAAATCTTTTTCTAAGCTAATAATCTTGTCTTTTCCAATAGATAAATTCTCATTCATAATAAGTAACTCTCCATTTAATAAGCTTAAGGTCTTTCCAATGATATTGGTCCTAATTTTCCGCCTCTAAATTCATCTAAAAGCATTACCGCAACTCTATTATAATCTATTTCTCCTCTAGATATAACCGCTCCTCTTTTTCTTCCTATACTATTCATATTTTCTAAAGCCTCCTCGTCTAGTTTATCGAGTTTATACCTTGTCATTAATCTATCCGCATAATCTACTTGAAGCCTTTTTATAAGATTCAACGCTAATTCTTCTATATCCATAACCTCATCTTTTATAGCTCCTGTAAATGCTAAATTTAGCTGTGTCTCTTCACTTTCTAATTTAGGCCATAAAATCCCTGGAGTGTCCATTAATTCAATGCCAATTTTTGTTTTAATCCATTGTTTACTTCTCGTAACACCAGGTCTATCACCAGTCTTTGCAATATTATTTTTTGCCATCTTGTTAATAAACGAGGATTTGCCTACATTCGGAATGCCTACAACCATAACTCTATCCGTTATATTTACTATGCCTTTAGTCTTCATTCTATCATGTTTTTCCTTTAATAGTTCATTTAACAGTGGTTTAATACCTTTTAAACCTTCACCAGTAATACAATTTACGCCTATAACTCTTATATTTTCTTTTGAAAGATACTTAATCCACTCTTTAGTGATAAAAGCTTCACTTAAGTCACTTTTATTTAATAATATTATTCTTGGTTTATTCCCACATATGTCATCTACATCTGGATTCTTGCTTGATCTAACTATTCTGGCATCTCTAATCTCTATTACTGCGTCTACTAGTTTTAGGTTTTCCTTTATCTCTCTTCTAGTCTTTGCCATATGACCTGGAAACCAATTTATTGCCATTGCACTCTTCCTTTCTAGTATTTAAAAGTTTTATCAATAAATCCAAACTGCAAAAGATTATTTAAAGCTAGTTTTCCAAATCTACTAAATGGATATATTCTTAAAGCCGCTCTACCTACTACCATTTTGTAATCTACAAAACCTACATCTGGATATCTACTATCTCTACTATTATTTCTGTTATCTCCTAATACAAATATTGTGTTTTGAGGAACTGTAACTTCATTAAAGTCTCTCATATTTTGTTCAAGTATATATGATTCATCTTTAGGTTTATCATTTATATATAATTTATTATTTTCAATCTTAACTCTGTCCCCACCTACAGCAATTACCCTCTTTATGAATTTTTCCTTAGGGTCTGCTGGATATTTTATTACAACTATATCACCTGGTTTTGGAGCTCTAAAATAGTAACTTACCTTTTCCACAATAAGTCTATCTTTATTATTTAAAGTAGGATCCATTGAATGTCCATCTACACTAACAGTCTCAAATACAAATGTTATAATTAAAAAAGCCGCTATAATAGCTATAACTATTGATTTCCCTAATTCAATTAATTCTTTTACCAAAATACTACACCACCTTAATATACAAAAAAGGGACTTTATTAAGCCCCATTTCTATTTTAATATTTCTTTAACTTTGGCTGCCTTACCTACTCTGTCTCTTAAGTAGAATAACTTAGCTCTTCTTACTTTACCTCTTCTTACTACTTCTATTTTTTCAATTGAAGGAGCGTTAACTGGGAATGTTTTTTCAACTCCTACATTGTAAGCTACTCTTCTTACAGTAAAAGTTTCTCTTAATCCACCATTTTGTCTTTTAAGAACTATTCCTTCGAAAATCTGAACTCTTTCTTTATTTCCTTCTTTAATTCTTAAGTGAACTTTTACCGTATCTCCTACATTGAAACTTGGTAAATCGTTTCTAATTTGTTCTGCTTCAATTTGTCTTATTACTTCTAACATTGTGCATTACCTCCTAAATAATATTCGACGTTCTTGCCCAGCAATTAGGCAGACAGAGGACCGCCTGTGTAGCACAAAATTCATTTTACCATATAAAAATTTATTTTTCAATAAAAATTTACTTCTTAAAAAATATTTTTTTCAAATAAAAATTTCAAACGCTATTTCATTGTAATTTTAATATTTCGCAATAGTTTTTTGTCTTCATCAGATAGTTCAAATTTATTAAATAGATCTGGTCTTCTTCTTTTAGTTATTAAAAGTGATTGAAGTCTTCTCCATTTTCTTATATTTTCATGATGTCCTGAAGTTAAAATTTCTGGTACCTTAATATCTTCAAAATATTCCGGCCTTGTATATTGTGGATATTCCAATAACCCATTATAGAAAGATTCTTCTGTGTAACTTTCACTACTTGACAATACTCCCGGTATAATTCTACATATGCTGTCTATTATAGGTATACATGCCATTTCTCCACCAGTAAGTACAAAGTCACCTAAAGATATTTCCATGTCAATATATTTATAGGTTCTCTCGTCTATTCCTTCATAATGTCCACAAATAAATATTAATTCATTTTCCTCTGCAAATTCTTTAGCCATGTCTTGATTAAAAGTTTTTCCTCTTGGGCCTAAAAAGATGACTTTTCCTCTATTATTTTGTTTTACTGCTTTTACACAATCTACTATTGGTTGAGCAGACATAACCATACCTGCACCTCCACCGTAAGGGTAATCATCAACTTTTTTGTGCTTATTTTTTGTATAATCTCTAATGTTAACTGCATTAATTTCTACAATTCCTTTTTCTCTAGCTTTACCTATTATACTATGATTAAACACTTGAAACATCTCAGGAAAGAGCGTCAATATATCTATTTTTCTTGCCATGTTTCCACCGGCTTTATGACTATTTTCTGATTTTCCACATCTATACTAATTACAATTTCTTTTAAAACAGGAATTAATAACTCTTTTCCTTCTTTTATCCAGTATACATCATTATTTTTCGTATGTATTACATCATAAATTTTTCCAAGGTCTACTCCATTTTCATCTAATACTGTACATCCAATTATATCAGTTACAAAATATCTTCCCTCTGGAAGCTTTATTGCATCCTCTCTAGATACTTCTATATATTTTTCTTTATATTTTACTGCATCTTCAATAGAATCTATTCCATCAATTTTCAATATAACTCTATCATTTTGAAGCTTGCACCATACAACTTCTCGCTCAATTCCATTCACATAAACTTTTTTAAGTTTTCTAAATCTTTTTATATCATCTGTCAAAGGATATACTTTTAATTCTCCTTTAATTCCATGAGTGTTTATTATTTGCCCTACAGCTAAAAACTGTTTCATAGAATTCTTTCCTCCTATATTATATATAAATAAAAGAGTTAGGTGCACCTAACTCTTTTATATTATTTCAACAACAACTCTCTTATTTTCTTTTATAGCTGCTGCTTTTACAACAGTTCTTATAGCTTTAGCTATTCTTCCCTGTTTTCCAATTACTTTGCCCATATCGTCTGGTGCAACTTTTAGTTCAAGAATTATTGATTGCTCTCCAGCAATTTCATTTACCTGAACCATTTCTGGGTTATCAACTAATGACTTAGCTATAGTTTCAACTAATTCTTTCATTTAATACACCCCTAGTTACTACTTATTTAATCCAGCTCTTACAAAAAGCTTCTTTATGATATCAGTTGGTTGAGCACCATTTTGTAACCATTTATTAGCTTTTTCCTCATCTACTTTTATAGTAGCTGGTTCAGTTGTTGGATTGTAATAACCTATTTCTTCTACAAATCTACCATCTCTTGGAGATCTTGAATCTGCCACAACTATTCTATAAAATGGAGCTTTCTTAGCACCCATTCTTCTTAATCTGATTTTTACTGCCATTAATTTCACCTCCTTTAACGGAATATATATAAATGTAATTTTTTATAAGTTTAATTTACAAAACCTTTAAAAAGGCAATTTACCAAACAATCCTTTTTTAAACCCTTTTTGCATTCCCTTCATTTGCTTCATCATCTTTTTCATATTTTCAAAATCTTTTAAAAGCTTATTTACTTGCTGTATGGTAGTACCAGATCCTGCTGCTATTCGCTTCTTTCTTGAAGGAGAACTACTTATTAAAGAAGGGGTTCTTCTTTCTTTAATAGTCATTGAACTGATTATAGCCTCTATTTTAACTAGCTCTTTCTCACTTGAACTTAAATCTACTCCTTGAAGCTCCTTAGCATTTGCTCCTGGTATCATTTCAATTAATTTATTTAATGGACCCAACTTTTTCATTTGCTGCATTGATGATAAAAAGTCCTCTAAATTAAATTCTTGGCTCATCATGCGAGTTCCTAATTTTTTGGCTTCTTCTTCATCTATAGACTGTTGTGCTTTTTCAATAAGTGATAATACATCACCCATCCCTAATATTCTCGATGCCATTCTGTCTGGATGAAAAACTTCAAAATCACTCATTTTTTCCCCAACACCAGCAAATTTAATAGGCTTTCCAGTCATAGCTTTTATTGATAGTGCGGCTCCACCTCTTGTATCTCCATCTAGCTTTGTTAATATTACCCCACTTAAATCTAGTTGTTCATTAAAGCTATTAGCAACATTTACTGCATCTTGACCTGTCATGGAATCTACAACTAATAATACTTCATCAGGATTCATGTTGCCCTTTATATCTTTTAACTCATTCATTAATTCTTCATCTATATGAAGTCTACCTGCTGTATCTATTATAAGAACATTTAAACTGTTATTCTTAGCATATTCTAACGCACCCTTTGATATATCTACAGGAGTTACTTTGTCTCCCATAGAAAACACTGGAACATCTATTTGTTTTCCTACTACCTGAAGCTGCTTAATTGCTGCTGGTCTATATATGTCACACGCTACAAGAAGTGGTTTTTTATTCTTCTTTCTAAGCTGAAGTGCAAGTTTTCCTGCCATAGTAGTTTTACCTGCACCTTGTAATCCTACAAGCATTATGATAGTTGTTCCACTTGAGGAATATTGGATGCCACTTTCACTACTTCCCATTAAATCTTTAAGCTCTTCATTAACTATTTTTATAACATGCTGTGCTGGAGTTAAACTTTGAAGAACTTCTTCTCCAAGACACTTTTCACTTACAGTTTTTATAAAATCTTTAACAACTTTATAGTTAACATCTGCTTCTAAAAGTGCTAGTTTTACTTCTCTCATAGCATCTTTTATATCTTTTTCCGAAAGCTTACCTTTGCCTCTAAGTTTTTTTAAGGTTTCCTGAAGCTTAGAAGCTAACCCTTCAAAAGCCATGCTATTCCTCCTTTTAGTCGGAACACCGGATAGTTTTGCTTGTTTTCACTAGCAAAATCATCCGTTAAAGTCCATTTAGAACTTTAACCTCCTAAATATTATCAATTACATATTTTTTTATTTCATATAATATTTTAGAATTTTTCTCATCATCTATTTTTAATAAATCTATTGAATTCAAAAGAGATTTTTTGAATTTTTCAATCTTTATTCTTTGTCTCATCAAGCCTAACTTTTCCTCATAATGCAAAAGAAGCTTATGACATCTTTTAATAATGTCGTGCACTGCTTGCCTACTAGTGTTTGTTATCTCTGATATCTCAGCTAAGGATAAATCATCATTATAATATAAATCCATTATATCTTTTTGTTTTTCTGTTAAAAGCTCACTATACATGTCTAATAGTATCGAAAGTTCAATTCTTTCTTCCATGAAGTATTATGCAATTATTGAATTGCAGTTTCACTCCTTTAAATTTATTAAAACAATTAATTATGTTTTACTCAACGAAGTATATGATATCAAAGATTATACCTACTGTCAAGTATTTTTACTTAACAGCATAAAAATATTTTTATCATCATAAAATTTATCATTTTTCAATATTATTAGAATTAAGTCATAGACATCCACACTAGACAGTTAGCTTATGGGCCGCAAAATACTTAGTTTTAGACTTATCAAAAGTATTTATTGTGCTGGAAGAATGTCAATATATCCCGGAGTATAAGCTAACTGTCGGCCTTAGGTGTCTATAAATATATATTCTAAAATAAAGCTTCTGCAAATTCCCTTGGATTAAATTCTTGTAAGTCCTCTATACCTTCTCCGACACCTATCAATTTAACTGGTATTTGCAAACTATGTTTTATAGATATTACAATACCACCTTTAGCAGTTCCATCAAGCTTTGTAAGTACTATTCCATCAATAGGGCAAACCTCCATAAACTGTTTTGCCTGTTGAACTGCATTTTGGCCAGTTGTAGCATCTAGTACCAATAATGTTTGTCTATATGCTTCTCCGTATTCCCTATCGATTATTCTATTTATTTTTCCAAGCTCATCCATGAGATTTTTTTTGTTATGTAACCTTCCTGCCGTATCGCAAATAAGTATATCAGTTTTTCTTGCCTTAGCAGCCTGAACTGCATCAAAAACTACTGCTGCCGGGTCTGATCCCTCTTGCTGTTTTATAATGTCTACACCTGCTCTATTACTCCAAACCTCAAGTTGATCTATAGCTGCTGCTCTAAAGGTATCCGCTGCTGCCATTAGCACCTTATATCCATCATCTTTAAGTTTCGAAGATATTTTTCCAATAGATGTTGTCTTACCAACACCATTTACTCCTATTACTAAAAAAACTGCTGGAGTTTTTTCTGGTTTAACAGTTCCATTTTCTTCTCCTAATATATCTACTATAACTTCTTTTAAGTAGTCTTTAACTAGAGCTGGATCTTTAACCTTGTTTTCTCTTATCTTCTCTTTCAAATTATCTATAATATGAAGAGTTGTATCAACACCTATATCTGCAGTAATAAGTATTTCCTCTAGTTCTTCATATAAATCATCATCTATTGTCATAGCACCACTTAACATATCTGTTATTTTTCCTGTAAGATTATTCTTAGTTTTCGTAAGTCCTTCTTTTAATTTATCAAAAAATCCACCAAACATTTTATTTGCCTCCTAAGTTATAATTATTGTATAAACAGCTTACTTAAATTCATAGTTTAAAAATAATACGACATATTATTTTTAAGATGCTTCTTCTCTACTTAAATCAACTGACACAATTTTAGATATACCTTTTTCCTCCATAGTAACTCCATATAATGCGTCACTCGCCTCCATAGTACCTTTTCTATGAGTTATAACAATAAATTGTATGTTCTCTGAAAATTTCTTCAAAAATTCTGCGTATCTATTAACATTAGCATCGTCTAAAGCTGCTTCAATTTCATCTAATATGCAGAAAGGAGTTGGTTTCATTTTTAAAATTGCAAATAGTAATGCTATTGCTGAAAGCCCTTTTTCACCACCAGACATCAAATTAATGTTTTGAAGCTTTTTCCCTGGTGGCTGAACTGTTATATCTATATTTCCATTAAGTTCATCTCCATTTGTCAATATTAAATCAGCACTTCCTCCTTTAAATAATTCTTTAAAGGTTTCATTAAAGTTTTTCCTAAGTTTATTAAAGTTTTCATTAAATACAAACTTCATCTTATTAGTCATTTCGTCTATTACTTTAATAAGTTCGTCTTTAGATTTTATCAAATCCTCTTTTTGCTCAGTCATAAAATTTACTTTTTCAGTTACTTCCTTGTACTCATCAATAGCACTTAAATTAACAGTACCTAATGATGATATATTGCTTTTTAAAATAGAAATTTCTTTTTTAATATCTTCAAGATTTTCTATATCTTCTTTATAATCTAGAGCCTCTGCATAGGTGATTTCAAACTCATCATTCAGTTTAGAGTACATGGCTTCTTTTTCAGAAATCAGTTTTGCCTGTGAAAGCTGAATTTTATGCAACTCTTCTTCTTTTTTGTCAATTATTAAACTTAAGTTTTCTAAACTTCCGCTGTCTATTTTTATTTTTCCTTTAATTTTTATAATTTCAATATCCTGTTCTTTTATCTTATTATCTAAATCATCGATAAGTTTTTCTATTCTCCCAACTTCTTTTTTATTATTTTTAATTTGTATGCTATGCTTATCAATATTTTCTCTTGATTTTTTATTTTCTTCTTCTATAATTTTCTTTTTCTGATTTAACTCCGCTATATCAGACAATAGTTTTTGAAAAATTAGATTTTTATTTAGTACGCCCTCATCTATTTGCGCTTTTTTTATTTTCAGATATGTAAGTTTTTCCTTTGCATTATCAATTTCTTCGTTTTTATCCTCTAATTTTTCTTCAATTTCATTAATCAAATTGTCATTTTTAGTCTGATTATGGGTAACCATCTCCAATTCTTTGTCCTTAGTCTGAAATTCCTCTATATTTTCTTTTAATTTTTCATTTAATATCTCTACTTCTTTATTAGATACTTCTAAATTTCCCTTTAATTTGCCACTTTCATCATCAATGGCATTTAATTTTTCTTTTAATTTAGTAATTTCTATATTCTCAATGTATACTTGATCTTTCAAATTTAAATTTTCTTCATCCAACGTCTTAATATCACTTCTGCATTTTTGTAGTTCTAAATTTAACTTGTTTATATTTTCTTCTGTATCTTTTATCTTAAGTTTAATGTCTTCAATTTCTCTTTTTCTTCCAATTATATTTGCACTTCTATTATGCAGACTTCCGCCAGTTAAAGACCCTCCAGGATTAACAACCTCTCCCGATAATGTAACTATCTTAAAGCTATAATTAGATACCTTGGCTATTTTAAGAGCACTATCCATAGTGTCACATATTATAGTTCTTCCTAATATATGCTCCACAGCATTAATAAAGCTATTATCATAGTTTATTAATTCACTAGCTATACCCACATATCCTTCTATTTCATTTATAGCCTTTGTTATAACAGCTTTTCTACCTCTCACAATAGTCAAAGGTAAAAATGTAGCTCTACCAATATTATTTAGCTTTAAATATTTAATAAGATCTTTAGCTATTAGTTCATCTTTAGTTATTACATCTGAAATAGCACCACCTAATGCTATTTCGATAGCTATTTCAAACTTTTTCTCAACCTTTATTACTTCTCCTAAAACAAAACAGCTGTTTTTTCTTAAAGCTACTTTTCCTTTATTTACATCATTCATTAATGTCTTTACTGATCTATTATAACCTTCATATTGTTTATCTAAATTTACAAGCATATTATGATTTGCTTCTAGCTTATTATGATTATTATTTAAGTCTCTAAATTCCTTTTCTTTAATAGTCAAAGTAGAATTTAATTTAGATATTTGTGCCAAATTACTTTTCATATTGCTCTGTAAATTAATTATTTTTGCCTTTATATTTTCAATCTGCCCTAAAAAAGCTTCCTTAGTTTTAACATTTATTTTAATGGAATGTAAATAACTTTCACATGAATTTTTTATGTCTTCAATTTTTTCTTTAAGTGCTTCAGTATCATTTTTTAAATTTAAAATATTATTTTTTAAATTTGATATACTACTTAAATACTCAATTTGATCATCTTTTAATTTTTTTATTAAATTAGTTTTGTCTAGAATAGATGCAGAAATTGCCTCTACATTGTTTTCATGTTCATATATTTGTTTATTTATTTGCTCCTGTTCTTTTTTTAAACTACTTAACTCGTTGTTTTGAAGATCTCTATCAGAAATTATGTTTTCTAATTTAGTTTCTATCTGACCAATTTCTGTAGAATTTTTCTTTATATCATTATACAGATTTTCTAATCTTTCACTTAAAAGATTAATTTCAGATCCTACATTTTGCTTTTTCTCTTTGCTATCATAATATTGTTTTTTACAATCTGAATTCTCTGCATTTAAATTTTCAAGCTTTTCATTGTATATATTTATATTATCTTTAAATTCCATGAGTTTTTTATTTAACTCTTCTGTATTGCCGTTCATTTCTATAATGGAATTTTCAAGTGAATTTATTTTTGACTCAATTTTATCTATAGAGTAAACTGCCATATTTATTTCTTTTTGTTTAAGCTCTTCAGATAACTTTATAAATTTCTTCGCTTTTTCATTTTCTATACTTAATGGCTCTAATCGTTCTTCATAAGCACCTAAAATATCATTTATTCTAATAAGATTAGTATCTGTGTTCTCAAGTTTTTTTTCTGCTTCTTCTTTTCTCCATTTAAATTTTACTATACCTGCTGCTTCTTCTAGAAGGCTTCTTCTTTCCTCTGGTCTTCCACTGAGTACTGCTTCAATTTTCCCCTGCCCTATTATCGAATATCCCTCTTTACCTATCCCTGTATCCATAAAGAGTTCATGGATATCTTTTAACCTGCATTGAGTATTATTAATAAAATATTCACTTTCACCTGAGCGATAAAGTCTTCTAGAAACAGTAATATCTGTATAATCTAAAGGTAACTTTTTATCCTCATTGTCCAGTGTCAGAGAAACTTGACTTAACCCTACAGGTTTCCTAAATTGAGTTCCTGCAAATATAACGTCTTCCATTTTGCCGCCTCTAAGACTTTTTACACTTTGTTCTCCAAGAACCCACTTAACAGCATCAGAAATGTTACTTTTACCACTACCATTTGGACCAACAATAGAGGTAACTCCATTTTTAAACAATAGTTCAGTTTTATCAGCAAAGGATTTGAAACCCCTTATTTCTATAGACTTTAAATACATAAATAGTACACTCCTTATCTTCCAAACAACATTGGAAGCATGCTAACTATCATCATAAGTGCTACTACATATACTAATATTTTTCTGATTTTCTCTCTTGATTTTTTATTCATACTATAACACTCCTTTTAAAATTAGTATTATACAATTTACCTTATATAGTTTATATTATATCAACTAAAATATCAATTATAAAATAAAACTTCTATAAAACAAAAACCCTGTTCATAACAGGGTTTTATCAATCAAAGTTATCTTGGTTCAACTATAAATTTTATTGCTGTTCTTTCTTCTCCCTCAATTGTTATTTCTGAAAAAGCTGGAACAACAACTAAGTCAATACCATTCGGAGCAACAAACCCTCTAGTAATAGCTATAGCCTTTACTGCTTGGTTAACTGCACCTGCTCCTACTGCCTGAACCTCTGCTGTTGAGTTATCCCTCAATACAGCTGCTAAAGCCCCTGCTACTGATTTTGGCTGAGATTGCGCTGATACTTTTAATACTTCCATGTATAATTCCTCCCTACAAATATTGTTATATTCATAAGGAATAATATTCTATAAGCTGCTTAAATTTCCTTCTTTATACTTTTTCATCATATATTCATTAATCGACATTTTTTTATAGTTTTCTTCTTGTTTTAAAATCAAACTTCCTCTATCAAGACTGTTATCTTGAATAACGTAAATATTTTGTGTCTTTAATTGTTTCTTTATGTCGTTAAAAAATTTCTTTTTATTTGCATACAACTTAGATAAGTCTTTTTCATTTATCCTTATAACAAGTTCTTTATTAATATCAAAAATCTCTTCTAAAATCATGTCATTATAAATGCTACCTTCTACAAGTTCCCTAAAAGCAGGATGAAAGGGTCCTGCTACAAGTTCCCTGCCTTCGTTTATTTCCTCCGTTGGCTGAAGTCCTACTCTAATAACATTTATGTTATTAGCTATAGCCATAGAATATATAACTTTGGCAATTTTTACAGCTTCATAAAGTTCATAAGGTTTATATGTACCATTATTAAACATCTTTTCCATAGGAGTATTCTTTATAACTAAAGCTGGATAAATTCTATAGATATCTGGTTTCATAGCAATAGATTTTTGAACGGTTTCAATATCTCTCTGAAAATTATCTTCCGGAAGACCAAGCATTACTTGATGTCCAAGTATAAATCCGTATTCTTTTATAAGCTTAGACGCTCTTGCCACATCTCCTTCTGAATGTCCCCTTCCTGATTTTATTAATACTTCTTCATCTAAAGACTGAATTCCTAACTCTATTACATCTACAGAATAATTTTTAAGATTTATTAATATTTTATCATCAATATAATCCGGCCTTGTAGATAAGTGTATAAAATTTATGATTCCTTTATCCTTATATTCTTTAGCAACTGAAAGCAACTCTTGCTGCTTCTCTAAACTTATAGCTGTAAAAGTGCCCCCAAAAAAAGATACTTCTATAATGGAATTTTCTTTTTTTATAGTTTCAAGATATTTGTTTATTAAATTTCTTGTAAATTCCCCATCTACCTTTTGTATATTGCCTGTAATAGTTTCTTGATTGCAAAACACGCAATTATGAGGACATCCCTCATGTGGAACAAATATAGGTATTATATAATGACTTTTACTCATTCTTATCCTCCAAGGTTTCTAATGCTTCTCGTGCTGCATTTTGCTCTGATTCCTTTTTACTATATCCAACTCCATTGCCCAAAATTTTCCTTTCAACAGAAACTTGAGTATAGAATTTTCTTCTATGAGGCGGACCTTCGTGTTTTGTTAATGAGTATTCTATGCAAACATCTCCATTCTGCTGCATTACTTCCTGCAATTTAGTTTTATAATCTAGTATAATTTTATTTTTTATTGCTCTTTCTATAATATCCTTAAAGTTGTCAATAATAAAACTCTTAGCTTTTTCAAATCCACTGTCAACATAAACTGCTGCAATTATAGCTTCTACACAATCTGCCAATATTGAAATTCTTTCTCGTCCTCCGGTAAGCTCTTCTCCTTTGCTCATTCTAATATATTTTCCAACTTCCCATTTTTTTGCTATTTCGTATAATGAATTTTCACATACTATAAGAGCCCTTCTCTTAGTAAGTTCTCCTTCTGATTTATTAACATAACTACTAAACAAGTATTCGGATATACTTAGTTGCAAAACAGAATCGCCAAGAAATTCCAATCTTTCATTGAATTTAACATTCTTCTTTCCATTAGCGTATGAACTGTGAGTTATAGCTTCTCTTAAAAGCTCTTTATTGTTAATACTCATATTTAATTTCTTTTCTAGTTCCTCAAGAATGTTTTTTCTGCTTACTATCATAAATTAACTCCTTTTGAAGTTTATTCTTCAATTTGCTCTTATATCTAAACAAATTCAAGAATAAACTACGTATTTATTTTAACAGACAAATTTAAAGCCCCGTTTTAAACGGGACTTTATGAAGTATTATTCTTCAGTATGTGCTTTTATGTACTCAACTACATCATTAACAGTAGCTATTTTCTCAGCATCTTCATCTGGTATTTCTAAATCAAACTCTGTTTCCAAAGCCATTATTAATTCAACTATATCAAGTGAATCTGCACCTAAGTCATCAACAAAAGATGACTCCATATTCACCTCATCTGCGTCAATACCAAGTTGCTCAGATATTATATTCTTAATCTTTTCAAACATATCGTCTCACCTCCTAAAAGCTTTTATACATAAATAATATTACATAAATAATGTACCGTCAATATAAATAGTGCTAAATTTATTATTCTAAATTATCAAATATTAATACATCTATTTTTTATTAATTATACCTTGAATGATTTTTCATTTTACTAAACTAATTTTTGTTTTCTTCAAGCGAGCTTATTGTTGACAATTCATTCTCTATCTTATATATTATATTATTATCGTAACAATTTAATGCCTGCCTTATAGCATTTTTAAAAGCTCTGCTATCAGAACTACCATGTGCCTTGATACAAATTCCCCGTGATCCTAAAAAGGGAGATCCCCCATACTCAGAGTAATCAAACCTTTTCTTCAATTCTTTGAAAGCAGGTTTCAACAAAACTGCCCCTATCTTAGATGTAAAAGATTTTGTTATTTCACTCTTGAGCATATCAAAAACATTCAGAGCTACCCCTTCATACATTTTTAATATTGTATTGCCTACAAATCCATCGCAAACTAATATGTTTACATCTCCATTTGATATTTCTCTAGGCTCTACATTCCCTACAAAGTTAAAGTTTGCATTCTTAAGCATCCCATATACAGTTTTAGTTAACTCATTTCCTTTCTCTTCTTCAGAGCCTATATTTACCAAGCCAACTGTTGGATTCTTCACACCTAACACGCTTTCAAAATAAATCTTGCCCATTAAAGCAAATTGCATTAAATACTGTGGTTTACAGTCTACATTTGCACCAGCATCTACTATCATAAAAGCACCATTTTTCCCTGGCATTATAGGCGCCAAGGCTACTCTATCAATCCCATTTATTCTACTTGCTATCAAAGTTGCTCCTGTCATAAGTGCACCTGTGCTTCCAGCAGATATGACTGCATCTGCTTTCCCCTTCTTAACCAATTCTAATGCCTTAACCAAACTAGAATCTTTCTTCTTTCTTATAGCCATTACCGGAGGCTCATTTGTAGTTATTATCTCACTAGCACTAAGTATACTAATTCTTTCTTTTGGATATCGGTACTTATCAAGCTCGGATCTTATCAGTTCCTCTCTGCCAGTAATAATTATATCTACCTCATAATCTTTTATTGCTTGAACACACCCATCTACTACAGCAGCAGGCGCAAAGTCTCCACCCATACCGTCCACTACAACTACCATAGTTGCTCATCCCTCTCTAATATTATTATTAAAAATTTATTTCATTTCTAATGATAACATAATCTTTAATCCAAAAGAATATTGCATTAAACAATATAAATAAAAAAAGAAAGTCCATAAGACTTTCCTTCCTTATTATTGTTCAGTTGAAACAACTTCTTTGCCCTTATAATATCCACAACTCTTGCATACTCTATGCGCAAGTTTCATTTCATGACACTGAGGACATTCAACTATTCCTGGTAGGCTTAGTTTAACATTTGCTGCTCTTCTTGAGTCTCTTCTAGCTTTTGAAAATCTTCTCGCTGGATTTCCCACAGTACTACACCTCCTTAATCAGTCAAAAACATATCTTTTAGTTTTGCCAATCTAGGATCAATGTTATCTTTCGTACAATTGCATGCAGAAAAATTTAGATTTGTCCCGCATTGTTGGCATAAGCCCTTGCAGTCTTCTTTGCAAAGCCTCTTGATTGGCAGAGTTACTATAATATTATTTTCTATAATCTCTGTGATATCTATTGTATCACTATCTATAAAGATGACATCATCATCTTTATTTACCCCATCATGATTTGTAAATTTTTCTTCAACATTCAATTCAACAGCATAACTAAATTTTTCAATGCATCGCGAACAGGTAAGTTCTAATAAAGTATTTACTGTTCCAGTTAAATTTATAACGTCCCCTACTTTATCTAGTATACCATTAAATTTAATCGGCTGCAAAAATTTAATAGTTTCTCTTCCATCAAAATAGCTTTCTTCATTGAGTTCTAGATGGATCTCTCTTCTGGCTGTTTCTTTTTTTAACAAATCAGAAATATCCAATTTCATAATGCTCACCTCTATATATTAGCCACAATTTATTATATAGAGATGAGCATTAAAAGTCAAGATTTATTTATTTTTTGTCAGATAATGAAATTTTTTATTATTTTACGCTTTCGACTATTTCTTTAGTGTCTCTAGCTATCATAAGTTCTTCATCTGTTGGAATAACAAATACTTTAACTTTTGAGTCTGCTGTACTTATTTCTGTAGCCTTACCTCTAACATTATTTTTGTCTGCATCTATGTTAACTCCTAAATATTGTAATCCATCACAAATTGCGGCTCTGCTTGTTATTGAATTTTCTCCAAGCCCTGCAGTAAATACTATACAATCTACTCCATTAAGAGCTGCAGCATATGCCCCTATAGAAGTTCTTACTCTATAGTGGAATACGTCTAAAGCAAGCTTAGCTCTCTTATTTCCTTCTTTTGCAGCACCTTCTATATCTCTGAAGTCACTGCTTACTCCTGATACACCAAGAACACCTGATTTTTTATTCATTAGAGTATCTACTTCTGAAGTGCTCATTCCAGCTTCTTTTTCTAAGAAAGGCACTATAGCTGGATCTATATCTCCACATCTAGTTCCCATAACTACACCTGCAAGTGGAGTAAATCCCATTGTAGTATCTACCGATTTTCCACCTTTTACTGCAGATAAGCTAGCACCATTTCCTAAGTGGCAAGTTATAATTTTTAAATCTTCTATTTTCTTACCCATAAGTTCAGCTGCTGTCATTGAAACGAATCTATGTGAAGTACCATGGAAGCCATACTTTCTTATTCCATACTTAGTATATAATTCATATGGTAATGCATACATGAATGCTTCTTCTGGTAAAGTTTGATGGAATGCTGTATCAAATACTGCAACCATTGGTGTAGATGGCATTAATTCTTTACAAGCATTTATTCCAATTATATTTGGCGGATTGTGTAATGGAGCTAATTTAACACACTCTTCTAAAGCTTCCATAACTTTTCCATCTATTAATACTGATCCAGCATATTTTTCTCCACCATGAACAACTCTATGTCCAACTGCTGATATTTCTGCCATGCTTCCTATTACACCATGTTCTTTGTCAACAAGAGCATCAAGCACTAATCCTATAGCTACTTTATGATCTTTCATTGGTTGTTCTATTACATATTTCTCATCATTAACTTTTTGAGTTAAAATTGAACCTTCAATTCCTATTCTTTCTACAAGACCTTTTGCTAACACTTTTTCATCTTCCATATTCATTAATTGATATTTTAAAGATGAACTTCCACAGTTTATTACTAATACTTTCATTGTTATTCTCCCTCCGGATTAAATTATACTTTAATTTATTTAGGAAAACTTTAATTATCTACTATTTTGATGCGTCCTGTGCTTGAAGTGCAGTTATAGCTACAACATTAACTATATCATCTGAACTACATCCTCTTGATAAATCGTTTATAGGTTTAGCAAATCCTTGGCATATAGGTCCTATAGCCTCGGCTCCCGCAAATCTTTGAACTAATTTATATCCTATGTTACCTGCTTGTAAATCTGGGAATACTAAAACATTTGCTTTTCCTGCAACTTTGCTATCTGGAGCTTTTAGATCAGCTACTTTCTTAACTATAGCAGCATCTAATTGTAATTCTCCATCTATATCTAGATCTGGTCTCATTTCTTTAGCTAATTCAGTAGCTTTTTTAACCTTATCTACTAAATCATGTTGTGCGCTACCCATAGTTGAGAATGATAACATCGCAACTCTTGGTTCCATTCCACAAAGAGTTTTTGCAGTTTCAGCTGTACTTATAGCAATTGATGCTAATTCCTCAGCAGTTGGACATGGGTTTACTGCACAATCTGCAAAAAGAAGCAATCCATTTTCACCATATTGACAGTTAGGTACTTCCATTACAAATGTACTTGAAACTACTGATATTCCAGGTGCAGTTTTAACAATTTGAAGTCCTGGTCTTAATAAATCTCCTGTAGTATGTATTGCTCCTGAAACTAATCCGTCAGCATGACCCAATTTAACCATCATTGTTGCAAAATATAGCGGATCTCTTACAACTTTGTCTGCTTTCTCTAGAGTCATTCCTTTTTTCTTTCTTAATTCATAAAATTCGTTAGCATACACTGTTGTTTTATCTGAAGTCTCTGGATCAAGTACTGTAACACCTTCCAAACTTACCCCCAAACCTGCAGCCTTTTCTCTAATTGCCTTTTCTGATCCAACTAGAATAAGATTTGCAAGTCCATTTTCCATTATTTTGCCACATGCTTGAAGAGTTCTTTCTTCTTCACCTTCTGGTAAAACAATTGTTTTTTTATCTGCCTGAGCTTTTGCCCAAACTTTTTCTATTAATTTTGACATCTTCTACTCTCCCTCCAAAATAAAAATAAATATAAAATGAGTTAAAATTGCATACACTTATACTATAATCCTTTTTTAAGGTATTTTTCAATAAAAAAAATGTAAATTTTAAATTTTTTATTGAAAATTTTTTATTTCTCAATTTCTATATCAAAGACTTTAATTAATATTCAATAAATTGCAACTTGCCAATTAAAACAAAAATAAATATAATTATTTATAATTTGTTAATTTAGGAGGAATTACCTTTGAATGTAACTGGCATTATAGTTGAATATAATCCCTTCCATAAAGGGCATTTATATCATATAAATAAAACTAAAGAAATCACAAAATGTTCTCATATTATTGCTGTAATGAGTGGTAATTTTGTTCAACGAGGAGCCCCAGCAATTGTTGATAAATGGACTAGGGCCAAAACCGCTTTAATGAATGGCGTGGATTTAGTAATAGAACTTCCACTTATATACAGCTTATCCTCTGCCGAATTTTTTGCTTTGGGAGCAGTAAGCATTTTAAACAATTTAGGAATAGTTAATAATCTATGTTTTGGTAGTGAATATGGAGATCCCAAGATTCTATATAATATATCTAAAATATTATCAGAAGAATCTAAAGAGTACAAAGATATACTAAAAGAAAAGCTCCAACTAGGATTAGCTTATCCTAGTGCTCGAAGTAAGGCTTTGATAGAGTTTATCAACAAGTATAATGTTGAAAATTTATCAGATTTTAATTTAGAAGAAATAATTTCTTCACCCAATAATATTTTAGGAATAGAATATTGTAAAAATCTTATAAGATTGAAAAGCACTATACTTCCTTTTTCAATCCAAAGACATGGAAGTTGCTACAACAGCTCAATTTTTGAAGGTGAATTTTCTAGCGCTTCTTCTATAAGAAAATTCATAAAAGATACAAAAAATATCAGTGGCATTGAAAATTATATACCATCAAATGCCTATAATTTACTTCTGCAACAATTTAAAAATAACTCTGTCTTCCCCTCAGAAGATTTGATGCTTCCATATCTTAGATATAAATATACATTATATAAAGAAACAATCGAAAATCTCCCAGATGTATCTGAGGGTATTCATAATAGAATATATAAATATCTAGAAAATGCTGAAAACTATGAGAATCTTATCAATTCTATAAAAACTAAAAGATACACTTATTCTCGTATCAGCAGGATTTTATGTCAATTTTTTGTTGGTTTTGAAAATTTCAATATTTGTGAATTAAGAAAGTTATCCTGTCCATATGTCAGAATTTTAGGTTTTAATAATAAAGGCTTGGAACTGCTTAAGACCATTAAGAAAACCTGCTCTACTCCTATATACACTAAAATTCCTAAAGAATTAAACAAAACTCTTTCTTTAGACATTCAAGGGACAAGAACTTATAGCCTTATAAATAGAAATATAAATTATAATTCTGATTATTTAACAAGGCCTATTATATTATAGGCATAATCACCTACTTATACATATCAGCAAAATATTTTTATAACAAAAATTAGAATAAGAAGTTAAAAATCTAAATATAATTAAATAAATTTATAATTAAGTGTAAGAAGTAGGTGATTACAATTTGATAATTTTATTTTATGTAATAGTTTTATTAGCCCTTATATTATTAGCATACTTGTTGAAAAATAAAAGCATTTTTATAACCATTATTTGCTCTTTGCTAATAATACAAATTATATCGGCACCAAAAATATGTATTGACGGTGTTATATCTGGTGTATTTTTGTTTTTTTACAAAGTATTTCCTTCGCTTTTTTCTTTTTTAGTCGTTTCAAATATAATGATGTCTTACGATGGTGTTTACATATACTCAAAAGCCTTAGGCAGCATTATATGCAAACCTCTCAGACTTCCTAAAAACTGCAATTTTGTGTTGATAGTTAGCATACTATGCGGCTATCCACTTGGAGCCAAATATGCTTGTGACTTATATAAAAAAAATATCATAGACATAAAAACCTGCGAAAGACTTCTTAACATAGCCTCAAATGCAAGCCCTTTATTTATGCTTGGCTCTGTTGGTATATCCATGCTTGGAAGTTCCTATATAGGTTATATCTTATTATTATCCAATTTACTTTCTTGTTTGATAATGGGAATTCTGCTTCCTGTTAGAACTGATATTGCTAAAAAGCGTAATTATGAAGAAAAGCACATATATGAGGATTCAAATATAGGAGATGTTCTTAAATCTAGTATTGAAAATTCAATAAAAACTTGTCTATCTATAGGCGGATTTGTAACCCTTTTTTCTGTAGTTAATAACATATTAAAGTTTAACCATGTATTTAATTCATTTATTTATCAAATATCAAACTTACTCCATATATCAAAGGATATAGTTGAAGGATGTACTCTAGGAATAATTGAAATGACTAATGGCTGCAGTTTAGTTTCTTCTTCTAGTGCCTCTATGACTTGGAAAATAGCCCTTGTAAGCTTTCTTTTTACCTTCAGCGGTCTATCTATTATGTTTCAGGTTTACTCCTTTACATATAAATTTGATATATCAATGAAAAAATATGCCTTGAGAAAAATACTCCAAGGCTCCGTCTGTTCCATACTCAGTGTGGCTATGTACGAAAACAATCTATTTAATTTTTCGAGACAAACTTTTATACACAAATATTTTACCAAAAGCATCACTATAAATGAGTTATCCACACTTTTATTAATACTAATATTAACTTTACTTCTTCCTTGGATTACTTTTAAATTGAAGAGGTTATTTCATATCTCTTAGTTCTTTTATATTATTTTTAATTTCGTTAGTTTGTAAATTAATATTACGTTCTAAATCTAGTACAAATTTTTCTAAATCACCCTTTAAATTTTCAAGAAGCTGGTTCTTCTTATTGGTAAGTTCTGCATCTAGCCCACTTAGTATTTCTTTGGCATAATCTCTCGCACCTAATCTTATTGACTTTGCACTTCTTTGAGCAGAAGCTATTATTTCTTCTGCTCTTATATTTGCTTCTCGAGTAATATCATGGTTTTCAATTTGCTTTTTTAGTATATTTAAGTTTTCCTTTTTTAAGTTTTCTGCTTCCTGTATTGCTTCAGTTAATATTCGCTCTTTTTCTTCAATAACCCATTGAGCCTTCTTTAGTTCATCAGGCATGTGATGTACTATATTTTCTATTATTTCTAGAGTCTCTTTTTTATCCATCATAACTTTTCCTGTCATTGGAACTTTTGATGATGTTTCAACTATCTCATGAAGATATTCTATTAATTTTATTACATCCATACTCTCCCCCCTAAAGGCGATTAACCTTTTTCATAACATCAGGTATTATTTCATCAGGAACCAAGTCCTTAATACATCCTCCAAACATAGCTACCTGTTTTACAGATGAGGAACTTAAAAAAGAGGTTTTAGCACTTGTCATCATAAACACAGTTTCTATATTTGGATCTAACTTATTGTTCATAAGTGACATTTGAAATTCATATTCAAAATCTGATACGGCACGAAGACCTTTTATTATAACCTTCGCATCTTTGTTTTTCATAAAATGAATCAAAAGTCCACTGAAGCTTTCTACTTTTACATTTGGAATTTCTTTTACTACCCTCTGAATTAGTTTGACTCTCTCTCCAATATCAAAAAGGCCTTCTTTTTGTGGATTTACAAGCACGCCTACTATTACCTCATCAAATACCTTAGCAGACCTTCTTATTATATCTAAGTGTCCATTAGTCACCGGGTCAAAACTTCCTGGATAAACTGCTGTTTTCATGGCTGTTAGTCCTCCCTATACCTGTAAAAACATACAGTTGTATTACCGTATTTTCTATGATCTACAAGAGTAATATTCTCTGTCCCTTGGTACAAATCCTCTTGGCTATCAATTTTAGTTACTATAAGTCCATCTTTTTCTAACAAGCCTTCTTTTTCTATAATTTCTACTGCTGGTGGGATTAAGTTTTTTAAATAAGGTGGATCTATAAAAATCAAATCAAAAACTATTTTTCTTTTTGCAAACTCCTCTAAAGCTTTATAGGAATCCATATTAAAGCACTTACAAATTTCTCCAAACTTTAAATTTTCTACATTTTTTTGAAGAAATGAAAATGTTGTTTTATCTCTATCAACTAGATAACATTCTTTAGCCCCTCTGCTTGCAGCTTCTAACCCTAAACTTCCAGTACCTGAAAATACATCTACTACTGTAGCTCCATAAACTCTATTTTGTATAATATTAAACATAGATTCTTTAATTCTATCCAAAGTAGGTCTAGTAGTATCCATGCCAATTGGTGACATAAGCTTTCTTCCTCTAGCAAGACCTGCAATAATTCTCATAACTTATCCTCCTAATGTTTCCTTGTTGTTTCTGTAATTATTGTCATTTTACTATAATATTTTAGCATATATGACTCTATTATACAAAACTATTTTATCCAATAACTAAATGCTATTATACTAGATCTCTATAATTGTATTAAAAAGTGAATTTAACACATTTTAATTAAAGCATATAAATTTTGAATTTTGTTCTATCTTTCTAAAAATTTCATTTTTAATCTTTATATCTATTTCGCTATTGCTTTCTATGAGTTTTTTAGCTTCTAGATTAGCTGCTTTTAATATTCCTATATCTTCTACTACATCTGAAAGTATAAGTCCACCTTCTCCGTGCTGTCTAAACCCAAATATCTCTCCCGCACCCCTTATTTTCAAATCCTGTTCTGCAATAAAGAATCCATCATTGCTACTTTTCATTATTTCCATTCTTTTTCTTATAATATCATTTTTAATATTAGCTACTAGTATACAGTAAGATTTATGCTTTCCTCTTCCAACTCTTCCTCTTAATTGGTGTAATTGAGCAAGTCCAAATCGTTCTGCATTTTCTATTATCATTAAAGTCGCATTGGGAACATTTATTCCTACTTCAATAACTGTAGTAGATATTATAACTTTAGTTTCACCATCTTTAAACCTGCTCATAATTTCATCTTTAGCTTTCGGTGGCATTTTTCCATGAAGTATATCAACAGGAATATCCATGAAATACTCTGACTTTAACTCATTATATAGATTTTCTACAGAACTCAAGTCTAATTCCTCGTTTTCTTCTACTAAAGGACAAACTACGTACACCTGTCTGCCTTTCTTTATTTCTTCCACAGCAAAGTTATAAGCTTTGTATTTTAAGTCTTCCTTTATGTAATGTGTTTCTATTTTTTGCCTTCCCGGTGGAAGTTCATCAATTATGGATACATCTAAATCTCCATAAAGATACAAGCTTAATGTTCTAGGTATTGGTGTAGCAGTCATAACTAAAGTATCTAAATTTTTACCTTTATTAGTCAATTTGCTTCTTTGCATTACCCCAAATCTATGCTGCTCATCAGTAACTACTATTCCAATATTCTTGAATTCAACATTATCTTCAATGAGAGCATGAGTTCCTATTATTAAATCTATATTTCCTTCTCTTAGGTCTTCTTTAATTTGCTCTTTATTCTTCTGAGTGGTGCTTCCACACAACAACTTTACTTTAACATTAAAATCACTAAATAATCGCTCCGCTTCTAAGTAATGCTGATTTGCTAATATTTCTGTGGGAGCCATTATAACAGCCTGATAACCATTTTTAATTACATTAAAGGCAGCTATTAGTGCTACAATAGTTTTACCACTACCTACATCTCCTTGAACTAACCTATTCATAGGATTTTCTTTTTTCTGATCAATTAAAATTTCTCGTATAACTCTATTTTGTGCGTTTGTCAATGCATAGGGCAACCTATCCTTTAGTTCCTTTAGTTCATTATTTATTTTAAAAGCTATCCCTTTTTTATTATTATTAAAATAGGCTTTAAGCATTAGTATCTTTAAGGAATACGTAAATAACTCCTGAAATTTAAGTCTTCTTTTAGCTTGATTTAATTCTTCCAAATTAGATGGATTGTGTATTACTCTTACAGCCTTATCTAAACTGCAAAGTTTGTACTTATTGGTTATCCACTCAGGAAGATTTTCTTCTATAACAATATCCTTTAAAACTTGATCTATAAGCTTCATTATTAAACCATTCGTAATTCCAGATTTAAGAGGATATTTAGGAATTATTTTCTCCTTGCTCTCCATACTTGCTTTGCCTTTAACTATCGTTGGATTGATAATAGAAGTATCCCCTCTAAATTCCTGCAACTTTCCCATTATAGTATAATCACAATTAACCTTAAAATAATTTTTCATATAAGGCTGATTAAACCATTTTCCTTTAAATAAACTACTGCCATCGTCAAAAACCACTGTAGAAATTACTTTACCATTTTTTGTTCTAACATCTTTGTCTATCTTTATAACCCTGCAGTTAATTATAACCTTTCCTACATTCTTTTCATCCGATAATGACCCACAGGATGATATCACATCATAATCTCGTGGAAAATATAAAAGCAAATCCAAAATATTAAAAACACAACATTTTTTCAATATATCTGTAGTCTTAGGACCTACGCCTTTTAAACAAGCTATATCATTATATATATCCAATGAACTCACTCCATTTTTAGTCATATAGTTTTAATATCAATCTCATATCATTTGCATTAAATGATTTGTTTAAATCTATTTCCATATCACTATACATCAAAACAATACAATTTTGCAAATAAAAAAAGCCTTAAGGCTTTTTTTACTCAACTGAAACTATAAAATAATATAATGGTTGCTGTCCACTATAGTATTGTACATCAGCATTTTCATACTTTTCTTGAATGTTTTTTATAAATTCTTTTACCTTTTCTTCTTTACAGTCTTTACCATAAAATAAGGTAATTAACTCACTGTCTTCATTTACCATAGTTGAAATTATATTCTCACATACTTGAAAAATATCCTCTCCAACATTCGTTATTTTTCCTTCAACTAACCCTAAAATATTTCCTTCTTTTATAAACTTACCATCTATTTCGGTATCTCTAACTGCATAAGTTACTGATCCACTTTGTACATTTTCTATACCTTTATTCATGATTTGTATGTTGTCCTCTAGGTCAAGATTAGGATTAAATTCAGTAACTGCTGTTATTCCTTGAGGTATTGTCTTAGTAGTAATGACCTTTACCTTTTTATCACTTAACTCAGCAGCCTGATTAGCTGCCATAATTATGTTTTTATTATTAGGAAGTACAAAAATATTTTCTGCATTCATTTTACTTATGCAGTCCAGTATATCCTGAGTACTTGGGTTCATTGTCTGACCACCTTCAATTACAAAATCTACACCTAAGTCCTCAAAGATATTTTTTATTCCTTCACCCATAGCCACTGCTATGAAAGCATATTTTTTTATTTCTATGTTTTCTCCATCTTTCATTTGAATTACATGTCTATGTTGTTCTCTCATATTGTCTATCTTAATTTTTGAAAGTTCTCCTAGCTTAATAGCTTTAGATAAAACCATACCAGGGTCATTAGTATGAATATGAACTTTAACAATATCATCATCTTTTACAACTACCATTGAATCACCTATAACTTCTAATTCAGTTTTAAAGTTATCTACATTTATGTTGTTTGAAATAATAAAAAATTCAGTACAATACCCAAACTTTATATCTTGCTTATCTAAGTTTTGAGAAACAATTTGTTGTATTTCCTTATCCCTATCAGTCATATTAACTTTTTGTATATCTTCTTTTAAAACTTCATACATTCCTTGTAATATTATCAATAAACCCATTCCACCTGCATCTACCACCTTTGCCTTCTTAAGTACAGGCAGCATCTCTGGAGTTTTATTTAGTATATTCTTACTATATTCACACACTTCCCCTAATAGAGAAGATATATCTTCTCTATTTGATTTCACAGCACTTTCCCCAGCTACTCTTATAACTGTAAGTATTGTACCTTCTGTTGGTCTCATTACAGCTTTATAAGCTGATTTTGAACCTTCCATCAAGCTGTTTGCAAACTCTTCAGCGTTAACTTCATCCTTTTCCTCTAAACCCTTTGCAATTCCTCTAAATATTTGCGAAAGTATTACACCTGAGTTCCCCCTCGCTCCCATTAGAGCTCCTCTAGATAACTTTCTTGCAATTTCACCTATAGGTTTATCCTGCATATTTTCAATTTCTGATACTGCACTTCTAAAAGTCATGGACATGTTCGTACCTGTATCACCATCCGGTACTGGAAAAACGTTTAACGAATTTACATAATCCTTCTGTTCTTCTAACTTATTATTGGCATTTACCATCATATTGTAAAAGCACTGACCACCTATTTTTAAGTACTTCATATTTGAAAACTACCTCCTAGACTCTAACACCTTGAACATTCACTGTAATATTTAAAACTTTAAGACCTGTATAATTTTCTATGTTATATTTTATTTTTTGAATAATGTTATTCGCGATAACTGATATTTTTGTTCCATACTCTACCATAATAAATAATTCTATAGATAATCCATTTTCTTTAGAACGAACTTTAACACCCTTACTTAAATTCTCACTTCTTATTAGTTCCCATAGTCCATCCGTTGCATTTCTTGATGCCATTCCAACTACACCATAACATTCCATAGTTGAAACCCCTACGATATTGGCAACTACTTCTTCTGTATAACTTATAATCCCATTTTCACAGGTGATGTTACCTATCATAATAAAATCCTCCTCCCGTCATAGACCATATAACATATTTTATATTAAATAAGAGATTTATTCAAGGAAATATATTATTTATAATGTTATTTTTGTTATTTAATTTTATAATATACTTGCAAAAATTCTATGTTATGTGGTAAAATAATTAATGTTTGAATTGTGAAGAGATTCTTTTCACAATTTGTTAAGGAGGTGTTTTTAATGTCAAGAAAGTGCGAAATATGCAATAAAGGTGTTGTATTTGGTGTACAATACAGCCATTCACACCGTCAATCCAAAAGAACTTGGGCTCCAAACATAAGAAAAGTTAAAGCTATAGTTGAAGGAACACCAAAGACTATACATGTTTGTACAAGATGCCTTCGTTCAGGAAAGGTTCAACGTGCTATATAAGGAATAAAAAAATGCAGTTGTTTTACACAATTGCATTTTTACTTCTTACACAAATATTGTATTAAATTGAAATTCTTACAATATTTACTTTCTTTATAAACCTATATCTGGTTTTTAGGCAGTCTCTATTATTTTTTTGCAGACTGCCTCTTTTTTTATTTAATTAGATTTTCGGAAGACCTTTTACTGGCTTTTTCATATTCTCATCTGCATCCATAGTAATTGGATTTGCAGTTTTAGAATTTTTACCTCTATTATCATTTCTACTTTTTCTTTCGCTTTTAGTTGGCATTACTTTCACCTCTCCTCGATATTAGCTTGCCACCAAACATAACAATTATGTAGGCTTATAAAGTAAAATAAGACTCCCCTTCATAAAAAGAGGAGAAACTTAAAGTTAATTATTTATTTCTTTTAAAAAATTTTATAATAGAAGATAAAAATCCTGGAAGTTTGATAGTAATTATTTTCATAAGACATACCTCCTACTTATTGTTTTCTATCAAATACCATCCACAATAAATTAGCGCCCCACCTACAGCTATTATCCATCCCCATACAGGGATAATAAAAGTTATCACTATTCCAACTCCAATTGACCCAATGATCCACCCTGTTTTTCTTTTCTTTCTTTTACAGCTTTTCTTAGGGCTGTTAAAACACTTCCTAGACATATTATTATCCCTTAAAATTGCTCTATAATATTATATGCTTCTGTAACTCATACTGTTACATATTTTTAAATTTATATATTAAAAATGTATAAATTTAAAAAATAACTGATATTAAATATCAGTTATTTCTACCAAAAACTATTTTTTTAATCCTTACTATAAAGTATAAGGAGAGTTCCTTTTTTAAATAAAATTTGAACATCATCATTCAAAAATTCATTAGAAACAGTACGAGAGTCCCCTAATCTTAAATCGTAATCTGTGAGCTTATACCTTGCTCCTATAATATTTACTTTCTCAACACAATCACAATATGCTTGAATAGAAAAAGCAGATCCTTTTTCTCCTTTCAAAGTAACTGGTTTGTCACATATAGTTATTATATTATGTTCATCTCTTATATGTCCTTTAATATTTAGATTTAAACACTTTCGTAGCATTCCCAGATTACTCATCACATGATCTATTCTAGTACCTGTACATCCTAAAAATACGATTTCAGTACCGCCAAGTTCTACTGCTTTGTTTAACACAAGCTCTGTATCAGTAAAATTTTTATCTGTAGGAAACTCTTCCACTTTGCATTCCTCATGTTCAGTAAAAAACTCTAAAGCTTCTCTATTTATAGAATCAAAATCACCCATCAAATAGTGTGGCACTATTTTGTATCTGTACAAGCAATTTCCTCCACTATCTGCACAGATTAAATAATCACTATCCTCTAATTCTTCTTTTAGCAGTTCATAAGAAGGTGGATTACCTCCACATACCAAAACTATTTTCATATTAAATTTCCTCTTTTAAAGCCTTAATATTTTCTTCTATCTTTCCACCTTTGAATACCGCTGAACCAGCTACGAGCACATTAGCTCCACATTCTACAATCTTCTTTATATTCTCTTTTCCCACTCCTCCATCTACTTGAATCATAAGCTCTTTGTTATATTTATTACTTAACTCTTTAACTTCTCTAATTTTTTCTGAACAATAGTTTATGTACTTTTGTCCACCAAATCCCGGATTTACAGTCATTATCAATACCATATCCAAAGTTGGAATCAGGTGTTTTATAAGCTCTACAGGCGTAGCAGGATTTAAAGCTATACCAGCTTTAATCCCAAAGCTTTTTATATAGTTTATAGTTCTATCGATATGTCTATCAGTCTCATAATGTATTGTAATTATATCTGCCCCAGCTTTTACAAAATCCTCTATGTATCTTGATGGTTCTTCAATCATTAAATGTACATCAAAAGTAAGTTTTGTAATCGGCCTTATACTTTTTATTATTGGTATTCCAAAAGAAATGTTTGGTACAAACATTCCATCCATTACATCTATGTGAACAAAATCTGCACCATACCTTTCTAAATTTTTAACATCTTCTCCTAATTTAGAAAAATCTGCAGATAATATTGATGGCGCTATTTTTACCATTGTTTGTTCCTCCTACTCATTATTTCTTCTAATGTTTTTATATAAAATTCATATCTTTTGCTATTTATTTTATTTTCTATAACAGCTTCTTTAATAGCACAACCTGGCTCTTTATAGTGAAGACATCCAGTAAATTTGCAATCTCCTATATAATCAGCGAACTCTGGAAAACAATTTTGCAACTCATCCTTTGATAAAAAATCTAAATCAAAAGATGAAAATCCAGGAGTATCAACTATAAATCCATCTCCCATATCTATAAGTTCGCTATGTCTTGTTGTATGTTTGCCTCTTCGAAGCTTCTCACTTACCTCTCCTGTCTCCATAAGCTCTCTACCTGCTATTGTATTTAAAATCGTTGATTTTCCAACACCAGATGGTCCACAAAGTACTGTAACATTATTTTTTAATTTTTCTTTAACTTCATCAATGCCATAACCTTCTTTTGCCTTTAAGAAAATGATTTCATAGCCTGCACTTTTTATCATACTTACAATTTCATTTTTCTCTTCTTCACTTATTAAATCTAACTTATTAAAACATACTGTTACTTTTAGGTTATTATACTCACAATTTATTAAGAATTTATTTAATAAATTCTCATTTATTTCAGGATTTTTCAAAGCAAATACAACTAAAGCCTGAGTAACATTTGCAACTGCCGGTCTAATTAATTCGTTACTTCTAGGATAAATTTTATCTATAACACCTTTTCCCTCTTTAAGTGTAATTTCTACTTTATCTCCAACCATAGGAGTAAGCTCATTATGTCTAAACTTTCCCCTTGCCTTGCATTCAACAATTCCTTCGTCTACCTTTATATAATAAAATCCACCTATTCCTTTTACTATTGTACCTTGCATAAATCCTCCTATTATTAATTTTAGTTAAAAATTAGTACTTGGAAACTGTAGACACCATGGCCGACACTAAACTTATACTATGAGAATTACTGGTAATTTCAGGAAGGTGTAAGTATATTTTTAGAGGACAATTGACAGTGAAGGTGAGTTTTCTTCCTTACGTCAGAAAACTAATTTATTTTTTTATACTTGTTTTGCTAATGCAAAACATCGCTTATTCATATACTCAGAAAGTAGTCCTGCGAAACAAGAGAGCAGGAATTTCTTTTAAATTAAAGATTTTTCGTACTCCTTCATTGTCCTCTGTCTTCTAAAAAGTATTTAACTTGTGTTAGCTGTTACCAATAAATATTTTTTATAAGTTAACCTTCAGCGATGGTTATCTATAAAAGTTTTAATTTAGTTTACTTAAGACTTCTTAATTATAAATTTTTAGTATTTACTACCAACTCTTAATTCATTTCTACTAGTGTATAAATTTCTATTTAAACTCAAACATTGCTATGGATTTTGAGTTCCACTGCTTTGTGTATTGGAATTTGGTTTAGTATTTTGACTTCCTGACTGCTGACTAGTTCCAGCTTTATCGCTTCCAGTTGGCTTATTTGTATCACTTGGCTTAGTTCCAGTATTTTGACTTCCATCAGCGGTCTGAGTTGTTCCATCCTTACCTTGAGTGCCGTTTTGAGTTCCTCCATTTTGTCCTAAAGAACCATCTGGCTCTTTATACTTGTAATAAGTTAAAGTTATAGTTGTTCCTTCTTTAACTGATCCTGATGCACTTTGGTCTATTACTTTTCCATCTTGGGATTTATCGTTTGTTTCCTTTGCATTCTTTGAAATCTTAACTCCAGTATTACTTATTATAGATGCTGCTTCATCTATATTCTTATCAACTACATTCGGTACATCAATATATTTAACTTGTGGTCCGCTACTTACTACAAGATCTATGCTAGTATTAGGGTTCGCATTTGTCTCGGCGTCTGGAGTCTGTCTTATAACCGAATTTTTAGATATAGTATCACTATATTCCCTTGTTACTTTACCCAGTTTCAAACCACTGTTTGAAATTATCTCTTTAGCTGAATTTAAATCTACCCCTATTAAGCTTGGTACTTCTAATTTATCTTGTCCTCCGCTTATACTAACCCTAACTTCAGAATCTATTTTTACCTTGGTGCCTTCAGAAGGATATGTTCTAAGAACAGTTCCTTCCGGTTTATCACTTTTTTCTTTTGCAATTGCTGTAAATTTCAACTTTCTTTCTTCAACAAGTTTTTTAGCTTCGTCCTGCTTCATACCAACTATATTAGGTACTGTAGTTTCTGTAGTATTTGCCACTTTGCTAAAAGCAAAATATCCTGATACAGCACCTATAACTACTACAAGTATTGCTATAGCAGCTCCAATTAATGTTTTTCTCTTTTTAGATCCTATGCCTCTTCTATGATATGCCGATTCATCATCATATTCTTCATTTCTTTTGTATTTGTCATTTACTATTATAGGATCCATAACTCTTGTCATATCAGAGTCTGAAACGTTAGTCGAGATATTAAGATTTTGATTATTTTCTATTTTTTTCAAATCACTAATCATATCTTTCACATTTTGATATCTTCTTATTGGCTCTTTTTCAATAGCTTTTAATATGAGCTTATTTAAACTTTCAGGTATTCTTTCATTTAATTGTTTTGGCGGAACGACTGGTTCCTGTATATGCTTTAAAGCCACAGATACTGGACTTTCCGCATCATAAGGCACTCTTCCTGTTACCATTTCATAAATTACTATTCCAAGAGAATATATATCAGTTCTACAATCTACATAACTTCCTCTTGCTTGCTCTGGTGAAAAATAATGAGCTGATCCCATTATTTTACTAGAATTAGTTATAGTAACTGAATTTGATGCTTTTGCAATACCAAAATCTGTTACTTTAACCACACTCTCTTCAGTCACTAAAATGTTATGAGGCTTTATATCTCTATGTACTATGTTGTTTCTATGAGCACACTCCAAAGCCTTCCCTATTTGTGATGCAATATTAATTGCTGTGGCTGTGGGTAATTTTCCTTCTTCACGTATTATTTCCTTTAATGTCTTTCCCTTAACATATTCCATTACTATATAATTAATGTCTTCTTGAGTGCCTACATCATAAATGTTAACTATATTATTATCAGAAAGACTCGCTGCAGCTGCAGCTTCCCTTTTAAATTTTTCAACAAATTCCTTATCATTAGAATATTCATCTTTTAGTATTTTTACAGCAACATAGCGGTTCAGCAAGTGACATTTTGCTTTATAAACTACCGCCATGCCTCCTTCTCCAATCTTCTCCAACAACTCATATCTATTACCCAGCTTAGTTCCTATCATCTTCACACTCTCCTTCAAATACGATAACTGATATATTATCTCTTCCACCTTTCAGTTTACTAAGCTCAACTAACTTTATACAAGATTCCTCGTTATTATTATTAAATATTATATCATACATTTCACTTGTATTAACCCCATTAGTCAATCCATCAGTACATAAAATTACTTTAGTAATATCACTCAATTCTATATCAAAAGTATCTATTTCTACAAACTCATTTGTTCCTAATGCTCTTGTTATTATGTTTTTATTAGGATGACTTTCTGCTTCTTCTTCAGTAATACTTCCTTCATCAACTAATTGCTGAACTAATGAGTGATCCTTTGTTACTTTGGTAATACCATTAAGCTTCATAACGTAACAGCTACTATCCCCCACATTAGCTACAATCATTTTATTATTTTTTACTAAACATGCAGTTATAGTTGTCCCCATTCCAACTAATCCATCATTACTTTTGGATAGACTAAAGATTTTTCTATTCGCCATCTTTATGCTGTGTATTAAAATACCTTCCATATCTTCTAGATCATTCAATGATTTTATATAACCTATAATAGTATCTACAGCTATTTTGCTAGCTACTTCTCCAGCATTATGTCCGCCCATTCCATCAGCAACAATATAAACACCAAAACCTTCATTCTTATAATAACCTACTGAATCCTCGTTTATTTTTCTGACATTACCTATATCAGATAGTATCCCCACCATTTTCTACACCCCTTTTAAATCATTTTTTGATTTTAAGTAGCTTCTTCTTAATTGTCCACAAGCCGCATCAATATCAGCTCCCATTTCTCGTCTAATAGTAGTTTCAACTCCATTGTCTACTAATATGTCATGAAAATTTTTTATGTTGTCTGAAGAAGATTTCTTAAACTCTCTCTCTTTAACCTCATTTACAGGTATCAAGTTTACATGGCAAAGCATACCTTTTAAAAGCTGAATTAACTGTTTGCTACACTCTTTAGTATCGTTGACTCCGTTTACAAGAGCGTATTCAAAAGTTATTCTTCTATTAGTCTTTTCTATGTAATACTTACAACCTTCCATCAACTCATCTATGGAATATTTGTAAGCTATAGGCATCATTGATTTTCTTAAGTCGTCATTAGGGGCATGAAGAGAGATAGCCAGGGTTATTTGTAAACCCTTGTCTGCAAGTTCTTTAATTTTAGGTACTATTCCACAAGTAGAAAGAGTTATATGTCTCTGACCTATATTTAGCCCATATTCAGCCTTTACTAAATCTAAAAATTCCATTACATTCTCATAGTTATCTAATGGTTCTCCACTTCCCATTAATACTATATTGGATATTCTTTCTCCTATTTGCTCCTGTGATTTTAGCACTTGTGCCAATATTTCTCCACTGCTTAAATTTCTTACTATTCCTCCTAATGTGGAAGCACAAAATTTGCATCCCATTCTACATCCAATCTGAGTAGAAACACAAATAGAATTACCATGTTTATATTTCATTACTACAGATTCAATAATATTCCCATCTCTATATTTATAAAGAAATTTAGTAGTGCCATCCAATTCAGATTTATACATACGAGCAACACTTGGAATCTCTATATAAAAAGATTTTTTCAGTTTTTCTCTAGTACTTTTAGGAACATTGTTCATTTCTTCAAAGTCCCATATATTTTTATATATCCAACCAAATACCTGTTTAGCTCTAAACTCGCTTTCCTTATTTTCCTTCATCCATTGCTTCAAATTTTGAAGATTAAAATTAAAAATATTGTACATATATATTACACCTACCTACGCTTTACCATTTTTGCTATAAAAAACCCATCCATATACTTATCAGGCAGGATAGTCATACATCCTTCTTTATGATAAATTATATTTTCTGCTTCTCCAAAATAAAGAGACTCCATATCAAACTCACTATGATTTTTTATAAACCATTTTATATTCTCTTCATTTTCATCTTTATTTAAAGTACAAGTAGAATAAATGAGCTTTCCTCCTGGCTTAACATATTTAGAAGCATTAACCATAATTTTTCTTTGAATCTCTACAAGTTCTTTTGTATCATTTGTATTTTTATTCCATTTAATTTCAGGCTTTTTTCTTATTATTCCTAATCCCGAACACGGAACATCTATAAGCACTCTATCTGCCTTTTCTTTATATTTCATTTCATACCTTGTGGCATCTAACACATCATAATTAACATTATTTATCCCAAGTCTTTTTGCATTTTCTTTAATTAATGGCAGTTTACTTGCATGAATATCAAAGGCAAATACTTCTCCAGTATTATTCATAATCTCTGCAATGTGACAAGTCTTTCCACCAGGAGCACTACATAAATCTAAAACAGTGATTTCTTCTTGCAAATCCATCGAAGGAGCAACCATCATTGCACTTTCATCTTGAACAGTTATTAATCCGTCTACAAACAATGGATTATCTTCTATATTTCTTCCCTTAGTTATTACAATAGCTTCTGGGCATATCTTTCCTTCTTCTATGTCGTAGCCATTTTGCTCTAGCTGCTTCCATGCCTCTTCATAATCTATTTTTAAATTGTTGACTCTAACTGTGATACCGGGTACCATATTCAGGCCACCTAGGATTCTCTCTGAACACTCACTGCCATATTGGTTAATAAATAACTTTACCATCCACTTTGGAAAGGAATATTTAAAACTTAGAACTTCCATATTGCTTTTTATATTTTTAGCATAATCTACATCTTTATTTCTCAAATAATTTCTGAGTACACCATTAACTAATCTGGAACCTTTTATAGAATTTCTTTTTGCTAATTCTACCGCTTCATTTACTATAGCAAACTCTGGAATTTTATCTAAATATACCATTTGATAAAAGGATATTCTGAGTATATTTAAAATGTCTATATCCATTTTTTCTAAATCACTTTTTATAAAATAATTCAGCATAGTATCAATAGTATATTTATATTTTAATGTTCCATATACAATCTCTGTTGCTAGTGCTCTGTCTTTATCATTTAAATTGGATCTATTTAACTCTTTTCCTAATACAATATTAGAAAATGCACCCTTTTGCAGTATCTCATTTAGCACCTTTACTGCTGTTCTTCTAGCGTTATCCATTATTTTACCTCTATTTCAAATAATATATTTAATCATTCTCTCTACTAAGTATTATTAGTCTTAGTAACTGAGCTATAGCCATCAATGCAGCTGCTACATATGTCATAGCTGCAGCATTTAATACTGATTTAGCACCTTTTAATTCTTCTGAATGTAGTATTCCTCTTGAATCCAATAATTTTAAAGCTCTATTTGATGCATCAAATTCTACAGGCAGTGTTACAATTTGAAAAATAACTACTGATGAAAAAAGAAGTATACCTATATTTATAAGATTTCCTGATCTAAAAATCATACCTAAGATAAACAATAACCATGAAGCACTAGAGCCAAAATTGACTACAGGAACTATAGAATTTCTTATTATTAAAGGAGCATAATGCCTGCTATGTTGAATCGCATGGCCTGTTTCGTGTGCTGCTACCCCTATGGCTGCCACAGAATTCCCATAAAAAACCCCTTCAGACAATCTCATTACTCTACGTGCAGGATCATAATGATCCGTAAGCTTACCAGAAATAACTTCTACCGGTATATCCAATAAACCATTGCCATCTAAAAGCATTCTTGCAACTTGCGCTCCAGTATATCCATTATGATTTCCATAGGTAGAGTATTTTTCATAAGTAGATGAAACTTTATATTGTGCATAAGCCGCTATAATTAATGCCGGAATTAGAATTATAAATGTTCTATCAAAAAACATTTCTATACCTCCATCTTCTCCTCAATTCTCTTTTCTATTTAAGAATAACACCAGTCTTTATTTCGTGTCCTCTTATATATTGTTCTACATTCATAGCTTTTCTACCAGGAAACTGTATTTCTTCTATCAATAAGACTCCTTTTCCACATGCTACCTTCATCCCACTTTTTGAAACTTCTATAACATATCCTGGTTCGCAATTATGTTCTTCTTTAAAGGATTTAGCTTTAAAAATTTTCATATTTTCTCCATCATAGTGAGTATATGCAACTGGCCAAGGATTTAAACCTCTTATCAAGCTTTTTATCTCATCACTACTTAAATTCCAATCAATTTTAGCTACACTTTTATCAAGCATCTTTGCATAAGCTGTTGGCGTTTCTCCTTGCATTTCCCTAACTATAGATCCATCAACTAAACCATTTATAGTTTTAATAAGAAGCTTTCCTCCATCCTCCATTATGATGTCGTGTAGCTCTCCCGCAGTCATATCATCTGTAATCTCTATCCTACTCTTTAAAAGCATATCTCCTGTATCTAAACCTATATCCATAAGCATAGTTGTGTTTCCACTTTCTTTTTCCCCATTTATTATAGCCCAATTTATTGGAGCTGCTCCCCTATACTTTGGCAAAAGCGATGCGTGTAAGTTAACACATCCGTATTTAGGTATATCTAGTATCTCTTTTGTTAGTATTTGCCCATATGCTACAACTACAATAAAGTCTGGTTCCATATCTTTTAACTTTCGAATAGCTTCTATGTCATTTTTCAATTTTTCAGGCTGAAATACAGATATATCATTCTGCAGAGCTACTTCTTTTACCGGCGACATTGCTAATTTATTACCTCTACCTTTAGGTCTATCTGGTTGTGTAAAAACAGCCTTTACACCAAATTCATCTATAAGACTTTTTAATGATGGCACCGCAAATTCTGGAGTTCCCATAAAAACAATATTCATATCTTATTCTCCTCCTTCACTTTTTATGATTTTATCAACAAATAATATACCATCCAAATGATCAATCTCATGGCACAAAGCTCTTGCAAGCAGGCCTTCTCCTTCAATTACAATCTCCTCACCCTTTTCATTCTGAGCCTTTACTTTAACTCTATTCGGTCTGTCTACTTCTCCCTGCTCACCAGGAACACTTAAACAACCTTCCGTATCTATTTGACTTCCTTCTTGTGAAATAATTTCAGGATTTATAAGGCTTAACATTCCTTCTCCAACGTCTATTACTACAATCCTCTTAAGTATTCCAACTTGTGGTGCCGCAAGACCTACTCCTTGAGCATCATACATCGTTTCTTCCATGTCTGCAATCAAAGTTAAGATTCTATCATTTATCTCGTCTACTTTTCTACTTTTTTTCCTAAGTATTTCATCACCATATTTTCTTATATTTCTTAAAGCCATTTCTTTACCTCCGTAATTATAATAAGCTGTTTGGATTCATATCTATACTTACCCTTATATCATTATAAACATCTTTTAATAAATCATAAACTATTTTTCTCACACTTTCTCCAAATTCTCTAGTTATTTTTCCCTTTAAGATAATTTGCCACCTATAAAGTTCTTTAATCTTAGAAATTTGACAGGGGCATGGTCCTAACATTTTAATTTTATCATCTTTTTCTATTTTATTTTTTAAATAAATACCAACATTCTGTATACTTTTTATTAAGATATTCTCATTTTTACTACTCATGTTAATTAAAAGTATTTCTGAGAAAGGTGGATAATCCATAGTATATCTTATATTTATTTCTTCCTTATAAAAATTACTATAATCATTATCACAAGCATACCTAATACTATAATTGTCAGGATTATATGTTTGAACTATAACCTTCCCTGCCTTTTCTCCTCTACCTGCTCTTCCAGATACTTGAGTTATTAATTGAAAGGTTCTCTCCGTAGAGCGAAAATCTGGAAGATTTAAAGACAAATCTGCTGCAATAACTCCAACTAAGGTGACATTTTTAAAATCAAGACCCTTTGCTACCATTTGTGTGCCAATTAATATATCTGCTTTTCCAGCCTTAAAATCTTTATATATATTTTCATAAGAATTTTTGCTTCTTGTAGTGTCAAAATCCATTCTTAAGGTTTTTGCACTTGGAAAAACCTTATTTATCTCCTGTTCTATCTTTTCTGTTCCAACTCCAAAATATTTAACATATTTGCTACCGCATTTCGGACATGTATTAGGTATAAACTGTTTGCTTCCACAATAGTGGCATACAAGTCTTTTTCCTTCATGATGATATGTAAGAGATATATCACAATTATTACATTTAAATACATATCCACACTTTCTGCAGGAAACAAATGTAGAGTAACCTCTTCTATTCAAAAATAATATTATCTGCTCCTTCTTATTTAATCTATCTCCAATAAAATTATATAGATCCCTACTAAAAATTGATTTATTGTTACTCAAAAGTTCTTCTCTCATATCCACAATTTGAATTTCTGGCATAATTGCATTATCTGCTCTATTTTTTATTGTTATTAAGTCAATTTTACTCTTTTCACATTTATAATAACTCTCTATAGATGGTGTAGCTGATCCTAAAACTAATTTACAATCTCCCATATTGCATTTGAACTCTCCAATTTCCCTTGCATTATATTTCGGATTACTATCTGATTTATAGCTGCCTTCATGTTCTTCATCTATAACGATTAATCCTAAATTTTCAAAAGGAAGAAAGATCGCTGATCTAGCACCTATTGCAACCTTTACTTTTCCCATTTTCACTCGCAGCCACTCGTCATATCTCTCCCCCTCTGATAACTTACTATGAAATACACTTATATCTTTTCCAAATCGTCCTTTAAATCTTTCTACCATCTGAGGTGTAAGAGCAATTTCAGGAACTAGTATTATCGATTCCTTATTTTGTTCAATCATTTCACTTACCAAATGCATGTATATTTCAGTTTTACCACTGCCAGTTACTCCATGTAATAAAAATACTTTATCTTTAGATTTTAAAATTCTTTCTACTGCTTTTTGCTGTTTTTCATTTAATACTTTTGGAGAATATACTTCATACTGCTTTTCATTATACCTATTAACAATTTGTTTTTGCACTGCTAAAAACTCATTTTTAAGCATAGTATTTATAGACGATAGCGATAGATTAAATTCTTTGCTTAATGCAGTCTTAGTATAAATGCCATTATTGTTTTCCACAACTTTGTATATTGATATATATGGTTCCTTATCATATTTTCCATTAGGCTTACTTCCTAAATATATTAAAGCTTCACTCTTATTTTTTATTCCTTTAAAAATACCAGTAGGTATAAAAACTTTTATACATTCTAAATAAGTACAAAGGTATTTTTCTCTCATGTCTTTTATGAGTAGTAAATCTTTTTCAGTAAATACACTAAACGCTTCGCATATAGACTGTATTTCCTTAATATTACCTTTAGCATTTATATCCTCATATAGTTCTACAACAAATCCATCGATTTTCTTGTTCCCCATTCCAAAAGGTATCTTTACTCTAAATCCTACATACAATTTGTTCATTAAATTTTCTGGTATTTTATACGTAAAAATTTTATCTAGCTGTACAGAAGTATTATTTACTATAATTCCTGCATATCTATACACTTAATCACCCTTTATTGTTAAGTTTTAAAATTATAAATCCATAAACTAAGAGAGGCATTTACTTACGAAAAATCGTAAGTTCCAGCCCCTCTTTAAAAAATTACTTTTCATTTATTAAATCAAATAATTCCCTTGCTACCTGTCTCTTTGACATTTTCTCTAAAGGAATGTTTCTCCCATCACTACAAAGAATTGTCACTCTATTGTCGTCTGAAGCAAACCCTGTATCTGAGGCTGTAATATCATTTCCCAAGATATAATCAAGGTTTTTATTTTTTAATTTTTTTTCAGCATTTTGTAGCAAATCGTTACTTTCTGCTGCAAATCCCACAAGTATCTGATCTTTTTTTAATTGACCTAACTTCTTTAATATATCAGTACCTTTAATTAGTGTGAGATTAAATTCATCTGAAGCCTTCTTTATTTTTTGTTCAGAATACTGCTTTGGCTTATAGTCAGCAACAGCTGCTGCTTTTATTATGATGTCTTGCTCATTAAAATTATTAAGTACACCGTCCAGCATTTCATCAGTAGTTCTAACATTAATTACACTCATACCAAACGGAGGTTCTAAAGATGTTGGTCCCTTTACTAAGGTCACCTCTGCACCTCTATCCCTCGCCTCTTCTGCTATTGCATATCCCATTTTCCCAGAGGATCTATTAGTTATATATCTAACTGGATCAATTTGAGCTATTGTCGGCCCCGCAGTGACTAGTACTTTTTTTCCCAACAAATCCTTCTTATCATAAAGCATGCTTTCAATATGTTTTGATATTAACTCTGTATCTGCTAACTTACCTTCACCTTCATCTCCGCAAGCCAATCTCCCGCTCGCTGGATTTATAAATGTATATCCATATTCTCTAAGCTTACGAATATTGTCTTGAACAATAGAATTGTTATACATATTTGTATTCATAGCAGGAGCAAAAACTACAGGAGCCTTTGTTGCCATAATAGTAGTTGATAAAAGATCATCTGCTATCCCATTTGCAACCTTTCCTATAATATTAGCTGTAGCAGGAACCACCACCATCAGATCTGCTTTTTTAGCAAGGGATATATGTTGAATCTCCCATGCCTTTGGTTCACAAAACATGTCATAGTTTACAATATTCTGGCTTAAAGTTTGAAAACTTAAAGGATTTACAAACTTTGTAGCTGAATCAGTCATTATTACATGTATCTCGTAATCTTTCTTTTTTAATTTACTTACCACATCTAATGCCTTATATACAGCGATACCACCTGTTACTCCTATAACTACTGTTTTTTTATTTTTTGTCATTTTATTTAATACCTTCTCTTACTGTCTCATATGTTATTGCACCTTGGCTGATTTCATTAATTGATATTGTAACAGGTTTAGTTGAATTAGTTCTAACTAAAGGTTCTTCACCTTCTATTAGCTGTCTTGCCCTTTTAGCTGTCATAGTAACTAATGTATATCTATTATCAACCTTTTTTAGTAAATCCACTATTGATGGATCAATCATAGAGTTGTTCATGAATAATTCCCTCCTTGGAGTCTAATATTTTATCTTTAACTCTGTCAACTCTGCATCTTTCAGCAACAATTATGCTTTGTATTTTCTTTACTGCATCCTCTACCTTATCATTGACAACAGCATAATTATACTTAGATACATAGTTTATTTCTTTATACGCAGATTTAAATCTGGTCATAAGTGACTCAGGTGTTTCTGAGCCTCTATTTATTATTCTATTTTTAAGTTCTTCCATTGAAGGAGGAAGTATAAATATAAATACTCCTTCTGGATAACTTTCTTTTACTTTTAAAGCACCCTGAATATCTATTTCTAATATTACATCTTTACCACTTTCAATAGCTTGTAATGCTCTAGACTTTGGTGTTCCATAATAGTTTCCATAGACTTCAGCATATTCTAGAAAATCATCAATGTCTATCTTTTTTTTAAACTCCTCTTTAGTTAAAAAATGATAGTTTACACCATCTATTTCTCCTTGCCTGGGATTTCTCGTAGTTGCTGAAACCGAAATCCAAAAGTCACTTTCATTCATTAAAGCCTTACAAATGGTACCTTTTCCAGCCCCAGAAGGGCCGGATATTACGATTAAAAGACCTTTCATTACTCTTCAACCTCATTAACTTCTTCTTCTACCTCTTTAGAAGATAACCTATGTGCAACAGTTTCTGGTTGTACTGCCGAAAGTATGACATGGTCACTATCTGTAATTATAACTGCTCTTGTTCTTCTTCCATATGTAGCATCTATAAGCATACCTCTATCTCTAGCTTCTTGAATTATTCTTTTTATTGGAGCAGATTCTGGACTTACTATAGCTACTAATCTATTTGCTGATACAATGTTTCCAAATCCTATGTTTATTAATTTTATACTCATATATTTCCTCCTAATTGCTATTCAATGTTTTGAATTTGTTCTCTTATTTTTTCTATCTCATTTTTTATATTTAAAACAGAATTAGTTATTTCTAAATCATTTGCCTTAGAACCAATAGTATTTGTTTCTCTATTCATTTCTTGTAGAATAAAGTCAAGTTTTCTTCCTATAGGCTCATTTAAATTAAAAGTTTCTCTTAATTGTACCAAATGACTATTTAATCTAACTATTTCTTCATCGATACACGACTTATCACCAAATAGGGCAACTTCCATAGCTATCCTGTTTTCATCTATTTGATAATCCTGAAGTAATTCCTTTAGTCTTTCATTGAGCTTATCTTTATATTCAATTACTACAAATGGTGACCTTTTCTCTATTTTATCCAATAAATGCTTAATATAGTCACATTTAAGCAGTATATCATTTTTAAGTTTCAAACCTTCGTTTTGTCTCATTTCTACCAATAAATTCAAGGCTTCTTCAAGAGGAACAGAAAGAATCCTCCATACATTCTCTATATCTTCTTCTTCTTGTTTTAAAGTTATTACATCAGGAAACTTAGCAATAAGAGATATAGATATACCTTCTCTTATATCATATTTATCTTTTATCTTTCTTAAACACTCAACATAACTGTCTGCTAAACTTTCATCTAAAACTGCTTTTACTCCAACCTTTTCTTTATTGTTTTGAGTAATAAAAACATCAACTTTTCCACGGCTTATCTTCTCAAATATGACTTTTCTCATTCTATCTTCAAGAGATAGAAAAATTTTAGGCATTTTTATATTTAAATCACAATATCTATGATTTACACTCTTCATTTCTATAGTAAAGCTTCGCCCATCTTGCTCTATACTTCCCCTTCCGAAACCAGTCATGCTTTTTATCATTACTTTTTCATCCTTCCGTCTTTCCTTGTCAATTCATACTAATTATACATAAATGTTTATAATAATTGCAAGTTAAATTTATTTATATGTAATTTTTATTTAAATATTATATAATCCCTTTTCAAAAATCTCTTTTATCTCTTTAACATCGCTTGTTATTCCTAAAGAAAGCATTAATTTGATTCTAGCTTTCTGTCCTGGAAGGTTATCACCAAATATTACTCCCATGTTTCTTAGTTGTTTTCCTCCACCAGTATATCCATAAGTGTCTAAAACTCTTCCCTCAAAACATCTAGAAACCAACACTACAACTATTCCTTTATTTAAAGCTCTTTTAATTCCATCTATCATCTTAGGCGGTACATTCCCTCTTCCCATTCCTTCAATTACAATTCCTTCATCACCTTGATCAATACAAAAATCTATAAATCTTGAATCAATGCCCGAAACACATTTTATAAGACTAACTTTTGTTTCGATTATTTCTGTATCTATATGATGTCTTGTTAAATTATCTCTATAAAAAATAACCTGGTTGTTATCTACTATCCCCAGCGGACCAAAACCCGGGCTCCTAAAGGCGCTTAAGCTCATCGAATTGGCTTTAGTTACTTCTGACGCTGAATTCAATTCTCCATTTAAGCACACTAATACGCCTTTTCCACAAGCTTCCGTAGAAATTGCAGTACAGATAGCAGCCGATAGATTAGCTGGCCCATCGTAACCTAACTCTGAACTACTTCTCATAGCGCCTGTCACTATTACAGGTTTATTATTTTTTATTGTTAAATCTAAAAGATATGCAGTTTCTTCTAGTGAATCTGTACCATGTGTTACTATCACACCACTTATATCATCTCTATTTAGTAAATCTTTTACATATTTTGATAACTTCATCATATCATCAGGAGTTACAAAAGGACTTGGTACATTAGAAAAATTATATGATTCTATATTAGCATATTTTTCAATTCCTGTTACCATTGCAATTATTTCTTCTCCACTAAGACTTGGAACTGCTGCCTGAACTCTTGGATCTACTTTCATTGATATTGTTCCACCATTAAAAACTATAGCAACTTTTTTCACGAAAGACTCCTCCTTAAAACCTCTTATCTTTCTATTATAATCTAATATTAAGCATTTTTCATAATTTTTATTAGAATTTATCAATTTTATTTATAAAGCCTATGAATTTAAAATTCATAGGCTTTATAGGTTTACTTTCTCGTTTAACCTTATAATATAATACAGATTAATCCTCCATTGCCTTCATTAATTATTTTTTGAAGAGTTCTCTGTATTTTTATCTGCACATCTTCAGGCATCTTGTACAGTTTATTCTGCAACCCCTCTTTAACAAGTATCTCTAAGGACTTTCCAAACATATTGCTTTGCCATATCTTTGAAGGATCATTTTCAAATTGCTCGAGTAAAGATTTAACCATTTCCTCACTTTCTCTTTCAGTTCCCATTATAGGTGAAACTTCAGTCTCTATATCCGCTCTTATAAAGTGAAGAGAAGGTGCACTAGCTTTCAATTTTATACCCGTTCTATTCCCTTGTTTTACTATTTCAGGTTCCTCAAGTTTCATTTCCGTTAGCTGAGGAGCCACTAATCCATATCCTGTTTCTCTTACGTCTCTTAAAGCTTCTGCTACCTTATCATATTCAATCTTTGCATTATGCATCTGCTTTACTATTTCAAGTAAGTCACTTTCTCCATTTAATTCGCTTCCGCAAACTTCGCTTAATATCCTATAAAACATATCTTCTTTTGGTTTTAGATCTATTCTCGCAGTACCTTCTCCCATGTTAACTTCTTTAACACTAGATGTCCCCAAGAATTCCACATCTGCAAAGCCTTCTAAAGATTTACCTATATCTCTAACTTTAAATATGTTCTTGCACATATTTTTTACTAAATCAATAAAATCTACTTTTAACCAATGGGTTGCTTCTAACTTTTCTATCCATTCAGGCATATCAATATTTATCTCTTTTATAGGAAATTCTTTAAGTATTCTCTGGAATACGTTCGTTACATCTTCCTCTTTCATGTTAAGTACATCCATTGTTTGAACAGGAATATCATATTTTTCTTCTAAATCCCTTTTCAAATTCATGCTTTCGGGGCTATAAGGTTGTTGTGAATTTAAAATCATTATAAATGGTTTATTTATAGACTTAAGTTCATTTACAACTCTTTCTTCAGCTTCTACGTAATCTTCTCTACTTATGTCTGTAATTGACCCATCTGTAGTTATTACTAATCCTATTGTCGAATGCTCATTTATAACCTTTTTCGTTCCAATTTCTGCAGCTTCTTCAAAAGGAATTTCGTAATCATACCATGGTGTAGTTACCATTTTTGTATTTTCGCCTTCCATATATCCTAATGCATTTTTAACGATATATCCTACACAATCTACCATTCTTACTTTAAATTTAGTATTTTCATTCAAACTTACCTCTACAGCCTCATTAGGTACAAATTTAGGTTCTGTCGTATGAATCGATTTTCCTGATGCGCTTTGAGGTAGTTCATCTTTAGCTCTTTGCTTTTTATAACCATTCTCAATATTAGGCAGTACCATAAGCTCCATAAATCTTTTTATAAAGGTAGATTTACCAGTTCTTACAGGCCCCACCACCCCTACGTAAATATCTCCTTGTGTTCTTTCTGCAATATCTTTGTATATATCAAAGTTCTCCAAAATATTCCCCCCAGTAATCTAATATTAACAGTATATATATATTGGTTATATACAAACAATATTACTAAAATGAAATAAAAATTTGAGGTTAAAAAATAATAAAGAGCATTTAGCAAATATTTCAAAATATCGCTAGACACTCCTTATTACTAATAACCTTCGTGTTTTTTATCTCTTGTCATTAATTCATAGACACCATATTTACAATCTTTCTTCTCAAATAGCACCTTATATAAAATATCTGTAATTGGCATAGAAACTCTCAACTCTTCTTTAAGATCATAAAAAGCTTTGCATGCCTTTATCCCTTCTACCACCATACCAATTTCTTCTACAGCCTCTTCAACAGTTGCTCCTTTTCCTATTAATATTCCAGCTCTTCTATTCCTACTATGCATACTAGTACAGGTAACAATTAAGTCTCCCATACCAGTAAGACCTGAAAACGTTTCTGGTTTTCCACCAAGACTTGTTCCTATTCTTACAATTTCACTCATTCCTCTAGTCATAAGAGCAGCCTTTGTGTTATCTCCATAGCCAATACCATCTGACACTCCTGCCGCAAGAGCAATTATATTTTTAACGGCTCCACCAATCTCCACGCCTATTATATCTTCATTGGTGTATACTCTAAATTTGTTCGTCATAAACAAATCCTGTACTTTTTCCGCATATTTCATGTTTTCAGAGGTTACTACAACAGTAGTTGGTATATCTTGAGCAACTTCTTCAGCATGACTTGGACCTGATAATATTACTATAGGATTGTGTGGTAATTCTTCTTTAATAACCTGTGAAAGTCTCTTTTTACTCTCTTCTTCTATACCTTTAGCTATACTTATTATTATTTGATTATCATTAATAAAACTTTTCGCTTTTCTACATATTTGCCTTACAGCATGAGAAGGAACAGATAACACAATATAACTGCTACCTGAAATGGACTCATTTATATCCTCAAAGGCTTCTAATCCAAATGGAATTACTGTGCCATGCAAATATTTTATGTTTTCTCTCTTTATATTAATATCATCTACTACTTCTTTTTTTCTATCCCAAACTTTAGTTTGAATTCCTTTTTTCACAAGCATCACAGCTAAGGCTGTTCCAAAACTTCCTCCGCCTAAAAAAGTAACTCCTAGGCACATAGACTATTCCTTCCTTTCTCTAAACTCCAATTTTATACCTGTCCCTGTAAAATCAAAATTCTCCCTTAACTGATTTTCTAAATATCTCTCATAAGAAAAATGAATACAAGTTTGATCATTTACAAAAAACACGAAGGTAGGTGGTTTTACTCCAGTTTGAGTTACATAGTAAATTTTAAGTCTTTTTGTTCCAACAATTGGTGGTTCCTTCATCATTACAACCTTACTTATAACATCATTTAAGACACCTGTTTTTATTCTCTTTGTGTAGCTTTCATAGCAAGTCTTAACAGCATCAAAAACCTTCTGTACTCTTTGACCTGTCTTGGCTGATATAAACAAATAATTTGCATAAGGCATAAAAGATAAATTTGTTTTAATCATTTTTTTATACTCATCCATAGTTTTGGTGTCTTTTTCCACAAGATCCCATTTGTTTACAATTACTATTATAGCTTTATTCATCTCATGAGCATACCCAATAATTTTCTCATCTTGTTCAGTAACTCCATGAGTTGCATCCAGCATTAATATACACACATCTGCCCTTTCAATAGCAGTATAGGTTCTTATAACACTGTATCTTTCTATTTCCTCTTTAACCTTACTTTTTCTTCTTAATCCAGCTGTATCTACTAGTATAAACTTTCCTGCCTCTGTCTCTAAATAGCTATCGATAGCATCTCTGGTAGTTCCCGGTATGTCACTTACAATGACTCTATCTTCTCCTAGAAGTCTATTAATAAGAGAAGACTTACCAACATTTGGTTTTCCAACAAAAGCTATTCTTATATATTCATCTTCTTCCTCTTCGAGGGCAGCTTCATCAAAGTTCTCTACTATTCTATCAAGCATATCCCCTAGTCCAAGACCTTGTGATGCAGATATAGTTATAGGCTCACCTATTCCTAAATTATAGAATTCATATGCATTATCCTCTTCTTTTAAACTATCAACCTTATTTACAACAAGCACTATTGGTTTTTTGCTTTTTCTAAGCATTTGTGCCACTTCTCTATCTGCTGCTGTAAGACCTTCTTTACCATCTACTATAAATACTATTACATCAGCAGTTTCTATAGCAATTTGTGCTTGCCTCCTCATTTGTGAAATAATAATGTCATTACTTTCTGGTTCAATACCACCTGTATCAATTATTGTAAAATTATATTTAAGCCACTCAGCTTGTGCATAAACTCTATCTCTAGTTACTCCAGGAGTGTCCTCCACTATAGATATTCTGTGTCCTGCTAATTTATTAAATAATGTAGATTTTCCTACATTAGGTCTTCCAACTATTGCAACTATTGGTTTTCCCATATTTTATACCTCCTCGCAGTGTTTATTTATTATACTTATTAAATCTTCTCCAGTATAATCACATAGTAATATTTTTCTTTTTAAAGTTTTTCCTAATTCATCAACAGTAACATTATCTAAAAATACTTTCTCTATATCTGAAGCTAATTCATATCCTTTTCTAATCATACAATCTGGAATTATAATATAATTTCCTAATTCTTTTCCTCTTAACTGTTCAATTATATCAGTGGCTGTTATAAGACCAGCTACTGTTATAGTTTCACCAAAAAAATTATTAATTATTTTCTCTACATTTATTCTTACTTTAGAGTTTACTTCCATTATAATATTAGCGGCTTTTTCAACTTCATTGTAAGCTAGTTCTCCTGTTACTATTGTAAAAGAGCTTTCTATATTTTTTTTCAAATCTATAACAGACTCTTTTATATTATCCCTAAAAATTCTTGTTACTCCAACACCATCTTCCAGCTGCTTGAAGCCATCATAGAATTCACTGTTAGGGATCTTTTCTTGTGCTAAAATGTAGAATTCATCTGACATTCTTACAAAAGGAACTCCTATTTCTTTTACATATTTTTCTTGCAATTTAGACACTAGATTCAACTGTTTAGATGCTGTTTCCTTATTGTATAAATCTATATTATAAAGTCCTTCTCTAAATTTAGTTGCACCTACAGGGACTACTGCTAAGTTTTCCACATTAGGATATAACTTATATAAATCTCCAATAGTTTTCTCTAATTCATTGTTATCATTTATTCCTGGGCATAAGACTATTTGGCAATTTATTTTAATACCTGCACTTGCCATTCTTTTTAATATGTCATATACTCTACCTGCAAATTTGTTATTTAGCATTTTAATTCTAAGCTCTGGATTGGTAGTATGTACTGAAACATTTATAGGACTTATTTTATACTTTACTATTCTATCTATGTCATCTTCACTCATGTTGGTTAAAGTTACAAAATTGCCTTGAAGAAAAGCTAACCTAGAATCATCATCTTTGAAATAAAGAGTTTCTCTCATTCCTTTTGGTAACTGATCAATAAAGCAAAAAATACATTTATTATGACAACTTTTAGGTTTATCCAATATAGCATCCTTAAACTGTACTCCTAAATCCTCATCATATTCTTTTTCTATCTCAAGCTCCCATATCTCTCCATTTTTTTTCTGTACTTCTATGTTAACATATTCATCACAAATTAAATACTTATAATCAATAATATCCTCAACAGCTTTTCCATTAATACTTAATAGACAATCTCCAATTTCTATTTCCATTTCTTCTGCAATGCTTCCTATTTCTATTACTGAAATTTCATTTTTCATATATTCAACCCCTTTAATAACAATCAGCTATTAACAAATAGACTATAAAAACTTATATACTGACGCTATATTACATTTAGTAATATTACCTTAATATGCTTATTTAGTCAATGCATAATAAAAAACCCTTCTAAAAATCAGAAGAGTTTTCGTCATAAAACTATATTAAATTTAAAACAACTAAAATCCCGCCTGCAACTAGCGCTGATATTGGTATAGTAAGCACCCAAGCTGTTACAATTTCTTTAGCTACAGCCCATCTTACTGCTGAAAGTCTTTTTGAAGCCCCAACTCCCATTATAGACCCAGTAATTATATGAGTTGTACTTACTGGCGCATTGAACATTGTTGCACTAAAAATTACCGCTGATGCTCCTATTTCTGCAGTAAAACCATTAACCGGAGCAATCTTAGCCATTCTTGAACCCATAGTTTTAATAATCTTCTTACCACCAAGACTTGTTCCAAGCGCCATAGCTAAGGCACAACAAATCTTAACCCAAGTCGGAACAGCAAACTGAGGTATCATACCTCCGCTAACAAGAGCCATTGTGATAATACCCATTGATTTTTGTGCATCATTACCACCATGATTTAATGCTATAAGCATAGCTGAAAATATTTGAGCTTTTGAAAAAATCTTTGTAACAGTTGACGGTCTTGCACTTTTAACATTTAATATTCCATTTATAATACTCATAAGTATAAAACCTATAATAAATCCGATTACTGGTGACAATATAAGCCAAAGTATAACCTTCCAGAATAAACTAGCCCAGTTAACTATAGTAAAAGAATGGTTAAACACTACGGCTGAACCAATCAACCCACCAATTAGGGCATGAGAAGAACTACTTGGTATTCCAAAATACCAGGTTATTATGTTCCATATTATTGCACCTAGTAAAGCAGCTACTATAACCTTTAAAACTATATGATTAGGATCTACAATTCCACTTCCAATAGTTTTAGCAACTTTTACATTCATGAATGCTCCAGCAAAGTTCATTATTGCAGACATAAATACAGCCTGCTTTAAGGTCAATACTCTAGTTGATACAGAACATGCTATAGCGTTAGCACTGTCATGAAAACCATTAATAAAGTCAAAAACCAATGCTACTACAACTATAACAGCAGTTATAACAATAGTACTACTAAGCATTTTTCATTACTACTCCTTCTACAACATTAGCTAAATCTTCACAAGCATCTAATGTATCTTCAAGATATTGATAAATCTCTCTCCATTTAATTACTTCAATAACTTCGATATCGCTTCTAAATAGATCCATTATGGCCTTTCTTGAAACCTTATCACCGTCTTCTTCTAGTCTGTTAATTTCTATAATTTTTTTAGGTAATTCTTTGCTAGTTTTCATGTTTTTGAACTCTTCCATTAATGTTATTAACTCTTCACAACATTTAACTATCATTTCACTTAGCATCTCAGCCTCTTTTGTACAATTACTTACATTAAGCATAACAAATCTACTCGCCGCTGATTCTATTAGGTCTATGACATCATCCATATCTTTTGCAATAACATAAATATCTTCTCTGTCAAAAGGTGTTATAAAGGTCTTATTTAATTGTTCTAGTATCTCATGTTGTTTTTTATCTCCCTCATGCTCGATATCCTTAAGTTTCTTGAGATTCTCTTCTGAGTTATCCAAATCTTTCAGAAATTCCACAAGCATATTAGACGCCTTATACGCAATTTTTGCAACATCGATAAAATAATCATAAAATTTGTCTTCTTTTGGAGTTAAGTTAAACATTTTATACCTCCTAATGTTGAAATTATATATTCGACCTTATAAAGTATAACATAAAATTAACTAAAGTAAAATATAATTTTAACATTCGCCATTTATGTAAACGTTATACATTTCATAAAATAATAAAATGTATTATTTTATAACCTTTTTTGACAAAATATCACTTAAAATTAGTACCTTTTAATTTTTTTTATTATTTTCTTTAATTTATGTATTGTTTTTTTCTATATTTTTTCAAATAAAAAAGTCAGTTTTTTTCAAAACTGACTTTTAATTTACTTATTCATTAAGATCTTTTTGTTCACCAGTTACTAAATATATAGTCCATTCACATATATTAGTTGCATGGTCTGCAATTCTCTCTAAGTATTTACATACAAATAAAAGTTGAGTTATCTGATTGACATTTTTTAAATCTTTTGATGCTATCGTTAAAAGTTCATTGAAAATATTCTTATATAACTCATCTATTTCGTCATCTAATTTACATGCTGCATATGCATTCTCTACATCTGCTGCAACATAAGCATCCAAGGAACTTTTTATCATAGAGTTAACCATTACAGCCATCTTAGGAATATCTATTAGTTCTTTAATATATTTCTCATTTTTTAGTCTTAAGGTTATTTTCGCTATATCAACTGCATAATCTGCCATCCTTTCAAGGTCTGTAACTAATTTAGTAGTAGTAAATATAGTTCTTAAATCTCTAGCAAGCGGCTGCTCTTTAGCTGTTAGTTTGATACATTTATCCTCAATATCTCTATTAAGTTTATCTACCAAATCATCATTTTTAATAATTTGCTGTGCCAGTTCCTCATCTTGTTTAACTAAAGCTTCCATGCATTGATGTATTTGTTTTTCTACTATACTTCCCATTCTTAATAAATCATTGTGCAATTCCTCTAATGCTAAATCAAAACCTGTTCTTGTCATAATATCACCTCTTTTATCGAATACTATATCTATATTACCATATATTTTATAGTATTTAACTAATATTCTATCCAAATCTTCCAGTTATATAATCTTCTGTTCTCTTATCCTTAGGCTTATAGAAAATACCTTCTGTCTTTCCATCTTCTACAATTTCACCATTTAAGAAAAAAGCTGTATAATCCGATATTCTACCTGCTTGCTGCATATTATGTGTAACAATTATTATTGTATATTTTTTCTTTAACTCATCCATTAATTCCTCTATTTTTAAAGTAGAAATTGGATCTAATGCTGAAGTCGGCTCATCCATAAGTAATACTTCTGGTTCTACAGCAAGAGTTCTTGCTATACATAATCTTTGCTGTTGTCCTCCTGAAAGTCCTAATGCACTTTTATTTAATCTGTCGTTAACTTCCTCCCAAAGTGCAGCGCCTTTTAAACTATTTTCCACTAATGCATCTAATTTGCTTTTATCTTTTATTCCATGAATTCTAGGACCATATGCTATGTTATCATATATTGACATTGGAAATGGATTAGGCTTTTGAAAAACCATACCTACTCTCTTTCTTAACTCTATAACATCACAATCTTTATATATATCTTGACCTTCAAAAAAAACTTCTCCTTCTATTTTTACAGATTCAATCAAGTCGTTCATTCTATTAAGAGTTCTTAAAAAAGTTGACTTTCCGCATCCTGATGGACCTATTAAAGCCGTAACTGCGTTTTTTTCTATATCCAAATTAATCTTTTTTAAAGCTTGAGTATTTCCATAATATAAGTCAAGATTATTAGTTTGCATTATGCCCATATAGCTTCCTCCTTATTTCTTACCTGCATATAGTTGATATATTTTTTTACCGAATATTCTAGCAGATATGTTAAATACTAATACCATTATAATCAAAACAGCTGATGCTCTATTAGCTATTTGTGCAGCATCTGGAACCATTCCTTCCGAATTTAGTTTCCATATATAAACAGCTAAAGTCTCTGCAGGTCTCATAACACTAAAGGGTGATGTTTTCTCAACTAAACTAAAATTATTGAAATGAAGTATTGGCGCACTCATACCTGCCGTATAAAGTAAAGCTGCAGCTTCACCAAATATTCTTCCAGCTGCAAGTATTACTCCCGTTAAAATTTGAGGAATAGCTGAAGGAAGGATAACCTTTGTAATAGTTTGCCACTGCGTTGCCCCAAGTCCTAAGCTCGCTTCTTTAACTGGTTTTCCAGCCTCTTTTATAGCATTTTCACTTACTCTTGTAAGTGCCGGTAAGTTTAGAACCGTTATAGCCAGCGCACCTGAAAGTAAAGTAAATCCCCATTTAGTCATGTCAACAAATACCAAAAGACCAAATAAACCAACAACTATAGATGGCAAAGATGCCATAGTCTCTATACATAACCTTATAAATCTTAGCAAAAACCCTTCCTTTGCATATTCAGCTAAGTATATTCCTGCTCCAACTCCAAAAGGTATTGTTATAATCAAAGAGATAATTAGCATATAGAAAGAATTAAAGAGTTGAGGTCCAATTCCTCCACCAGCTTCTCCAATTTTTGGATTTCCGAATAAGAAGGATGGCTTTAAACAGTCTCCTCCTTTAAACAATATATATCCAATTAAGAACACTAGAAGAGCTACTACAAGTCCAGATATAATATATAGAATAATAGTCCATATTTTGTCCTTTAACTTAGCATTCATTATTTAATATCACCTCTTTTTCCGATAGCTCTTATTATTAATATGAATATGAATGATATAATTAGCAGTAATAATGCAAGAGACCATAAAGCGTCATTCCATGCTGTTCCTCCTACTGTATTTCCCATATCCATAGTAATAATGCTTGTTAACGTAGTTGTAGGACTTAATAAGTTTTTAGCAAACTTTACTGAATTTCCTATAACCATTTGCACTGCTAAAGCTTCACCAAATGCCCTGGCAAGGCCTAAAACTACGCCCGTTAAAATTCCATTTTTAGCTGCTGGCACTATAACCTTACTTATTGTCTGCCATCTTGTTGATCCTAATCCATAAGAAGCTTCTAAATAACTTTTAGGAACTACTCTAACCGCATCCGCAGATATACTCGCTATAGTTGGAAGTATCATTATACTTAAAACTAATATACCTGCTATTAAACTAAAACCTATTCCTCCAAATCCTTTTTTTATAAATGGCAATAACACACTAAATCCAATCCAACCATATACTACTGACGGAATTCCAACAAATAATTCCAGTGCAGGTTGAAGTACTTTTGTTCCAATATCAGGAGATATATAGTTTATAAATATTGCTAATGCGATACTTATAGGAGCACTTATAATCACAGCTCCTATAGAAACAAGGGTAGAACCTGTAATAAATATAAGGGCGCCTAATTTAGGCTTATCGCTGTCAGGGCTCCACTGTGATCCAAACAAAAAGTCTGTTAGCGAATATCCATGCTTAATAAAGGTACTCAATCCCTTTGATGCCACAAAAGCTATTATACTAATAGTTAAAATTATTATTAATAAACCGCATAATAAAGCAAATCCTCTTCCTATATATTCGCTCTTTAATTTTTGCCATAAAGTCCTTTCCTTCATATTACCAACCTCTACTCTTTAATATTTTTATTTTAATAATAGCCTACTTGATTCAGTAAAATCCTTCAGCTTTTATGCAAAGTTAAGACTACTAATCATATCAATTCTTAATTTTGCATAGAAGCTGAGTAGTTAAATCCTATTTATTGTAATATTTTTTTACAATAAATAGGATTTAAACAGCTGGCCGTTTTAGCGACCAGCCAACAAATTATTTAACCTTCATATCGCTTGATGGAATATATCCTAATTTTTCAACTAAAGCTTTATTTTCTTCGCTTCCCATGTAATCAATAAATGCTTTTGCTAAATCCTTAGCTTCACCTTTAGTATACATATGCTCATATGACCAGAAAGGGTATTTACCAGTTGTTATGTTCTCTTTATTTGCTTCTATTCCATCTATTTTCATCACTTTTAAGTTTTTCTTAACATCTTCAGTTATATATGATAAAGCTAAGTAACTTATAGAACCCTTTGTAGACGTAATTGATTTCTCTACACTACCATTTGAATCCTGAGTTATTCCTAGTCCTTCCTTTTCATCTTTTCCACTCATTACAGTGTCCTTAAATGTTGCTCTAGTACCAGATGACTTAGTTCTATTTATTACACTTATAGATAAATCATCTCCACCAACCTGTTTCCAGTTAGTTATTTCACCAGTAAATATTTTTTGTATTTGATCTTTAGTTAAATTCTCTACCTTTACATCACTATTAGCTACTACTGCAAATCCAATTGCACAAACCTTATGATCAACTAATTCCTTAGCTTTGTCCTTATCTAATTTTGTTTCCGCTGCGACATCAGAGTTTCCTATATCGGCTGTTCCTTCTGAAACCAATTTTAACCCTGTTCCACTTCCTCCACCTTGTACATTAATTGTAGCTCCTGAATTTTTTTGTGTGAATTGTTTTCCTGCTTGCTCAGCTAGTGGTTGAAGTGCAGTTGATCCTGCAAGAGTTATTGAACCTGATACTTGTTTATTACTGCTTCCAGAATTTGATGCTTCTTGTTTGGATCCACATCCAACAAAAGCTCCTGCCATGACTGTTATTGCCATAGCTGCTATGATAACTTTTAAACTTTTTTTCTTCATTATAATAAACCCTCCTCGAAATTTGTGTGCTTGTTTCGTACATGTATTATAATATACCCCTAACGTTAACCTATTATTATACTCATGTTAATTAAACTTAACATTAAAAATGTGTTTATTTAATAAATCTTAAAATAAAAACACCTTTAAGTTTAATCTTCTTAAAGGTGTTTTCTTAATATTCAACTAGTTAAGTTAGTGTTGAATTTAACATTAACTTAACATTACTTTTATTTAGCAGGGTATTTTAATAATAAACCTACTTCCTCTTCCCACTTCACTTTCTACGCTAATAGTTCCATTAAATAGCATTACTATATGTTTTACTATAGCCAATCCTAAACCAGTTCCTCCTTGAGCCCTTGACCTGGCCTTATCCACCCTATAAAATCTTTCAAATAATCTCTCTATATGCTCTTTAGGAATACCAACACCAGTATCCTCAATAGATATAATACAATTATTATTTAAATAGTTTGTTTGAACCTTTATACTTCCTTTACAATCTGTGTACTTTATGGCATTATCCACTAAGTTTATGATCATCTGTTTAAATCTATCACAGTCACCTAACAAATCAGGAACTTCTTTTAATTCTATAGTCAAATTAACCTCTTTCTTTTTAGCTAAATTTTTCATTAAATAACACACATCATTAACAATGCTATTGACTTTAATTTCTTCGACCTTTTCGTTTGTTTCATTTTCTATGTTAGATAAAATCAATATATCATTAATCAATCTTGTTAACCTGTCTGCTTCATCGTTAATTATACCTAAGAATTTCTCTTTATTTGCTGGGTCATCCACATATCTTAATGTTTCAGCAAAACCTTTTATCGATGTAAGTGGCGTCTTGAGCTCATGAGAAACATTGGCAACAAACTGTGAGCGCATATTTTCAAATTTTTTGATATCTGTAATATCATTGACTACTGCAACTGTACCTATCTTATCTTTATTATTTATAATATCCGCCGTTCTAATTCTTAGTTCTCTTTCCTTTGGCCATAATATCTTTAGTTCTTTATAGTCATCATTATTATCTTCAAATATATTTTCCAACTCAAAATCTCTTATATTATCCATAAGATTTTCGCCTATGATATTTCTATTTATGCCAAATATCCTTTTAGCATAAGGGTTAATAATAATAACCTTATGATTTCTGTCTACTGCAATAACTCCACTATCCATACTTCTTAATATAGCCTCTAACTTATTTTGTTTATCTAGAGAGTCGTTTATTGTTTCCTGAAGTTTATCTGCCATATTATCAAATGTTTTTGCTAAGTTGCCTATTTCATCATCAGAATATATTTTTACTCTTCTATATAATTCTCCTTCAGCTATCCTTGAAGTTGTAAATTCTAGATTCTTTATAGGTTTTGCAATAGACTGCGATAACTTAGATGCAAATAAAACTGAAAATGCTACCGAAAGAGTTAAAACTGCCATATAATACTTAAAATATTTACCTTCTATTCCCCTAACTGCCTGTATAGTCATGGAGCTTCTTACTACATAACCATCGCTAAATGTAGTAGCAAAATAGATTGTGTCCTGACCAAGTGTAAAGCTATGTCTTATACTATACCCCTCTCCATACTTTCTGGCATTTTGTACCTCTTCTCTACCATTATGATTATCCATAGTTACTGGATCTGCAATAGAATCGCTTAATACTTTGCCGCTTCTATCTATAAAAGTTTCTCTTATTTCCTCATTCTTAAAATTTGCTTTAAAGAAGGATTCTTTATTTTTTATATTTTCATTTTTTAAAACATTTATTATTATATCATTATTGGTCTTTAAAATTTGCTTTATATTTTCCTTATATTGATAGTTTTCAATAAATATAAATAATGTAGCTAAAATAAACATTCCAAACATCAAGGTAGTTAACATGGATAACATTAACTTTTTTTTCATTTTCATCATCAATTAATCTCCATAATTAAATCTATAACCAATTCCACGAATAGTTTCAATATATTTAGGATTTTTATCGTCTTCCTCTATTTTTTGTCTTAAATGTCTTATATGCACATCTACAGTTCTAGTCTCACCAATATACTCATATCCCCATATTTTATCCAATAAAAAGTCCCTAGTCATAACTCTTCCTTTATTTTTTACTAATATTTCAAGAAGCTCAAATTCTTTTAAAGTTAAATCTACTCTTTCTTCATCTTTTATAACTTCATGCTTTTCAAAGTCTATATTAATTTTACCAAAGTTGTATGAGTTATCTAAAGGTTTTATGTTAGTCCTTCTTAATATTGCCTTTACCCTAGCTAACAATTCCCGCACAGAAAATGGTTTAGTGATGTAATCATCTGCACCTAATTCCAAACCTAATACCTTATCAAACTCTTCCCCCTTAGCTGTTATCATAATTATAGGAGTAGAAGATATACTATTATCTCTCCTTATTTCTTTACAAACGTCATAACCATCCATGCCAGGAAGCATTAAATCTAAAAGGACCAAGTGGGGAGTTTCTTCTTTAGTCATTTTTAATGCATCTATACCATTGTCGGCACAAATAGTTCTATATCCACTATTCTCTAAATTAAACTTAATCAATTCTCGTATGTGTTCTTCATCATCAACTATCAATACTTTTTCTTCTGCCATAATTCAACCTCCAAAAGTTCATAACTTATATTACTTAAGTTAATATATTTATTATTTCAGTCTTATAAATGAAAACATTCTTCCGCCCCTTTTATCCTTTCTATATGAATGCATAGGATATTTCCCGTTACAAAATGTACAAACATCAAGATCATGAATGTTTGCCTCATTAACATTTTTCAATGTCAGTTGATGCTTTATACAATTTATCAAGCTCAAATTTCTTCCATTAAACAAATTTAAATTTTTATATATTTCCGAATTTTTAAACTTTAGAATAACTTCTTCTCCTACCTCATAACAACATTGTCTATTGTGCGGACCTACAAAGGCTAATAAGTTTTCTCCTCTAGTTCCAAAATTTTTTTCCATTTTCTCAATAGCTTTTAGTAGTATACAAACTAAAGTACCCTTCCACCCACTGTGAACAGCCGCTATAACATTGTTTTTTTGATCATATAATAAAATCGGAACACAATCGGCGGTAAAAACCCCTATAGCTGTATTTCTTAAATTTGTAATTAAAGCATCTGCTTCACAAATACTCTTATCATAAATTATAACAGCATCACCATGTACCTGATTTACAAATCCTACCTCTTCTACATTAAACCATCTTTTTATGTTATCTAAATTTTTACGTCCTTCTTCTGTGTCTTTATTAAAATCCAAATCATTTTCAGCTGTAGAAAATATAATTTCAACTTTATCTAATGACTCTTCTATAAATTTATAATCTTCAATTAAAATCTCTTCCATTTAATCCTCCTAATAACTTTAAGAATCTTAATTATATTTTAACATTCTTTATTAATATTAACATGAAAACTTGTTGCTTTTTAACCTTATTAACCTACTCTTAACAATTGTTAATTTGCAAAAGTATACTTCTATATAGGGTTCGAAGTTTAAACATGAACCTATACATTATTGTAAATGATGAACTGTCTAAGCAATTTGAAAGTATAGATTAATTTTTCAGTTTGGAACCCTATAATATAAAAATGATATGCAATTAATTACATATCATTTACCTTGAATCAAATTTTTTATTTCTGACATAAAAGTATTTATATCTTTAAATTGCCTATATACCGAAGCAAATCTAACATAAGCTACTTCGTCTAAGCTTTTTAAGGCTTCCATAATCATTTCTCCAATATACTCTGAGCTCACTTCTGTAAGCATTTTATTGTTGATTTTTTTTTCTATTTCATCTGCTATGCTTTCAATTTGCTGCCTTGATACCGGTCTTTTTTGACAAGCCTTTATTAATCCACTGACTATTTTTGCTCTATCAAAATATTCTCTATTCATATTCTTCTTTATTACTAATATAGGAATATTTTCAACTTTTTCATAGGTTGTATATCTTTTATTACACTTTAAGCATTCTCTTCGTCTTCTTATAGAAATATCATCTTCAGCAGATCTAGAGTCAACGACTTTACTTTCTCCATAGCCACAGTAAGGGCATTTCACTTTTCTTCACGTCCTTTTGGTTTATTATAGTTATATTATAGTTATATAATGTCTATGTAATATATACATATAATTATTATACACTTTTTTCTATAAATTTCTACTACGATTTTTTATTCTTTTAATATATACTCATCTCCATCAACTAAAACAACATCTACCCCTATCTTTTTTACATTTTTCCAAGGTATTTCAATATCGTCGCTTTTTCCAAACCATGATGGTCTACGAGATGGTAAAATAATTGATAGAACTCTACTTTCTTCACAGTCTATTTTCAAATCTTTTATAAAACCTAACTTTGCACCAGTATTTATATCTATAATTTCCATAGCTCTTAGGTTATCTAAGGAATGTAAAGACTTATCTTCCTGCATATTATTATCCTCCATTATCTCTTTTTATTAAATATATGTATACCTAGTAGTATTCATTACAAAAAAATAAAACTGAGAATACAGTTTAAACTGTGCTCTCAGCTACAACATGATTATAAATAATCTAAATAATTCCTTACCTTAAACATACTTTCTCATATGTCTTAATGCAGTTTTCTCAAGTCTTGATACTTGTGCTTGTGATATTCCTATTTCGTCAGCAACCTCCATTTGTGTTCTGCCATCAAAAAATCTTAAGTTAAGTATAAGCTTCTCTCTGTCATTTAACTTTTTCATTGCTTCCTTAATAGCTATATTCTCTAGCCAACTATCATCTAAATTTTTAGTGTCACTTATTTGATCCATTACATAAATAGCATCTCCACCATCATGGTATATAGGTTCAAAAAGTGATACTGGATCTTGTATAGCATCTAGTGCAAAAACCACCTCTTCTCTTGGTACCTTTAATTCCTTTGCTATTTGTGATATTGTAGGCTCTTTATTATTTTCACCTATTAGTTTATCTCTTACTTGTAGTGCTCTGTAAGCAATATCTCTTAAAGATCTACTTACTCTTATTGAGTTATTATCTCTTAAATATCTCCTTATTTCACCAATAATCATCGGAACCGCATAGGTAGAAAATTTAACATTTTGATTTAAATCAAAGTTATCAATTGCCTTAATTAAACCAATACAACCTACTTGAAATAAATCATCAACATTTTCTCCTCTGTTGTTAAATCTCTGGATAACACTTAGTACTAATCTTAAATTGCCTTTAATGAATTTTTCTCTTGAATCGTCATCTCCGTCCTTCATTTTAAATAATAGTCTTCTCATTTCATTTTCTTTCAAAACTGGAAGTTTTGCTGTATTTACACCACAAATTTCAACTTTATTAATTATCATAAAGTTATCAGCCCCTTTAGAATATTCGCATTTTAATTATTTACTAAGAAGCCAATTTTTATACTAAAGACAACCTTACAACATTTTATTTATTTCTTTCTTTAATCTTTTTATTATTCTTTTCTCTAATCTAGAAATATACGATTGTGAGATTCCAAGTATATCTGCAACTTCCTTTTGAGTTTTTTCACCCTGACCATTTAATCCAAATCTTAAATTTACTATTTCTTTTTCCCTTTCACTTAGCTTTTTCATGGCTACCATTAAAAGCTGCTTATCCACTTCATCTTCTATTAAATTGTATACTACATCATTTTCCGTTCCCAAAATATCTGATAACAGCAACTCATTTCCATCCCAATCTATATTTAGCGGTTCGTAAAATGATATTTCCGCTTTAACCTTGCTATTCCTTCTTAAATACATAAGTATTTCATTTTCAATACACCTCGATGCATATGTAGCTAATTTTATTTTTTTATCAGGATCAAAAGTATTGACAGCCTTTATAAGTCCTATTGTTCCCACTGATACAAGGTCCTCAACATTAACTCCCGTATTCTCAAATTTTCTTGCTATATATACTACAAGTCTCAAATTTCTTTCTATGAGTGTAGATCTTACACTCTCATCTCCATTCACTAATCTTGCAACTAAGTCATCCTCTTCTTTTTTACTAAGAGGTGGAGGAAGAACATCACTACCTCCTATATAATAAACACTCTTTATAAAAAATTTAAATTTTGTAAGTATTCTATTTAGTAATACTTTTAACTTTATCATAACTATCCTCCAAAACAATTATTTTATTCTACATAATAACTCCTCTTGATAAAAGTGCCTGATACTCATTAATTTCACTCAACTTATTTTCACAAAAAGCAATTATAACTTCCTTGTCCACTGTTTCTTTTCCCTCCTTAATTTTTACACATTGCGGTTTAAAACCTTGGAGGTTTCCTCCTTGTCCATCTACTACCTTATAGGGAATGTAAAACTTATCATAACTATTTAAATCAACATCATAAAATACAGATTTTTCAACTATAATGACAGGCAAATTAGTAGCTGGCTCTCTCAATTCATTTCCAGTATCTAAGAACGCCTTAACATTTTTATTTGAGTCATCTAATATAATCTCTACACTATAAATTAAATTCTTTATAATTTTTCTTTCTTTAATATAAACTATTATCCTTTCAATTAGCATATATATTATCATTAAAGAAATCATAAGTTTTTTATAAGAAAAATTTATAATAACTGAATATCCTATATCAGATCCTTGATTAAATTGAATGAAAATGCATATACCTGCTAGAACCATAGAATATAAAATGAAAATGCAAAGCACTTTAACATTAAATAAAATATTCATTTTTCTAAAAGTAATAAATACTATTATCAATGCAGCAATAATTTTAAATGGTGTTATAGAAAAAACAGCTAAAGTCGGGTAAATTAGCGTCAAAACATATATACTTCCCAATATTGCAGCCAATAACATATACCTAAATTTTACCCTTATTCTTATTGTACGTGCTGTTAGATGTAGTAGGAATAAATTAACTATTAAGTTTTCAAAAAGTAAAACATCTAAATATACAATCAAGTACTGAGCTCACCTCCACCGTCCTTTTACAATTATTTACTCTTATTATATAACTATTTTTTTCAAAATTTTGTCAGTTTTTAATAAGAATTTTTTTTTTTATTTCCCATAATGCGTCAATATTATTATAAACTATAAAAATAAAACCGTTTATAACTAATCAGTTATAAACGGTTTTACTTTCAAAGTCTATTTTTTTTGTCTTCTTAAAAATGCTGGTATCTCTAAATTATTTTCATCATAACCTTTATATTCTAAAGTTGCTGCAGCCTCATCTTTATTATTTACATGTGTATTTGGCTGTGATTGAGGCACATTTGCATTGGCAGTTGGTTCATTTTTTTGCTGAATTCTTTCAGTTTCAAAACCTGTAGCAATTACAGTAATTCTTATCTCATCTTTGATGTTTTCATCTATTACTGCTCCAAATATTATGTTTGCATCTGGATCAGCAGCTTCTTGAACTATTTCAGCTGCTTCGTTTATTTCTAAAAGCCCTAAATCCGGTCCTCCAGTTATATTTAAAAGTACTCCAGTTGCTCCCACTATAGAAGTTTCCAACAACGGGCTGGATATAGCTTGCTTAGCCGCTTCTTGTGCCCTATTATCTCCTTTACCACTTCCCACGCCCATATGTGCAAGGCCTTTATCTATCATAATAGTTCTAACATCAGCAAAGTCAAGATTTACAAGACCCGGTATTGTTATCAAATCTGATATACCTTGAACACCTTGTCTTAAAACATCATCAGCATATTTAAATGATTCCATTAAAGTTGTTTTCTTATCAACTATACTTAATAACCTTTCATTCGGGATAGTTACCAAGGTGTCTACTCTATCTTTTAGATTTTTAATACCCATTTCTGCATGGAGCATTCTTTTTCTTCCTTCAAAAGGAAAAGGTTTAGTTACTACACCAACCGTTAATATTCCCATGGATTTGGCTATTTCTGCAATTACAGGAGCTGCACCAGTACCTGTTCCGCCTCCCATTCCAGCAGTAATAAACACCATGTCGGCGCCTTTTATTGCCTGAGAAATTTCATCTTTACTCTCATCTGCTGCTTTTTGGCCAATTTCAGGGTTGGCCCCTGCACCTAGCCCTTTAGTAAGTTTGTCTCCAATTTGTATTTTTTGTGATGCCTGAGAAAGCATTAAAGCCTGCTTATCTGTGTTTACGGATATAAATTCTACATTTTTTAAACCTTCTTTTATCATTCTGTTAACAGCATTATTTCCGCCACCACCGCAGCCTATTACTTTAATGTTAGCAAATTGCTGAACATCAACATCAAAATCTAGCACAATACTACCTCCCTATTTAGAAAAAATCTGTAAAAAACTCTTTTATTTTTGATATAATTCCACTATTATTTCCCGATTCTTTTTGATCTTGCTTTAGAGTCCATTCTCTATCATTGTTCTCATTTTCTTTTCTTGTATCAATCATTACCGACTTATCTTTTATAGAATCTATAGCATCTTTAACCACACCAACTGCTGCTGTATATAAAGGGCTAGCTGCTCCAATATATTCAGGCGCACCTATTCTAACAGGTTTTTTTAAGATACTTTTACTTAATTCTTCAATACCCTTAATTAAAGCTAGTCCACCTCCAACCAAAACTATACCTGAGACTTTTTCATAAAAGCTACTGCACTTCATTTTTTGATCTATAAGATATAACAACTCCTCCACTCTAGCTTCTATTATTTGCTTAAGCATAAAATAATCTACATTTACTTTATCATTATAGTCAACATTAACTTCTATAGGTGAATCACAACCAGATAGTTCCTCTCCAACGCTTCCATACTTTATTTTCAACTTTTCAGCCTCTGAAAAAGGAAGTTTTAAACATAAGGAAATATCGTTGGTTATTGCATTTCCACCTAATGATATCGTATCAATGCTTGCTAAATTACCACCTTCATAGATATAAATATCAATAGATTGTTCACCTACATCTACAACTGCAACACCTCTTTGAGTTTCTTCCTCCTTTAGTGCAACTTCAGCTATAGCTAAAGGTTGAAATACCATACCTAAAAGTTTAACTCCAGCCTTGCTTATGCTTTTTAAAAGATTGTTAACTACAGTACTTGGGGCTAATATAATTTGGGCATCTACTTCTAATCTTAAACCACTCATACCTATTGGTTCTTTAATCTTATCATAACCATCTATTATATACTGCTGGGGTATTACACCTACAATTTCTTTATCGGATGGAATTGTAATTATTTTAGATGCTTTCAAAACTCTTTTCACATCGTTCTCTCTTATTTCTCTATCTTCTGAGCCAACAGCTACAACACCTTTATTCCAGATCAGTTCACACATTCCTCCTGGAATACATACGTAAGCTTCTTTAATTTTAGTATCAACCATTCTCTCCAATGAATCAATACACTTCTTTATAGCTTCAGAAGTACTATCTATATCAACGACAATTCCTTTTTTTACTCCGCTACAGTTTGCCGATGTTATTCCCATTATCTGTATTCTGCCGTATCTATCTGCTTTCCCAGCAGCAGCACATATTTTTGATGATCCAATGTCTATTCCAATTATATATTCATTCATTAAGCCTCTTTCCCCCCTTGCTAGAGAACCATCAAAGTATATATTCAACAGAAAATCTATTTTTCCTCTTATATTTTATCATATTTTAATAAAATCTCAAATATAGTTAAATAATATGCATCATTGTCTTCAAGTAATTGTAAAAGGAAGGATTGTAAATCCTTCCTTTTAATATTAATTTGCTTTTTCTAAATCATTGATTTGTATACTTCTAGTATGTAAAGTGTGATTCCATTCTTTCTTGTTTCTATCTATAATTCCCTGAATAGAAATAGGAAACCATGTAATAGCATAAATGGGGTATATGAGGTAATAGCAAAAAATTTTGAAGTTAAGTTTTTTCTCTAATACTAATATCATTGGTGTATATATAAACTGAAATATTGAATATAATATTACAATAATTTTGATCATATCAATATCACTAAAAAGAATTCCTGAATTTATTAAATTAAGCATTTTCATAAAATAATTATAACTGCCAATCATAGCAGATATACCAAGCAAAATTGCTACTATAGGCTGTATACTGTATAATGCGCAATCTAGTGCAGTAAAGCTAGCTGTAGTTATTGATTTTTTAAGCAGTTTAAAGAAATATCTACTTGCTACATCTGCGAAGCCCTGCATCCATCTCTTTCTCTGTCTCCAAGATTGAATAAGAGATAGTGGTTTTTCATCATATATTATGGCATTATGCGCCCAACCAACCTTATATCCATTAAGTACTATTTTACAACTGAATTCTAAGTCCTCAGTTAAACATGTAGCACCCCATCCTAATTTTTTAAGTATTTCCGTATCAATACAGAACCCTGTACCGCCTAACTGGCTAGATAATCCCATATTACTTCTAGCTAGCTGAAATATTCTATTGCTAGTCCAAAATGATATAGAATAACTCCCAGTAATCCATGTATCTTCTGGATTTTTACTATCCAAATACCCTTGAACAACTTTATATCCTTCACAAAGTTTTTTATTCATTTCCTTTAAAAAATCTCTGTGAACTAAATTGTCTGCATCGAATATTGCAACAGAATCATACTTTTTATCCATTTTGAATATTTTATCAAACATCCACTCCAATGCGTAACCTTTACCTTTTTTATCTTTATTTGTTCTTTCATATACGATAGCTCCTTTTTCTCGAGCTTTTTGTGCTGTTTTATCTTTACAGTTATCTGCAATTACAAAGATATCATATAAATTTTTGGGATAATCAATTCTTTTCAGACTTTCAACGATGTCTCCAATAACAACTTCCTCATTATGTGCAGCCACTATTAATGCAAAACTCTTTTTAGGATTAATCTCTTTATTGTCATCTTTTCTATATATGCCAAATAATGATACAAATAAATAATATATGGTTATAACATAAACTACATATGTCAGGATACGAGAGGTATCTTGGATTATTTCCTTAAATATACTCACTTATCAATCCCCCCTAATTCAAAGTTATTTTAGCATAAATATATATTAATTACTATAGAATTTATAATAAATTTATTAAAATTATTTTATTTATTAAATATAATTTTTTAAGTTCCATTTTTAATTAAATTTTTTATATATCGATTGGAAAAGTGATTAACTTTGCGATAAATACAGGAAAACATATTATAAATAAAGTTAATCATTATTATTACATTTTTTTTCAATTTTAATTTACTTTTGGACTATAGAGCTTATTTGTGAATAATCTATATATGTGTTACTATATAATTAATTTAAATATAAATTATTGTTGATAGTACAGTAATAGAAAAGGGGGTAGAGCCTTATGAGGCGCTACGAACTGATCTTTTATATTGATTTGCGAAGGCTTCATAAAAAAGATGAATCTTTCGGATAGATCCTCTAAATATGAAAGTTAACCATATAAACATTAAGGAGGATTTATCATGAATGCTACTATTGAAAAAATTCAAAATATTACTATATCAAATAATGAAGAAGAAACTCCAAAAAAAGTTGAAAAAAACAATCCAAAAGAGGATCAATATTGCCTAAAAATGCTTGACTATTTTGTTTTTTAAATTTTAATAAGAATAGGACTTTAATAATCCTATTCTTATTTTTTCCTATATCTTTTATAATTATTCAAAATAATATTTTTTATATTAAAGTGCTATAATTCTACTTAACATGTCTCTATCTGCAGCATAGCTTAATGCAGATTCATACGATATTAATCCTTTTTTATAAAGTTCTGCCAAAGACATGTCCATTGTTTTCATTCCGTACTTTGCTCCCGTTTGTATAGATGACTGAATTTGATGTGTTTTTCCTTCTCTTATCATATTCTGTATTGCAGGGTTTGAAACCATTATTTCAATTGCTGCCACTCTTCCTGCACCGTCTACCTTAGGTAAAAGCTGTTGAGATATTATTCCCTGAATGACTGCTGCAAGCTGAACTTTAATCTGTTGTTGCTGATATGGTGGAAACACATCAATTATTCTATCAATAGTTTTTGCTGCACCTATGGTATGTAATGTTGATAACACTAAGTGACCTGTTTCAGCTGCTGTTATAGCAATAGATATAGTTTCTAAATCTCTCATCTCACCTACGAGTATGACATCTGGATCTTCCCTCAAAACAGATCTAAGTGCATTAGCATAACTTAAGGAATCTTTTCCTATTTCTCTTTGATTTATTATAGATTTATTATGCTTGTGCAAATATTCAATTGGGTCCTCAAGGGTTATTATGTGCGCCGGTCTACTTGAATTTATTTCATTTATCATTGCAGCCAAAGTAGTACTTTTACCTGAACCTGTTGGACCCGTTACCAATACAAGTCCTCTTTGATTAGATGTCATATCTTTTATTACAGAAGGAAATTGAAGTTCATTTAATGTCGGGATTTTTAATGTAACTACTCTTATTGCAATTGCACAACTTCCTCTTTGTTTAAAGACATTAACCCTAAATCTTCCTACTCCTGGCAGCGAAAAAGATGTATCTAACTCTCCTGTTTTAACATATTGATCATAATATTCACCTAATATTTCTTTAGAATAGACTTCAGTATCTGTAGGTTGTAACTTTTCATTTCCAACCTGCTTAAGTTCACCATTCACTCTTATAACTGGCGGTATCCCCACAGTTAAATGCAAATCTGAAGCATTTTTTTTAATTGTTGTTTCTAATAATTCTTTTAGTGTTATCACCTTTAGTTCCCCTTTCACAGTATCAGTTATATATAAATTGTGTAAAATCAAAATATTTGTACTTATTTCAATTTTTAATTAGTAATTTCTTTAATTAAATATAAATTTAATTATGCCTATAATTATTTTATTCTACAATTTTTATCAAATTCCTTTTATTTATCTACAAAACTTTACTGAATTATATTTCTTTATAAAGAATTCTGTTAATCGTGATAAATTTCCTAAAAAACCACAATTTCAAAAAACCGGAAATTAGCAATAAAAGATTATATAATCCCTTAATGCTAATTCCTAGTTTTTCAAACTACCTTTTTCCATAATTAAACTCTTTGTATAGCTTTTTAAGCGCCCTTTTTTCTATTCTAGATACATAAGATCTAGATATTCCAAGAATTTTAGCTATTTCCCTCTGTGTTTTTGACTGACCTTCTAATAATCCATATCTCATTTCAACAACTTTTCTTTCTCTTTCTGACAGGCATGAATTTATTTTAGAATACAACTTTTTAACCTGCATTTTATTCTCTACAATTTCAATTATAGAATCTTCCTCACTGCTCAATACATCCATTAAGGATATCTCGTTTCCTTCCTTATCAATGCCAATTGGATCTTGTAAATAGACCTCACTTTTAGTTTTTTTATTATTTCTAATAAGCATAAGTATTTCGTTTTCAATACACTTTGCTGCATAAGTGGCAAGTCTAGTACCTTTGGAAGCATCAAAGGAATCTATCGCCTTTATTAGACCAACTGTCCCAATAGATATTAAATCGTCTACTTCTTTTCCTGGATATGAATACTTTTTTACAATGTGTGCAACTAATCTTAGGTTTCTTTCTACTAAGATACTTTTAGCTAAAGAATCTCCCTCCTTAAGTTTTCTTAGGTAATACTCCTCTTCCTTGTCACTTAAAGGTTGGGGAAATGAACTTGTATTGGTTACATAGGCAGTTAAAAAAAACATACTGCCCATAATATCTAATAAGCAATTTGCTAAAGACACGGGATGCTCCTCCTAATAGTGCTTATTAATATATTATGAGGCTAAATTGAAAAAAGTGCATGAACTATACAAATTTATTTTTTTATAAATGGTTGTATTTCCTTTACGATGTCTTTAAAAATTGGTGCAGCAGTACTTCCACCACTTTCTTTATCTTTATCTATATCTTCAACAAAAACTACCATAGAATAATATTTATCTTTCACTTTAAAAAATCCTATGAACCAACCATCAGAATGATTTTCAGGACTATTACTACCTTTTGCAACATCAACTCTCGTTGTGCTTCCTGTTTTCCCACCTATTTCTATATTTTCTAGCTGTGCAGCTTGCCCAGTTCCTTTTTCAACTACTTTTATCATTTGATTCTTCATAATGTTAGCAGTAGATTTTTCAATAACAGACTTCTGTTGTGTAGATTCAGTTTCAATCTCTTTGTTGTTATCATCTGTATAGGCATCTACAATGTACGGTTTTACATAAACGCCATTATTTACTACCGTATTAGCTATACTTATAGCTTCTATGGGGGTTATTCTAAGGTTTTGGCCTATAGAAGCAAGACCTACACTTCCATCACTAACTTTAGGTTCTTTAACTTCAACAGCTCCTTGCTCTTCACTATCAATTCCTAATACTTTTTCAAATAATCCTTGTAGTTTAGCATTATCGTAGAAATTGTTAAAGCCTACTTTTGCACCTATTTGTGCAAAAATATCATTACATGAAACTATAAGTGCCTCTTCAGGCGTTAACGTACCATGCTTACCGTGATTTTCTAATTCTATTAAGCCTCTACAAGTAAAGTTATCTGTTGTACTTATGGTCTTCCTATCTAGGCCTGCTTCTTCTACAATAATTTTAAATATTGAACCTGGAAAAAAGCCATGATTCGTAGCTACTCCTAAATTCACATTAGGCTTGCTATCATCTTTTTGAACTAAAGCCTTTATTTTTCCAGTGTCTGCCTCCATTAAAACAACACCAATTTGCTTGAAATTTTTATTCTTATCATTGTTTAGAACCTCTTTTATTTTATCTTCTATATTTTTATCAAATGTTAGTCTTACATTTACATTATCCTTTGGTAACTCAGTTTTTTCTTCAACAATCGATCCGTTTACATCTCTATTAAATACTATTTGCGGTTTTTTATTTTCTTTTGTCTTATTATAAATCTGCATTTCTAAAGAATTTTGAGATTTCAGTTCGTTGTTATTACTTTTTTTGGTATTAACTAAAAGATTCTCTATTTTCCAGGTTTCATTCTTTTCTAATGAAGAATAACTATAAGTATAAAACCCTTTAACTTCTTTTATATCTTTTAGTTTATTATAAGTACTTTCATCTATTTCGTAATAAACTTTTTTACTACTATTTAAAACTCCTGCCTTCGACAAATCATACTCATTATTATAATTTCTTAATACATACATTAATGTTAACATTTTATCTTGATCTGTATCTAAATTATTTTTAGAAAATATATCTGGCGATATAACAGCAAAATATTTTTTATTATAATTCAATAATTGTTTTCCATTACAATCAAACAGCTGATAATTCGCATCAGTTATATCTTCCTTATAAGAATATTGTGAACTAGCCATTACACTCAGTTTACCAGCATTAAAGTACTGGAATTTAAATATTCTAAAGTATAATATACCTAGCAAAATTATAAAAGCACTAAAAATTGTATATGCTCTTCTTTTTATTATAGATCTGCTTACTTTTATTATCATAATAAGAACACCTCATCTCAGACAAAATTTTGTCCAAAATGAGGTATTTTATTCACTTAATATTCTTGTTCTTGTAATATATGTTTTATATTTGCTGCCATAATATCTATTGCTACCTTATTGTGACCACCTTCAGGTATAATTATATCAGCATATCTTTTAGTTGGTTCAATAAATTGCATATGCATTGGCCTTACAACATTTAAATACTGATTAATAACAGAATCTACTGTTCTTCCTCTTTCATTTATATCCCTTACAAGTCTTCTTATTATTCTAACATCTGCATCAGTGTCTACATATATTTTAATATCTAAAAGATCTCTTAATTCTTTTTCCTGAAGAATAAGTATTCCTTCAACTATTATTATGTCTCTAGTCTCTACCTTTATGGTTTCTTTTTTTCTGTTATGAATTTCAAAATTGTATATAGGTTTATCAATAGTTTCCCCCTCTAATAAGGCTTTTAAATGTTTTACTAACAATAGTGTATCAAATGCATCAGGATGATCATAATTTGTCTTTGTTCTCTCTTCAATAGAAAGATGACTTTGATCCTTATAATAAGAATCCTGCTCAATCATAGCTATACATTCTTCATTAAATTTTTTATATATTTCTTTAGCTATTGTACTTTTACCCGAACCAGTTCCTCCAGTTATTCCTATAAGAATTGGACGTTTCATCAGTTATCCCCCTCTTAATTATTTTATAGATAACGACTGCCGACACTTAACTTGTTTTATTTTTGTTTTATGAGAATATCATCTTTTTCAAGTTCTGTGTCTATCTTGATTGTAAATATCATCTGTGCCGAAGGCGCTGATGGTATTTTTTCACCTTCACTATTTCTCATATCATCTAAAGTTATCTTAAAGTTATCTCCTACTGGTCTTAGAATCTCTACTACATCGCCTTCAAGCACTTTGTTTCTCTGCTCTATTACAGCTGTTTTTGTGTCTTTATTATAGTCTTTTACTATACCAATAATATCATAATCTCTAATATATGAGGATGTTTCATATATCTGCTTATTAGTATCTCCAAAATAAAATCCTGTAAAGTATACTCTATGGCTTGCCTTTTCAAGATTTTCTAGCCACTCTTTCTTGAATACATATCCTTCGGGGTTTTCAAAATATGCGTCTATTGCCTGCCTATAAGACTTTACTATACTTGCTACATAATACGAACTTTTCATTCTTCCTTCTATTTTAAAAGAGTCTATACCTGATTGAACTAATTCAGGTATATATTCAATCATACACAAATCTTTAGAATTTAATATATACGTACCTCGTTCATCTTCCATAATAGGGAAATACTCTCCAGGCCTCTTTTCCTCTACAAGATGGTACTTATATCTGCAAGGTTGAGCACATTGTCCTCTATTAGCATCTCTACCTGTCATATAATTCGATATTACACATCTTCCTGAATAGGACATACACATAGATCCATGAACAAAGGCCTCTATTTCACAAGAATCAGGTATATTCCTTTTTATTTCTTTTATCTCTTCTAAAGATAATTCTCTCGCAAGAACTACTCTTTTAATACCTTGTTTATGCCAAAATATTGCGGATCTCCAATTTACATTATTTGCCTGTGTACTTAAATGTAATTCTAGCTTTGGAACCACTTCTCTTGCAGTCATTATTATACCAGGATCAGATACTATTATAGCATCTACGTTTATATTATATAGATGCTTTAAATACTCTTCCAGCCCAATTATATCATCATTATGTGGAAATACATTTAGTGTAACAAAGACTTTTTTACCTCTAGCATGGGCATATTCTACTCCCTCTTTTAATTCTTCATCTGTAAAGTTATCTGCAAAAGCTCTTAGATTAAGCTTACTTCCTCCAAGATATACAGCATCAGCGCCGAAGTTTATAGCTGTCTTCAATTTTTCAAGATTTCCAGCTGGCGCTAATAATTCTGGTTTTTTCATAGTTCTAATCCCTCCTCAAAGTAACTGCAATACCATCTCCCATAGGTATAACGGAAGTTACAAACTTTTCATTATCTGATACTATTTCTAAATATTCTCTCATTCTTTTAACTATAGTTATTTTTCTTCTTTCTACCAATTCATCAGAAGCAATCATTCCTCTAAACAGAACATTATCTGCAATTATTACTCCATCACAACTTAAAAGTCTCAGACAATGTGGCAAAAAATGATTATAGTGCCCTTTCCCAGCATCCATAAATATCAAATCATACTTGTTTTCTAACTTTTCTAAAACCTCTAGGCAATCTCCCTGTATAATTTCTATTTTATCTTTAAGCCCACATTTTTCAATATTATTTTTTGCAAGCTCTATCATTTTTGAATCTCTTTCAATTGTCGTTATAGAGGCTTTTCCTTCTGAACTTATATTCATAAGTATTGCTGAATAACCAATTGCCGTACCTAATTCGAGAATCCTTAAAGGTCTTTTCATCTTTATCATTAACTCTAAAAATCTAGCAACTTCCTTATGTATTATAGGAACAAAATTGTTATGCGCATAGTCTTCCAATTCATTTAGTATTCCATTGTGATCTTTTATAAGTCCTCTTATATATTGTTCCATGTAATCATATGCAATTCCACTCATTTCTTCCTCCAAAACACAAAATAGTTAAAAGCCGAAAAATTTACAAACTAATTCACCTATGGCAAAATTATTACTAAACAAAACATAAAAATTTCTCCATAGGTGAATATATTTTTATTATAACATCATGGTCTTAACTTACTTTCTTTTCATAGCCTTTCTTCTCAAGTCAGGATTTAAAACTCTTTTTCTCATTCTTATATTCTTCGGAGTTATTTCTACTAACTCATCTGATGCTATAAACTCAAGACTTTGCTCTAAAGACATTTGAGTTACAGGTACTAATTTTATTGCTTCGTCTGCCCCTGAAGATCTTGTATTTGTTAGCTGTTTCTTCTTACATATATTAACATCTATATCTTCTGCTCTTGAAGATTCTCCAGCTATCATTCCCTGATAAACATCTATACCTGCTGGTATAAACAATACTCCTCTTTCCTGTGCATTAAATAATCCATAAGCAATTGACGTTCCAGTTTCAAATACTACAATTGATCCCCTAGTTCTTTCTGGAATTTCCCCTCTATACTCTTCATATCCATTTAAAACATGATTCATTATACCATTACCTTTAGTATCAGTCATAAATTCATTTCTGAATCCTATAAGACCTCTTGCTGGAACTTTAAACTCTAGTCTTGTATAACCATTAACAGCTGATGTCATATTTACCATCTCTGCTTTTCTAGGTCCTAACTTTTCCATAACTGGTCCCATAAACTCTTCTGGCACATCTATTGTAAGATATTCTATCGGTTCTAGCTTCTTTCCATCTTCTTCTTTAAATATGACCGATGGTTTGGATACTTGGAACTCATATCCTTCTCTTCTCATAGTTTCGATTAAAACTGAAAGATGTAATTCACCTCTTCCACTTACTTTAAAGCAATCTGCAGAATCTGTTTCCTCAACTCTTAAAGATACGTTTGTTTCTAATTCCTTTAAAAGTCTATCTCTAAGATGTCTTGAAGTAACATATTCTCCATCCTGTCCAGCAAAAGGAGAATCATTAACCATAAAATTCATACTTAATGTAGGTTCATCTATATCTACAAAAGGAAGTGCTTCCGGAGTATTGATATCAGATAACGTTTCACCTATATTTATATCAGAAATTCCTGATACTGCAACTATATCTCCAAGCTTAGCTTCATTTGTTTCTTCCTTTTTCAAACCATTATATACGTAAAGATTTGCTACTTTAACATTATCTATCTTTCCATCTTTTCTTATTAATGCTACTTGCTGATTCTTTTTAACGCTTCCTCTTTCAATTTTACCAATACCTATTTTACCTACATACTCATTGTAGTCTATTGTAGTAACTAACATTTGAAGTGGCATATCAAGTTGTCCTTCTGGTGCTGGTACATTCTTAATGATAGCTTCAAATAATGGAGCCATGTCTGTTGAATCATCTTCTAACTCTTTTTTTGCAAATCCAGCTCTAGCAGAACAATATACTACAGGAAAGTCTAATTGAGTGTCGTTTGCTCCAAGTTCTACAAATAGGTCAAAAACTTCATCTAAAACATCTGCTGCTCTTTCATCTGGTCTATCTATTTTATTTATAACAACCATTGGATTCAAGTTTAACTCTAAAGCCTTCTTTAAAACAAATTTAGTTTGAGGCATAGGTCCTTCATAAGCATCTACAACTAGTATAACGCTATCTACCATCTTAAGAACACGTTCAACTTCTCCACCAAAGTCAGCATGCCCTGGAGTATCTACTATGTTTATTTTAACTCCATCATGCATTACTGCAGTGTTTTTAGAAAGTATAGTTATACCTCTTTCCTTTTCAAGGTCATTTGAATCCATAACTCTTTCATCAACTTTTTCATTTTCTCTAAACACATGACTCTGCTTTAAAAGAGCATCCACCAGTGTAGTCTTACCATGGTCAACGTGAGCTATTATAGCTACATTCCTTATGTCATTTCTTACAAATAATTCCATTATTATTCCTCCAAAATAAATAGTAAATATAAAATAATTTTTATATCTCTGTTGATTTATAAATAAAACATAAGCAAAACAAATTGTAATTTATACGGTAGTTTCTCGTCGATTATAAACTTTCTAAATAAATAATGTTATTTTATTTATAAATCAACAGTGATTAAATTTTATACCGTTAAACATTCAAAAAAATTGGATACTTTTTTAGTATCCAATTTTGCTTACCTTATCTATTTTATTATTATAGTCCTAAAAAGTCAACTTATGTAGAATTTATTTACTCATTCCAAAAGTGAAATCTATTCCTATACCATCATTTAAGATTTTAAGCACATCATCCCACATGACACTAAATCTTTGTTCTGCCTGTATATATTCACTAACCGCAAGATTCATTGAAATAACAGGTCCCATATTTTTAAGTTTTTCTTGAATTTCCTCAGATATTGATCCTTTTTGCATTTGCTCAGTATATGCTTCAATTTGAAGTCTTCTAAAATCATCAAGCATCTTCTTATTATCTTCATTACCTTCAATTTTTTTACTAGCTTCCCTTAACTTCACAACTTCATCACATTTACCAAGCTCTGCTGCAAATTCATTGGCCTTATCGTAAATATTCACTATATAATCCCCTTTCTAATAACTGAAAATTTAGAATGAGTAAAATTTAGATTCATTCTCAATTCAATATGAATCTAAATTTCCATAATTATAGGTAATATCATTGGTTTTCGTTTTGTTTTTTCATACAAGAACATTCTTAAAACTTCTTTTATATTGGATTTTATGCTAGCCCATTCAGTTATATGTTTTTCTTCACATTCTCTCAAAGCATTTCTTACTAAATCTCTAGCTTCACCCATTAAATCTTCAGACTCCCTTACATATACAAATCCTCTTGAAATAATATCCGGACCAGCAATTACACTTCCACTTTCCTTTTCAATAGTAACTACTACTGTAAGTATTCCATCTTGTGATAGATGCTTTCTGTCTCTTAATACTATGTTGCCGACATCTCCAACTCCAAGTCCATCAACAAAAACCTGACCAGACACTACTGTGCCATTCTTTCTTATAGAATCTCTGCTTACCTCTATAACATCTCCATTGTCAGCAATTATTACGTTATTAGACGGCATTCCTAACTTAATTGCAAGTTCACCATGCTGCTTTAAATGCCTATATTCACCATGAACTGGTATAAAAAACTTAGGTTTTACAAGAGTATGCATAAGCTTTAATTCTTCCTGACAAGCATGCCCTGAAACATGTACATCCGCCAATGATTCATAAATTACTTGAGCACCTTTTTTAAATAATTGATTTATAACTCTTGATATAAGTTTTTCATTTCCCGGTATAGGATTGGCAGATATTACTACCATATCACCTGGAAGAATGTTGATTTTTTTGTGCTCTGAAGCCGCCATCCTTGAAAGTGCTGACATTGGTTCTCCCTGACTTCCTGTTGTTATAATAACAATTTTATTTTCTGGATATTTATTTATATTATCTACATTTATAAACACATCTTTCTCAGCAGTTATGTATCCTAATTCTACCCCTACTTCCATTATGTTTTCCATGCTTCTTCCAGAAACAGCAACTTTTCTATCATATTTTACAGCAGCTCTAATAATTTGCTGTATTCTATGAACATGCGAGGCAAAGGTAGCCACTATAATTCTCCCTTTAGCACAAGAAAAAATCTCTTGGAAAGTATCCCCAACTATGCTTTCAGACATAGTATAGCCCGGCCTCTCAACATTTGTACTGTCTGCAAGCATTACTGATACGCCTTTTTTACCAAGTTCTGCAAACCTAGCTAAATCAGCTACATGCCCATCTATTGGCGTATAATCAATTTTAAAATCTCCTGTATGCAGCACAACGCCCGCAGGAGTATGAATAGCAATAGCTACTGAATCCGCGATACTGTGGCTCGTTCTTATAAATTCCACTGATACATTTTCAAGCTTTACCATATCCTTTGGTTTTATACATCTTAAATCAACAACACTAAGTAGATTATGTTCCTTTAACTTTGTTTGAACAATTCCCAAAGTTAACTTCGTACCGTATACAGGGACGTTCAACTCCTTTAATACATATGGCAACGCACCAATATGATCTTCGTGGCCATGGGTCAGAAATATTCCCTTTACCTTTTCTGTATTTTTTTGAAGATAGCTTATATCCGGTATTACTACATCTATACCAAGCATTTCTTCATCAGGAAATTTGAGTCCACAATCAATTACAACTATGTCATTTTTATATTCTATGGCAGTTAAATTCTTTCCTATTTCATTTAATCCACCTAATGGAATAATTTTTACCTTATCTTTTTCTTTACGCAAAAATCCTCCCCTCCTTCTTCATTTATTATTTTAGATATTTTTGCAAATTTATTTTTTACAGTCATCACATATTCCGTAAAACTTAACACTGTGATTAGTAATCTTGAAGTTATATTTTTCAACTATTTCATGTTCTAAAACTTCTAATAAGTCTCCTTCTACTTCAATTACCTTTCCACAGTTAGTACAAATAAGGTGATGATGCTGATGATTTTCTTCTTCATGTACTAGTTCATATCTATTACACCCATCATTAAGATCTAACTTACATATTACTCCTAGTTCCTCTAACAATTGAACTGTTCTATAAACTGTAGCAAGACCTATTTCTGGACATTCTTTTTTTACAAGATCATATAATTCTTCCGTTGTTAAATGACTGCCTTCATTTCTTATTATTATATCTACTATAGCTCGCCTCTGTGGTGTAAGTTTATATCCTTTTTCCTTTAAATTATTTTTTAATTTTTCTATTTCTTCAGACGAAAGCTTTGCCATTTTAATAACCCCGTTTCAATTATTTATTCTTAGTATTAGTTTCAAATTTCAGTTTAATACTAAAATTTCTTATTGTCAATTGAAAATCAATTAATACTAAAATAAAACTCCTCTTACTAACGTTAGAGGAGTAAATAGGCACTAATTAAGTTCATCCTCACTAAACAGTGTTTCATATGCCTCCGAAACAATTTCAAATTCATCGTCATCTTCCACAGTAACTAATATATCATTGTCATCTTCGTCTTTGTCAATTCTAAGTACAATTGCTTCATCTGTATCTTCTTCATCTCTATCTTTTGGTACAACTACTAAATATTCTTTATCTTCTATATCCATCTTAGTTATTACTTCAAATTCTACTTCATTACCATCTTCATCGTTTAAAACTATACTTGTTACATCATTTTCCATAATATATCACCTCTTATTAACATTTCATATTCTCAAATAATAATTTATTTACAAAATCTTAGAATACAAATGTCTATTATTTTTTAGCAATACTATCTAAATACCCTTGAAGTATATATATAGCAGCCATTTTATCTACAATTTTCTTCCTTTTTGCACGTGATAAATCTGCCTCAAGCATAGCTCTATGGGCAGCTACAGTAGTTAACCTTTCATCCCACATATTAATTGGCAACTTAATATGCTCTTTTATGGAATCACAAAAGTTCATTACTTTTTCACTTTGAGGTCCTAAAGTTCCATTCATATTTTTAGGAAGCCCAGCTACTATAGATTCTACACTGTATTCATCACAAATTTTCTTAAGTTCTTCTAAATCTTTATCTACGCTCTTTCTTCTAATGGTAGTAATCCCCTGTGCAGTAAAACCAAGTGGGTCACTTACTGCAACTCCTATAGTTCTATCTCCTATATCTAATCCAAGTATTCTCATTTTATTCTCCTACATTATTATGTTCAAATTTAAAATAAAAATGCCCCTAAGGGCACTTTTATTTTATCCCTAGATATGCCTTTAAAACCTCTTCTAATATCTCATCTCTTTCAAGCTTCCTTACTAGGGATCTTGCACCATTATAATTTGTAATATATGTTGGATCGCCAGAAATTAAATAGCCTACAAGTTGGTTTACAGGATTATAACCTTTTTTAATTAGCGAATCGTAAATCTCAGTTAATATTTCTTTAGTTAAATCTTTTTTGCTCTTAGAAATATCAAACTGGATAGTATTATCGTTACTCATTTTATCACCTCGCTAACAATATCTATTAAATATATTATAGACTATATTTAATGAATTGTATACTATTTAACTAGTTTTTCCACAATTCCAAAGCAGCTTTCTATTGCTTTATCTAACTTTTCTGGTAGTTTTCCACCAGCTTGAGCCATGTCTGGTCTTCCACCTCCTCCGCCGCCGGTAACAGCTGCTACCTCTTTTATAATTTTTCCACAATGAACGCCTTTTTCAATTACACCCTTTGTTGCCATCGCAACCAATTGAACCTTTCCTTCACATGTACTTCCAAGAACTACAACACATTCTCCAGCCTTGCTTCTAATTTTATCAGCAAGCTCTCTAAGTGAGTTGCCATCAATATCCTTTAACATTCCAGTAAGAAGTTTTACTCCTTTTATCTCTTTTCCATTATTTAAAATTTCATTTTCTGAACCACTAGCAAGCTTAGATTTCAATTCAACTATTTCTCTGTCTTTTTCTTTTAACTCGGCAAATTGTACATCTAGTCTATGCAATATTTCCTTTTCAGCACATTTTAATTTATTAGAAATTTCTTTAACAAGATTATTCTTTTCTTCAACAAAGGCAATTGCTCTAGGACCAGTAACAGCTTCAATTCTTCTTATTCCAGCAGCAACACCAGCCTCTGAAACTATTTTGAATAAACCAATCTGTCCTGAGTTTACTACATGAGTTCCTCCACATAGCTCTTTACTAAAATCCCCCACCGAAACTACTCTCACTTCATCTTTGTATTTGTCGTCAAATAAAGCTATAGCTCCACTTTCTCTTGCTTCTTCTAAAGTCATAACTTGAGTTTTAACATCCATAACTTTCATAACATTTTCATTAACTAGTTTCTCTACTTTTTCAAGTTCATCATCATTTACAGCCTCAAAATGGTTAAAATCAAATCTTAGTCTATCATCATCGACATAAGATCCAGATTGGTGTACATGATCACCTAAAACTTTTCTTAATGCCTCATTTAAAACGTGTGTTGCAGTATGATTTCTTCTTATGTTATTTCTTCTTTGTTCATTTACTTTTAAAGTAATTTCTTCATTAACCTTGACATTTCCCGAAATAACTTTAACAAAATGAAGTACCTTTCCTGCTAAATTCTTTTTACAATCTAAAACTTCTGCTTTAAAAGAACCAAGCGTTACTATGCCTTTATCTCCTACCTGACCTCCCATTTCTGCATAAAAAGGAGTCTTTTCAGTGATAATAACACCTTTTTCCCCTTCATTAAGTTGATTTACAAATTCCTCTTCTTTTATTAAAATTTTAACCTTTGAATTCAAATCTAATACATCATATCCATCAAACTCGGTTTCTATTTCTAAAGGAATTTTATTCAATATAGTATCTTCAGCACCCATGTAGTTAGTTTCTTCTCTAGCAGCTCTAGCTCTTTCTCTCTGACTCTGCATTTCTTTATTAAAACCTTCTAAATCTACCGTCATGCCCTTTTCTTCTAATATTTCTTGAGTAAGCTCTATAGGGAATCCATAAGTATCATATAATTTAAAGGCTTTATCGCCACCTAACATAGAAGTACTGCTATTTTGAAGTTTTTCTATGTATTCGTTTAGTATTTGCATTCCACTATCTATAGTTTCTGCAAATCTTTCTTCTTCTAGTTTTATAACCTTCTTTATATACTCTCTCTTCTCTTTAAGTTCTGGATAGTTTCCACTAGCATTGTCTATAACTACATCTGTTAGCTTATACAAAAATTCGCCATTTATTCCTAATGATTTTCCGTGTTTTGCAGCTCTTCTTAACAATCTTCTAAGAACATAACCACGACCTTCATTTGAAGGTAATATTCCATCACTAATCATAAAAGTTACACTTCTTATATGATCAGTTATAACTCTCATAGATATATCACTTTTTTCACTGCTACCGTATTTAGTATCAGTAGTTTTGCTTATTTCGTCTAATATAGCTCTCAAAGTATCAACTTCAAATATGCTGTTTTTTCCTTGCATTATAGTTGCAATTCTTTCAAGTCCCATACCAGTATCAATATTTGGTTTTGCTAGTTTATTATAATTTCCTTCTTCATCCTTATCAAATTGTGTAAATACAAGATTCCAAAATTCAACTACCCTATCTTCATCTGCAGCTTTAACAAATTCATCCGCACTACTTATGTTACCTGCCCCTCTATCAAAGTGAATTTCAGAACAAGGTCCACAAGGTCCTACTCCAAGCTCCCAGAAGTTATCATCCTTACCAAGTCTAAATATTCTTGAAGGGTCAACCCCTACTTTTTTAGTCCATATATCGAAAGATTCATCATCATCTAGATAAATTGTTACATACAACCTATCCTTAGGAAGTTTCAAAACTTCTGTTATAAACTCCCACGCCCATGGAATAGCCTCTTCCTTAAAATAGTCTCCAAACGAAAAATTTCCGAGCATTTCAAAAAATGTTCCATGTCTAGAGGTTTTTCCGACATTCTCTATGTCACCAGTTCTTATACACTTTTGGCAGGTAGTTACCTTATTTCTTGGAGGAACCTGCATACCTGTAAAATATGGTTTTAACGGTGCCATACCAGCATTTATTAGCAACAAACTCTTGTCATTTTTAGGTATAAGTGAAGCACTTGGCATTCTTAAATGTTCTTTGCTTTCAAAAAAGCTTAAATACATTTCTCTAATTTGATTCAAGCCTAACTTTTCCATTGTCCATCTCTCCTTTGTAAATTAAATTTATTTTAATAAAAAAACTCCCATCCCGTAAGGGACGAAAGCTTATTCCGTGGTACCACCCTAATTTTCAGCTTTAACAATAGTTATATATCTCAAACTAACTAACCACAGTTTGAATTGTAAGCTGATATCTTAAAAAAATATGACTCCTGGACTGCTTCAATATAGGTTACAGGAAGTTTCCACCAACCACTTCTTCTCTTGGTGCAACCAATTATATTTACTCCTTCCAATCATTGTCTTAATATCTAATTATGATACAAATTATAAATAAAAATATAATTCGTGTCAATATTGGTTTTTATAATTAGCTGTTATAAATTCTTAAAACAAATAGTAATTAAGATCTTCATATATTACTTTTATAATAACTCCTATCGGAATAGCTAATATCATCCCTAAAAAACCAGCAGCCTTCCCCCCTATTATAAGTAACAATATTACTACTAAAGGATGCATACTAATACTATCGCCAGTTATCTTTGGTGATAGTATATTTCCTTCAATCTGTTGGATAAGATACAACCATATAATAGTATACAATGCTTTTTGTGGGGAATCTACTAGAGCAACAAGTACAGCCGGTATTGCTCCAAATATTGGTCCAAAGTATGGAACTATATTAAAAAAAGCATTTAGCACAGATAAAATTACAGGAAAACCTACTTTTAAAAAAACAAGAGTTATAAAAGTAGCTCCACCAATAAGCAAACATAAAAACAATTGACTAACAATATATCTTCCAAGTATTTTGTCTATATCACAACATATTTTCCTTACCATAGTTCTGCTTCTAATAGGGAAAAAATTTAATATTTTGTTACCAATGCTATGCCCATCAGCTAAAAAGTAATAACATATTATAGGTATTACAGCTATAGAAACTATATTTTGGCCTATATTTAATATAGATTCAAAAATATTTGTAAAGAATTTTATCATCTGATCATTTATTCTAGTATGAACTTTATCAATTACTGCATAAATAGTCTTATTGCTGCTTATAGGCTTTAATTTTAAATAGAACTTATCTATGATTTTTTGAATATTGTCAAAAGTTGAATTTATATTTAGACTTTCCTTAAATATTGATGGTATCAATAACGTAAAAGCTGCTATAACCATCAGTATCAGTATACATATTAATATTAGTGCTGAAGCTCTTTTACTTAGTCCATAGTGCTGTATTTTCTTTTGTAATGGTCTTAATGTATATGAAATAATAAATGATATAAATAGTAGATATAATACTTCTCTTATAACGGAATTTCTAATGCATACAAATATTACAATAAGTATACTTATTAATAATATTGCATATTTAAACAGTATCTTTTTTTCTACTTTTTTCATTTTCATCATCTTCTATAAATAATCTATGAGGTAAACTTGTAAAATTAAGGTTTTCATTTTTTCTACTATATAACACATTTTTTTCTCCAAGCATTAAATCCTTTATAAGAATTATTTTTTTACCAGATATAAAATTCGTAATAAATCCCGTAGATATCATTACTGCTACCATTATAAAATTTGTTTCATCAAATAAAATATCTTCTATCATCCCTATAATATTACCTTTTCGATCCTTTACATCTATTCCTCTTATTTTTTTAAACTCTAAAAATTTTCCTTTATCTGCACTTGTGATTACCATAACATTGTTAAATCCTACTATGTTTTCTGTCATAACACTCAAGTTTCTTTTAAATAGACCAGAAGATGCTATACTAAAACCTATTATTTTCTTCTTATTAAAATCTATTAATATATCATCTATAAAACCAAGTTTTTTACCTTCCACACTTATAACATCCATAAGAATAAAATCTCTTGTTCTATACAAATCATCTCACCTCATAAGTCATATAGACGGCTCCCTGCCGACACTTAGCTTACACTCCAGCGTATATTTTCAAGCTGAAAGCACATATACCTGCGTATAATTTAGGTATCTGGTATAGATGTCTATATATACTTTTACAATTTTGAAGGTTAAATTAAAATATACAAAAATGAGTCATGCATTATATTTTTTCCAATAAAGTGAAAAATATAACTATATAATTGAATAATAGACTAAAAAATAATCAAGTGATTGCCATGGAAATAAATATTATTTAAAAAAGGTGGTTGCGCAGAATGCATAAATATGCGCTCTGCGTAACCACCTTTTTATTTCTATTCGCCATGAACATGCTCATGGATATGTTCTGAATGAGTTTTCATTTCCCAAGGTTCTAATCCTTTTGATTCTCTATAGTTATTTATTGCTTTATGGATAGCTTCTTCTGCAAGTACTGAACAATGCATTTTCACAGGTGGAAGACCATCTAATGCTTCTGCAACAGCCTTATTAGTTAGCTGCCAAGCATCTTCTAATGTTTTTCCTTTTATTAGTTCTGTAGCCATACTTGATGAAGCAATAGCTGAACCACATCCAAAAGTTTTAAATTTTACATCTTTAACTATATTCTCTTCTACTTTTATATAAATTTTCATTATATCTCCACATTGTGGATTTCCAACTTCTCCTATACCATTAGCATCTTCTATTTCTCCAACATTTCTAGGATTTCTGAAATGATCCATAACCTTTTCACTGTACATCATAATTATTTTACCTCCAGATTATTATTTTTGACTTTTTATAAAATCTTCCCAAAATGGTGACATTTCTCTTCTTCTCTTAACTACTTTTGGAATTACCTCAAGTGCATAATCTATTTCTTCTTCAGTAGTTCCAGCTCCTAAACTTAATCTTAACGAACCATGTGCTACTTCATGTTTTAATCCTATAGCAAGCAAAACGTGTGAAGGATCTAAAGATCCTGAGGCACATGCACTACCTGTAGATGCAAATATTCCAGCATCATTTAAGTCTAGTAATAATGTTTCTCCCTCTATTCCTATGAAGCTTACGTTAACGTTTCCAGGCATCCTATTTTCTCCTATAGGACCATTTACCTTAACATATGGTACTCTCTCTACTAATCCATTTAAAAGCCTATCTCTAAAAGCTTTCAATCTATTTGATTCTGTTTCCAAGTCCTCTACAGCAAGTTCAAGAGCCTTTCCTATTCCAACTATACCAGGAACATTTTCTGTTGATGCTCTTTTACCTTTTTCCTGTCCGCCGCCGTGGATTAAGTTTTCTATCTTTATACCTTTTCTTAAGTACATTGCACCTATACCTTTTGGTCCATAGAATTTATGTCCTGCCATAGAAAGTGCATCTATATTCATTGCCTTTACATCTATTGGAACATGAGCAACTGCTTGAACTGCATCAGTATGAAAGAAAATTTTCTTTTCTTTACATATAGCTCCAATTTCAGCTATTGGCTCAATAGCACCTATTTCATTATTGGCAAACATAACTGATACAAGTATAGTTTTATCTGTAATAGCATTTTTGAAATCTTCTATTCTTACTAATCCACACTCATCTACTGGGAGATATGTTACTTCAAATCCATTCTTTTCAAGGAATTTACAAGCATGTAGTATTGCATGATGCTCTATCTTTGTTGTTATTATATGATTACCTTTGTCTTTATGAGCTAATGCTATTCCCTTTAATATCCAGTTATCACTTTCTGATCCACCAGCAGTAAAGAATATTTCATCTCTTTCTGCATTTATTGCCTTAGCTACTCGTTCTCTAGCAGTTATAATAGCTTTTCTAGGTACATCTGATATTGAATATAATGAAGATGGATTACCAAAATGCTCAGTAAAGAAAGGAAGCATTTCCTCTAATACTTCTGGTTTAGTATAAGTAGTAGCTGAATAATCCATATAAACTTTTTTATTAGTCATTTACGTTATCCCCTTTCACTCTGTTTGATTTAATTTTATTATAATCGTCTACCATATCTTGAAGTGTTGTTGACTCCATGACGGTATCAATACTTTCCTTTATTCTTGACCATAAAAGCCTAGTAGCACAACAATCTATATTCCCACAGGAATTTTCAGTATTCCCATCAATACAGTCTGATATTTCAATAGGCCCTTCTAATACCTTCATAACATCTGCTACTGTTATATCTTTAGGTGCCTTACTGAGTATATATCCACCTTGAGCTCCTCTTATACTCTTTATTAAATTTGCCTTTCTAAGAGGAGAAAACAGCTGTTCAAGATAATATTCCGAAATATTTTGCCGCTCTGATATACTCTTTATGGATGACGGTTCCTCACCGTAATGAATAGCCAAATCAACCATAGCCTTTACACCATATCTACCCTTAGTTGATAGCTTCACTTAATCACTTCCTTTAATGTTGAGTATTTTACTATGCTTTACATGTTTATAATATCAAATCAGAGTAAAATTGTCAACAATAAACTTAGAAAAAGTTGTATTATTATATATTATTTTGCCCACTCCATTAAAATTTCTTTCATAGTGTCTTTAGCATAGGTAGGATCAGCTTTTTGCACATTTACACCTGGAAGTTTTTTAATTATTCCATAGCTTCTGTCTAAAGAAAGCTTCTCATCTTTTCCTGTAAGAACCCATAAAATTTTGTAGTTTATTGGAGCAACATTTAACTTTTTCTCCCCTACTCCATCTGTAAAATAGATTAAAAAGCAGTTTCGCATACTAAGTTTATTCATATATTCAATAACAGGTGAAAAAGCCGTTCCTCCTTTAGTATCTAATTTTGACTTTATATCTTTTTTACTTTTTGCCTTATAAACTCTTCTTATTTGATTATCACATTCTATTACAGTAATTTCATGGTTTTGAATTTTTACTATATCAAAAACCTCTATCATTATCTTATCTATTTCTTTATCCGTTATGCTTCCACTAATATCAATTGCAACAATAACATGAGCTGTATACTTTGGAAGCTTACCTCTCAATTCAAGCCTTTCTGGCTGCCTTCGATCATTTCTTGTTGAAGTTTTTTTGTAACCTGTATGTAAAGTTCCTAACGTATTTCTTAAGTGATCTTTCCAGGAAATCTCTGCTTTAGCATTGAATAATTCCATAGCTTTCTCAAAAGGAGTTGGTATTTTCCCTTTTGCTGCAATATTTGAAACCTTTTTGGTAAGTTGTTTTATTTGCTGCAGAGTAGGTTGCTCTTGAGAACTCTCCCATAAATCATGAGCATGTTCAACATCATGCTCTTTCTTTATAGAATCTGACTTTGTTTCATCTTTACCCTCCAGAATCTCCGGCCCCTTGGAAGACTTTAGTTTATTCATTCCCTCTTGAATAATCCTTGCGTACTCTTCAAATGGCAAATCCTCTAGTAAATCAACATTGTAGGTTAACATTATATTTCTAATGTTATCTGACCATAAAGGCATATTATGTATATACTGATTAATTGAAATATCCATAGCAGTGTTTATTGCAGTAGAACTATACTTTCCCTTTATGATTTCTGCCCTTTTTAAATGATTATACATAATATGGTATACCTCATGCTTTAATAAAGCCTTCATTTCTTCTAAAGAGCATTGAAGAAAAATATATGGATTAAAATATATTGTAAAGTGAGATATGGATGCTGTATTACCTACTGCAGTAGGTAAATCTAATTTGATTTCTCTTTTCATCTGCATAGTAAAAAGTGCAAAAAAATTATCTGCTTCTTCCATCATAGAAAATGTACATAATTCTAATAACTTTAAAAACTTTCTTTTAAACTCATCAGTCATGCTTTCAGAGTCTTTCCACATTATAACTTCATTAAATAAATCAATTCTTAATTCATCAAACTTTGTTTTCTCTCCCATTTTCTCCTTCCTCTCTAAAATCATAATTGAGCATATACAGAAAAATATCCATCTACAAAGGTTTTTTCATTTAAAAGTTCCATATATAAACTATTTTCATAGCTCAGCTTTATTTCCTTCATGATTCCCATTTTTAAATCTGCAGGATATAATTGAATAAATTCTGAAAACAATTTAATTTCTCTTTCCCTATGTTCCATATTATCTAAATATATCAAAGCATTTTTTGCTGATAAATATAATCTTGAGTGACTTTCTTTCTCTACTTTTTCAGCTAATTCATCACTTATCTCTTCACTAAAAAATATCTCTTCTGGCTTAATGATAGGATTCTGGTAATCCTCTAGATAATTATTGAAGTCTTGAGCAATACTTTGTCCTACATTTCCTACAACCACATTGTAAAAGATCTTAGCAGGTATTGTTTTTTCACTATTTAAATATACTTTATAAGCATTAGATATTCTTTCCCAACTTCTTGGCGTTGCTTTAATATATTCTTGTGAATATGGAGTATGTAAATATTCTGGAAAACTAGCAATAAATTCTGAAATTTGTTCATGGATATTAGTTTCTTCAACACAATTACTTTTCTCCATTGCCCATTTTAGCCATTCCTTAACATCTGATTCCAATTCTACCCATACAAAACGATTTTCCTGTGCAGGATCCATATCTACTACTTGATAATTGCTCTCTGTGAAGGTTTCATATTTATTAGACGGATTCATTGCAGCTATTACTCTTACATTACTTGGAAGCAAATATCCATTTATCTCTCTATTTAAAATTAAATTCATGAGTTCCTGTTGAACACTATGTTCACATCTATTAATTTCATCAATAAATAACAATATTTTTTTACTTGAATCTTCTTTCAAAACTTCATCTATCTCTAATAATTTTGTATGAATTGCGTACACCGTTTTCTTTCTTATAATTTCTTTTCCATCTATTGTTACTTGATATTCCTGTACAGTTGGTAGACCGCCAATTTCTCCTTCTTTAAGTATATTAGCATCTATTACAATTGCATAATATCCTTCTTTTCGTGCTAACTCTTTTATAAGCGCAGTTTTTCCTATACCACTTTCACCTATAATAAGAGGTACCGCTCCGCTTTTTATTACCAAATCTACAGTAAGCATAGCATCAGTAAAATTCATTAAAATCAACTCCTTAATCCTAAGTATTTATTGTAATTATTAAAAATGCATATTATTAGTATTTAAATTGAAATCTTGTAATCTACTAAAATTCTTTTGGCTTTCATGCTTCCATATGCATATATGAACCTGACCTTGTCAATTTTTAAAATCTCATCCTCTATAAAGTTTAACACATAATCTTTATCAATATTTTCATCTGAAATTTTTTCTTTCAAGACTTCTTGTATTTTTTCCATGCTTATATTTTTATCTATATACTTTAATACTTTTATATTATGTATAACAAAATAAATCCATGTTTTTTCACTGATATCATCTATGTATCTAACAGCTTCTTCGCTTTGAATAACTGCAGCAATTTGCATTTCTAATGTTGGATTTTTAACATACTTAATAGCATTCCATTCTTTTTTTATAGCATACAATTTGACCTTGTCAGTTGGATTATCTATATATTTTATTGAGTCCCAATCTTTCTCGACAGCTAAAACTTGAAGTTCTTCTGAAGGATTTTCACAGAATTGAATTGCCCATCCTTTTTGCTCTATTGCTTTTCTTATAAGTTTTTCATTAGACTTCTTAATGTGTTTTAGAGCGTTCCATGCCCGCTCTACAACATATAGACACATGGCTTCATCTGGTTCTTCAATATACTCAATGGCCCACTTATTAGATTTTAGTGCTTCCCATTTTACTTTTTCTGTTGGATTCTTTATATACCCAAGGAGCATACCATTTTCTTTTACAGCTGAAAGCTGCATTTCTTCACTGGGATCTTCTACTGACTTGATATAATATGGGTTTTTTGATAAAATATTTAAAATATTTTTTTCACTCTCATTCATAAAACTCACCTCTACTTACTCGATTCCTTTAAAAAATTCATGTATGCCTTAGCGGAGTTTTCCATTTTATTGTTTCCAGGTATATAATATAAAGCATCTTTTATATTATCAGGCAAATATTGCTGTTTAACATAGTGATTTTCATAATTGTGGGGATACTTATATCCAAGTCCTCTATTTAGTTTTTGTGCGCCTCCATAATGGGCATCTTTTAAATCTTCAGGGACTTCTCCTACATTTAAGTTATCTAAGTCACTTAGGGCCTTATCAATAGCACTTATTGCTGAGTTAGATTTAGGGGCTGTAGCCAAAACTATTACTGCTTCTGCTAAAGGAATTCTCGCCTCAGGAAAACCAAGCTGCATAGCTGAATCCACACATGCCTTAACTATAGATATAGCACTAGGATAAGCAACTCCTATATCCTCTGCTGCAATTACCAAAAGTCTTCTGCATATTGATATCAAATCCCCTGCTTTTATAAGCCTTGCTAAATAATGAATAGCTGCATCCGGGTCGCTTCCTCTGATTGATTTTTGAAATGCACTTAAAACATCATAGTGTTTGTCTCCGAGCTTATCATAATTTAAAGCCTTAGTTCCAGAGCATTCCTTTGCAAGTTCCATAGTTACTTCAATATTTCCATCGCTATTTCTATTAGCAGTATAAATTGTTAACTGTAAATTATTTATAGCTTTTCTTAAATCTCCACCACTATTTTCTGCAAAATACTCTAATATACTTTCTTCACAAAGAATTTTAGTACTTTTTAATTCTTTTTCCAGAACATCAATTCCTCTTTTTAATGCTTTTATAATATCATTTTTATTTAAGGGCTTAAATTCAAATACAGAGGATCTACTAAGCAGCGCATTATATATATAAAAATAAGGATTTTCGGTTGTACTAGCAATAAGCGTTATTTGACCATTCTCCGTATACTCAAGTAAAGATTGCTGCTGCTTTTTATTAAAATTCTGTATTTCATCTAAATACAGCAGAACTCCATTAATTGACAATAAGTTATCTAACTCGTCAATTATTTTTTTTATATCACCTACAGAAGCATTAGTAGCATTTAGTTTATAAAATCTCTTATTTGCCACACTTGCTATAATATTTGCTACAGTTGTTTTCCCAACTCCTGGTGGACCATAAAAAATCATATTGGGTATTTGCTTTGTTTCTATAATTTTATTAAGTATTTTACCTTCTCCTACTAGGTGATGCTGCCCAACTATTTCACTCATACAACTCGGCCTTATTTTATCTGCTAATGGTTTCATAGACTTACTCCTTTTTAATAGCTATTCTTAATTAATATTGTACATCAATAATTTATAAAAGAAAACCTCCCACCTAAAGCGAGAGGTTTAATATTTTACTCTTCATCTAAATAACAATTTACTATTTCTCCATAATACATAGTATGATAATCTTTTGATCCATAGCAATCTTTATCAATAACCTCATCTAAAAGGTTAGGACACATTTCCTGCTTAAATATAACCTTACACTCATAGTGAACTCCACAGCCCTTTATTACTGGAACTGAAACATCTTTTCCATCTTTTAATTCTAAATTGCACTCTTTAATTTTATCTATTTCTCTTCCAGACTTTGATCCACATACTGCTAATGCTTTTTTCATTTTATCATCAAAAGGCACACTTACAGTAAACTCCATACATTTTTCAATAAGTTCATGAGTGTGTCTTGATTTTCTTACAAGCACTGTAAATACTGGTTTTTGCCAAACAAATCCAATGCTTCCCCAGCTTATTGTCATAGTATTCACTTCATTATTTACCTTACATGTTAAGAATGCTCCTTGTTTATGTAAATGCTCCATAGACTTTTCTAAATTTGATGCAAAATTCATTTGTGTAATCCTCCTATTTTGTTAATTCTAAATTTAGTATATTCCTCTATTCTAAGTTTATTATATTTTTTTAACAATTTATATTCAATAGGGCACTTTTTAGTCACTTAGAAGTTGTAAAAAATTTATATTCTTTCATATTCTTTATTTCTTTCTTTAAAGTATACCACTCTTAAGTCACATAATTCTGATATTTCTCTAGCTACATTAAAATTGCATCCTAAAGTTTCAGTATTATGAGCATCAGAACCTATTGTTATGTTTTTTCCGCCTAATTCCCTAAACCTTCTATATATATTTATGAGATTTTTTGCTGCCTTTTCATCATCAAGTCTTCTAGTATTTAATTCTATACATTTATCTTTTTCAATTAGAACTTGTAGTATTTCATCAATAATATCAGAAAAATCATGATAATACATCTCTTTGTCCTCAAAATTAGCATATCTCGAAATATAATCAATGTGACCCATACTATCAATAAAATCATAATTTTTTATACATTTCAGCATAAAATTAAGATATTCTTCATAAGCTTCTCTCTTACTTTTATTTTTATAAAAATCGCTATAATAAATATCCATGTTGTCTACCAAGTGAATTGAACCTATTGCATAATCAAAAGGATTATCATTTAATAACTCCCTACTTTCCTCTACACAATCCTCCTTCATTCCAATTTCGACTCCTAGTAAGAGATTCTTTCCTCTATGTTTAGAATATTCCTCAAAATAATTATTTGAATCGAAACAAAACATTCCTTCCTTTGGAAATTTTAAATCCATGTGCTCTGTTATTATCATCGATATATTCTTGTTTTGGGCAGATTTTATAGCCTCTTCTATATCCATATTAGAATCTGTAGATATTTTAGTATGAACATGCGTATCAAACATATATTTTCATCCTTTCTTTAAATATATTAAAAGTATTTTTAACTTATATTAAACTAATAAACATATATAAATAAAATCCTACTCAAATAGAGCAGGACTTCATTTGTATATAGTAAACTTACTCACTATAACCATATAGATGATACTCTTATTCATCATCTACATCATCATACATGCACATATCTGCATAGTTAGAAGTTAAATCACCAATTCTCTGAACGGTGTCTTTAGGGTCATCCTTAAATAAACCTTCTGAAATTTGCTTGTTTTCTGAAAGAAACTGATATATATTAAGAGTTATGTAGTCTCTAATTTTAAGATATATATAGTCTTCATGAAGTGCTCTTATTCTCCCATCTTCATCTTGAATAGCATTATATCTTTCAATAAACTCCAGAACATTTTTATCTAGACCCTCTCCATTCTTAAATCGAATTTTTCCATCACATACCTCTGTCTCAGAGTCATTCTCTATCTTCAAAATTGCTTCATTAATTTTATCAGATTCAGGTATTGTGTGATTCTCTGCCCAACTATATATTACATCTAACTCTCTATTCCATAGCTTCTTAAGGGAAATTATGTCTGATTTTAATAAAGTTATATATTCATCTTCAGTTTTGGTATTTTGCTTTTTTCCTCTTAAAACATTATAAATACTTTGGTACCAATAGCTTTTAGCTTCTAATATTGGCCTTGCTGCAGCTTCTACTAGTGCTGATATGACATTTTGCTTGTTTTTTTCGTTTATTTCCATCGTAATTCCTCCTGTATGTTAACTTTTCTATTACCGCATATTTATGTTCTAATTATAACATATTTTTTTATATAAGAATATTTATCTATAGTAAAAAAAGAAACTCATGCACTAAAAACTTTAAATGCATGAGTTTAATTTCTAATATTTTTTTCTACAAAAAATAAAAAATGGCTCCGTGGAGAGGATTCGAACCTCCAACCCTTCGGTTAACAGCCGAATGCTCCACCATTGAGCTACCACGGAACGCTTTACCTGGC
>NZ_JAEEGC010000139.1 GCF_019207025.1 Clostridium thailandense | reverse complement strand
AAAATTTTTTATATGTGCTTTCAGTTTTGGTAACATATCTCTCCGAATAAGTCTACTTTCTGCTCTGATTATCTAAGTGCGACAGCCCCATTTTTCATTTTTAAGCAATGGTAATGTGACTAAGTCACTTAAATATTCAAATAATTAATCTATAATAAACTTATAAGAACTAAGCTAATGGAGGAAGATTATGAAAGAAATTTTGAGATTATGGAAAAAGTATTCATTTACACTGTTAATTGCCTTTGTGTTATTAGGTCTAATTGACTTAAGATTCGCAGTAGCAGCTGCTATCTGTATGGTAGCACCTATAATTGTGTCTATATTTAAGGGGAGATTTTGGTGTGGCAATTTATGCCCAAGAGGAAATTTTTATGATAATATAGTTTCTAAGTTTAGCAATAAAAGAAAAGTACCCAAGTTTTTAAAATCTTATTATTTTAGAATTTTAGTTATAATATTTATGATGACTATGTTTACATTGGGAATTAAGAAAAATTGGGGCAATCTTTATGGTATTGGAATGGTATTTTATAGAATTATTGTTGTAACCACAATAATTGGTATAGTATTATCTTTGTTCTATAATCATAGAACTTGGTGTAATTTTTGCCCGATGGGAACTATAGCATCAATTATATCGAAATTTAGAACTAATAAAAAAGTATTACAAGTATCATCAAGTTGTGTTTCCTGTAAAATATGTGAGAAAAAATGTTCGTTAGGAATAGTTCCTTATGAATATAAAGGTGATTTATTGAGTCATCCTGATTGTATACAATGTGGAAAATGTGTAAGTGCATGCCCTAAAAAATCAATAGGCTATAAATAAGATTGATTGAAAATAATTATATATGACAAAATCACTGGGGGGGAATGTAAATGGTTAATCATGATAAAAAATTGAATAATAGATTGAAAAATATAAAATCTTTATATAAAGCATATCCAGTGTTAGAGAAGATTGATATGGATAATGATGGAATAATAAAAACAGAAGCAATTTTTAAAACTATGCGTTTCGATGAACATGTAAAGTTGACTGTGGAAACATGCCAGGGAATTTTATTTGTCATAAAAGGTACAATAAAAATACAAAAAATTAACGAAGATGGAGATGAAACTAATCTTTATAATATAGAACAAGGAGAATTTTGCCATGAAGTCTTAAGCTGTTTATCAAACTTAGAATCTTTAAAAATAGTAGGTAAGGCCATTCAGGATTCCGAAATATGCATAATTCCAGTTAATATAGTTGAAAAGTACCTTATCCCAAATAAAGAATTTTTATCATATATGTATAAAGATTTATATAATAAATTTAATATTGTTATAGAGAATAAAGAAAGAATAATTCATGAATCTTTAGAGTCAAGACTTATTAGGCTACTTATTAATAAGGATAGTAAGGTAGTTTATGCAACGCATAGTCAATTAGCTTTTGAGGTTGATTCGGTTAGAGAAGTTGTTAGTAGGAAATTAAAAAGTCTTGAAAAAAGCGGATATATAAAATTAGAAAGAGGTAAAATATTAATACTCAAGGATTTAAATGAAGTATTAAAGGATTAGTATATGATTGTGATTAGAGGAACATGCAATTACTAAAGCAGATACTAAGATAAGAGCGGTTACAGCTATCCTACTGATGTTTCGCTGACTGTAACTTTCAAGAAATGAAAAAAGGAGGCTGTCGCACTGTAAGGAAATGTATCAGAAAGTTAACTTTTGCTGGTTCCTTCATAGTGAGACATCCCCTTGTTAGATTCAATGAAGTAGTCTAACAATTTTTTATAGTTTGTAAGCTAAGGTGGTGAACATACCACCAGTTCCATCAGTAAAGTTATTTGAAACATGGTGTGAAATATGGCAGTGAAAAGGCCATATACCTGGATTATCTGCTCTAAATAATACATCCCAGGTTTCACCAGCAGCAACTAGTATTGTATTTTTTAAAATTCTATTATTATAAGCTATAGGGTTGCCATCAGCTTTTTCAACTAAAAATTGATGACCATGAATATGCATTGGATGGTGATTAATCTGTATGACGCCTAATCTTAAACGTACAATATCACCATATTTAACAGGCATAGGCGTGGTAGATGGAAAACTCTTACCGTATACTTAAATAATTGTTCGAGTAATGCTTTTCCTTTAGATAGAATAAAAAAGTATAATGAAAAAGGTCCATTAAATCATTGCTTTGATTTATATAAAAAATAATTAAAAACTAAGTTTTGATTATTTATAATTTATAATATATAATACCTATAGAATATATGAGATAAAATAGAAGATATTATTTTATATAAGATAGGTTATCTCCAGATAATGCTAAATTTGAAGAGTATAATCGATAAAAATGGATATAAATAAGAAAGAGGCTGAAGGAATATAAATACAAACTTATAATTATTAATGAATTGTATAGATATAATTATAGATAGGCTTCAATAATATTAACTTCTTTATCAGATGGGAGATTATATGGAAATAAAAAGTAAAAATAAAGTAAAGGTAATTCCATTAGGCGGTTTGGGGGAGATTGGAAAGAATATTACAGCTATAGAGTATGATAATGAAATAATTGTCATCGATTGTGGTTTAGCTTTTCCAGATGCTGAAATGTATGGTGTTGATTTGGTTATACCAGATATAACATATCTGGTAAACAATAGAGAGAAAGTAAAAGGTTTTGTGTTAACTCATGGACATGAGGATCATATAGGTGCTCTTCCATATGTTTTAAAGCAATTAAATGTACCAGTTTATGGAACAAGACTAACCATAGGCTTAGTGAAAAGTAAATTGGAGGAACATAAAATACTTTCTGACTGTACACTTTATGAAATTAAACCAGGAGAAGAGGTTAAGACTGAAAACTTTAGAGTAGAATTTATAAGAACATGCCATAGTATAGCTGATTCCTGTGCATTAGCTATACACACTCCGGAAGGTGTTATAGTTCATACTGGAGATTTTAAAATAGAGTATATGCCTATAGATGGAGAGGGAATAGATCTTCAATATTTTGCAAAGTTAGGAAAGAAAAGAGTATTACTATTGATGGCAGACAGCACAAATGCTGAACGCCCAGGGTATACCATTTCAGAGAGAATAATAGGAGAAAACTTGACAAGGATTTTTGGCAATGCAAAGGGGAGAGTAATTATTGCTACCTTTGCATCAAATATTAACAGAATTCAGCAGATTGTTAATTCTTCTTTATTTTATGGAAGAAAGGTTGCTTTTAGTGGAAGAAGTATGGAGAAAATTTCTATAATAGCTGCAGAATTAGGTTACCTGAAATTGCCTAAGGATCAACTTATAAGTGTAGATGATATTGATAAATATCCTTCTAATAAAGTAACGATTATAACTACTGGAAGTCAAGGAGAGCCAATGGCTGCCCTTTCAAGAATTGCATATTCAACCCATAGAAAAATTACTGTTGAAAAAGGTGATTTTGTAATTATTTCTGCGTCGCCCATTCCTGGAAATGAAAAACTTATATCTAAGCTCATAGATGAACTTTTTAAAAAGGGAGCAGAGGTAATTTATAATACTTTGGAGGAAGTTCACGTTTCAGGTCATGCTTGTCAAGAAGAATTGAAATTGATGCATACTTTGATTAAACCTAAATTTTTTATGCCTGTTCATGGTGAATATAGACATCTTAAAAAACATGGAATGTTAGCTGAGAGCCTTGGCATGGATCAGAAAAATATATTTATTCAAGAAACTGGTGACGTATTAGAGTTAACTAGAAATAGCGCTAAAAAGTCAACGAGAGTCACTTGTGGGGCAGTGATGATAGATGGACTTGGTATTGGTGATGTGGGTAATATAGTGCTACGAGATAGGAGACATTTGTCACAGGATGGTATATTAACAGTAGTAGTGACAATAGATAAAGCATCTTTCAATATCCTCTCAGGACCAGATATTATTACAAGAGGATTTATTTATATGAAAGAATCTGGAGATTTAATAAATGATGCTAGAGAAGTAGTAAAAGTAGAATTAAATAAATGCATGGAAAATAAAGTAAAGGATTGGTTTACAATAAAATCAAGTATAAAGTATTCCTTAGGAGGATTCTTGTATAGCAAAACAGGAAGAAGACCTATTATTTTACCAATAATTATGGAGATTTAAGTATAATTAATTTTTAAAGTTAGCTAATAAAGAGAAAATTTTTAAGAGAAGAGGTTAAACTAAATGATTTTGGTTTAGCCTCTTTTTAGCTACATACATTAAGTACTAAAATATATTCCTATTTAGTATTTTAAATTAGTAGGCTGATTATTCTATAAATCTTAGATAGAAAGTTTTTTATGATTGTAAAAGCTATACAATAAATTAACAGGTATAGGAATAGTTGAATTGCATTGTGTAACAATTGTTCCTTAAATTATGTGATCTTAAAACTTATTTATTAAAAGTAATTGATTTTGTAGGACATGTATTAATGCAGGTTCCGCAGGAGAAACAATCTGGTTTTATTTTATCTTCTCTTAATATACTTTTCATTGCATTAGAGGGACAGACTTTTACACACTGCTTGCAATTTATACATGTCGTAGAGTTTACCTTAATTTTATATTGACTGAATTTTTCAACAATCCATCCTAGAAGACCAAAGGGACAGAATAGGTGACACCAAGGCCTGTAAATAAAAAGGCTGCTTATTAACAGTAGAGATATGAAAATGATACTTATTGATGTTAGTGAAGCTGGTTTAAATATAGTAAAAGGATTAATTGTTTCAACAATGTCAAAGGACCATACAAAAGCAATAAAAGTAAATAGAATGAAAAATACAATTCGAATTGTGTTAGAGATAAAAAATGGAATTTTGTATTGTTTAAATATTCCTTCTCTGTCTTTAGGATCCCTATTTAAACGAAAAATGAAATCTTGTAGGGTACCAAACTGACAGGCCCATCCACAAATAAATTTATTTGCAACAAAAACGATTCCTAAGAAAACTAAAAGTGCAATGATTCTAGGTGGAAATAGAATTCCTTTTATTGCAAAATTACTTATCATATCTTTAACTGTTGACATTGAATTTGGTTCAGGTCCGAGTATTACTCCAAAAATCAAGGTAGAACTTAAAAACATATATTTACTTAAGGAAGGTGACATTTTGCTTCTTTTAAGTAAAAGAAAAATTATTGCCATAAATATTGCCCATAGGATGAACTTTCCTACAATTAATGCTGCATTTTTGGAAGTTTCCTCTGCTTTAAAGTTTAAAGCCTTTTGTATCTTTGAACTAGCATCCTTTTCACTAATACCTAGTTCTTTCAATGTTTTTTCTTTGCTAGTGGTATCCTTTATTTTTAAAGCATCTTTAATTAATTCCTCTTGCTGATTGTTTTTATTAGCTATAGTTGCTATAGTCATATCTTCAGTCACTATAATTTGTTTTGGGACATACAGTTTTTCTGTATGTCCTCCAAAACGTTGAGAAACGAAGAAGGAAAGAGTAATAATTATTGTAATTGTACTAAAAAATGATAGAATGACTCTTAATTTTGAATTCTTCATAGCGCATACTTCCTTTCGAAAATCTTCTACTTCGTTAAGCTTTCTCTAGCTTTTTCAACTTCAAAATCTGGTACAAAGTTTTTAACATCCTTTAATTTAGTTTCTTTTGGTACTGTAGTAGGTATGTTTAACTTTTTATATAATTCACCTATGTCCATTTTTAAAGCAGTAGCAGCTTCTTGGATGGTCATATAACCTTTAATTTCTTCTGGAGTAAGAGTTGTAGAAGAAGTTATAGGTGCTGGAGTTGTTTGATATATATTAGTCATTTTAGTAATTGAAATGCCACCAAAGAATATTGAAGCTACAAGGATTATAACTGCTAAAGGTGATATTCCTTTGCCGAAGAATTTAAACTTAAGTGTATCCTTCATTGGACAGGATAATATACAGCTTTGGCAATTTAGGCATTCAGCAGATTTAATTGTTTTCATTTCAGAAACCTTAATATTAACAGGACAATTTTTAGTACACAATCCACAATTTACACAAGTGTTTTCGTTTCTAGTAATCTTACCAGGACTTAATTTTGATATAATTCCATAAAGGGCACCCATAGGGCAAAGATATTTACAGAAAAATCTATCATACAATATTGAACCGATAATAGTAACTATTAATAAAATAGAACCAATTGGGAATTCCTCTATAAGGGAAGTTAATCCTTCACCTGCATGTCCATAAGCAGCCCATGGATCATAAGGAGACATCCATAATTCGGCGGTTTTCCACCCATAGTATACTGTTATAAAGAGAACAACATACTTTAAATATCTTAGAGGATTGTCTATTTTTTTAGATAACTCAAATCTTTTCTTAAAAAGCTTTTTGCCAAGTTTGCCAAAAAGTTCTTGAATGGTTCCAAATGGACAAATCAGACCACAGAAGCTTCTTCTAAAAATAAGTGCAAGAATCAATGTTAGTCCAAGTAGTACAAAGGTACCAGAGAAAATCTTTTTAATAAAGGTTTCGCTAAAGAGTAAACTATACAAGGACTCTAATGCACCGTAGGGACATAATGCATGGATTGAGGCGTAGTCTTTACCACCAATAGTAGCATGTAAGTAGGATTGTGTAGTAACAAAGATAAGAACAGCAACTAATATCACATAACGAAGGCCTTTAGCTAAGTTATTTTTCATAATTTTTCACTTTCAAAACATCTAAAAGCTTAATAAAATATCCGTTGGGGGGAGTTGCTTTGTGTTTTGAGGCTAAATAAATAATTAAGGCAATTAGAAGTACCGTTATAGTCATGATATAGGGACTATAAATGCCTAATCCTAAGTGGTAACCATATCTCATAATGTCACTCCTTTATATTTTAATAATTTGAATCATGCTGCATATTAGCTTTTTCCTTGTCTATGAATTCATTATAGCAACACTATTATCTGAATTTGTGAAATAATTGTGGACTTTATATATTTTTAAAATTAAGAAAAGGGTTGCTGCACTTAGAAATAAGTAAAGCAGAAAGTAGACTTATTAGGAGAGCTATGTTACCAGAACTGAAAGCACATATAAAAAATTTTTATAGTGCCGAAGTCTGGTAACATATCTCGCAGAATAAGTCTACTTTCTGACATGTTTATCTAAGTGCGACAACCCCTCTATTAATAGAAGACAGTACATGTGCTAATTGTTCTGCTATGTCAACATTTATGGTGCGATTCATTACATATGTCCATTTCTATTTTTATCACTTGGAATAGGAGCAATGGTTTGAAGTAGAAGGTTTTCAATATCTGCCTTGCAAATAGTTACAGCCGTTGCAATTTCCTCTTTTTCTATATAATCAACTAATGCCAAATGCAAATCCATGTTAGCGTAATGTTTTTTCTGTACAAAAAATATGGTTTGGATATTCAAAGCGTCTTCCAAGAGCTTATAAGCATATTGATTATTGTAAATAGAAAACAGTTTCAGATGAAATTGACAGTTGTATTTCCAGTGGGTCATGAAATCATTGTCAGGACAGTCGATGTAATTCTCGCAGATGGTTCTCAGTTCCTTAAGGGAAGGTCTATCTATGTACATATAATAACTTTCTAAAAAGGAACATTCCAAAGCAGAGCGAAACTTAACGATTTCTAATAATTTTTGTTCACTTGGTTGAAGAATTTTGTATCCTTGTCTTGGAATGCTGGACAAGATATGGGTTCCGGTAAGCTGAGTAAGTGCCTCCCGTATTGGTGCGCGGCTGACATTGTATTTTTCCATCAAAAATTTTTCTGTCAGGATGGTATCAGAGGAATATAATCCATTAATAATATCAGAGAATAAGGCATCATAAACTTGATTCTTTAATGTATTTGAGTTCTTATTATTCATAAAAATATCTCCTTGTATCTTGTACTATCGTCAAATTATTATACATTTTAAAATATGGGAAGTCAATATAGAAGGAATAGTATTTTACACATGTCAAGTTAAATTGAGATTTCTGATCATATCACAAAAAGAAGTAATTTGCTATAAATACGATATATTGTATTAGATATATGATAAAATACCTGAAAAATAAAAAAATAATAAAAAACGTTTTATTTTATTGATTATTAGGAAAATTTGTGATATGATTAGAACAAGTTTTAGGAACTAAAATTTATAAAATAAATTACACAAATACACGATTTACTATAATATTATTGTAATCATATTAGTGTTTAAAGGCTTTAATTGGATAATGATGAATATTCATTCATATATATTTTAAATTAATTAGAAAAGGAGAAGAGAATATGATTGATAACAAAATTACTATTAAAGGTGATCTAGTAGCAGATATTCAGAGAGGTGCGATTGGACATCGTGCAACATGGACAGGCTTAACATACACCAAGGCTAGAGAAGCAGGAAAAGCTGAAGAAGTAGAAAAGTTCATTCGTGAGGCAATTTCAGAAACTGGTTTGGTACAAGGTACTGAAATAAAATCTAACTGTCAGAACCCAGAAAGTGTTAAATGCTTTGCAGAGACGTTCTTAACTTCAAATGTGGCAAAAACTTTTGAACTTGAATTTAAAACTAAAACTGAAGACAGAGTGGACATAGAATTCCACCACTGTCCATTACTTAAAGCATGGCAGGATTTGGGCTTTGATGATGCAACCTGCGAAAAGTTATGCGATATGGCTATGGATGGAGATAGAGGGATTGCTAAGGCTATGGGATTTGAATTCCACTTAGGAGACACTATTGCTAAAGGCTGCAAGACTTGCCAGGTATCTTTTTTTAAAGCAGGTAAGTAGTTAGGTGTAGGAAATCCTGCACCAACTAATTAGAAAAACAAGGAGTGGTGAATATGGAAAAAGAGTCAATTAATTTAAAAAAAGTAGTACTTCTTGCGGGAGCATTGGCAGCCTATTGGATTGGATCAGGATTTTCAACAGGACAAGAGGTTCTGCAATTTTTCACTACAAGTGGGACAAAGGGAATTTTAGCAGCACTAATTTTTTTAGTTGTAATGAGTTATCTTTCATACACTCTGTATGGAGTAGGTCAAAAGGAGAAATTTGAGAATCCATATGATGTTTTTGAGTATTATTGTGGTAAAGTTTTAGGTCAAGTATATATATGGTACAGTGTTGCATTAGTGTATGCTATATTTGTAGTTATGCTGGCAGGTGCAGGTGCAACCATTAATCAGTATTATGGAATACCAACATATATAGGTACTGGGGTCATAGCTATTCTTGCACTAGGTACAACTCTACTTGGAGTAGAAAAGCTTATTGACATAATAGGTGTTATAGGGCCTGTCAAAATATTATTTGTGGCAATAGTAGGTATTGCCGGGATTATTACTATTTTTGGGCAGCCGAATTTGCTATCGGAAGCTAGTAAGCTTATGCCAACTTTAGGTTTTAAATCGGCTTCTTCTAATTGGGCATGGTCAGGAGCTCTATATGCCTTCCTAGCTCTTATGGTTAGCATACCATTTCAGGTTGATTGCGGAAAGTCTGCAGGAAATGTAAAAGAAGCAAGAACAGCAGGTCTAGTTGGAACATTTGCTTTTACTATTGCAATTATTTTACTTGTAATAGCTGAACTTGTTTATTATAAACTAATTGTAGGCAAACAGGTTCCTACATTAGAAATAGCTAATCATATATCACCTATATTAGGACTAATTTTTTCAATATTAATAGTTGTAAGTATATACTCAGCAGTAGCTTCCTTCCTTCTGATGACTGTTAGAAAGTTTGCTCCTGACAGAACTAAGAAATTCAATATCATTGCAACAGTGTTAACTGCTATTGGTATGTTCTTCGGAGGTGTACTTCCTTTTGATAAATTAGTAAATATTTTATATCCTATAGCAGGATATTCGGCTATTGTTTTCACATGCTTTATGATCTTTAAAGAATTAAGATGTAGGAGTTCAGTTAATGATGATCAAAAAAATAGTGAATTAAAAGTTTAGCATTTAATGAAAATAAGTGCCAAGGTTTGTTTAGAAAATTAAAACAGAGGGCTGTTGTACTTATTAAGTTCGACAGTCCTCAAAACAGTTCAATAAATAGCTTGATTTTTTTAGTAATATTCTTAGACTTTTATAATTGGCAGATGGATTTTTATAGTTGTACCTTTGTTTAATTCACTATCAATAGAAAAGTCACCTTGTAATAGTTCAATTAGCTTTTTGGCTATAGAAATACCTAGTCCGGTACCATTGTTTGAGGAACTCCTTGAATTATCAGTCTTATAAAACCTTTCGCCTAAATGTTCAATATTGCAGGAAGCTATACCGATACCTTTATCATTGATGAGGAGGAGGATAGAATTATTATCCAATGTAGATTTAATTTTGATTTTACTATTAAAAGCTGAAAATTTAATAGCATTATCTAAAAATATCAGAAACAGCTGCTTTAATTTATCGTAATCGCTGAGTAGTGGTGGTAGATTACTGTCTAAATCAAGAATTAATTCTATATTTTTATTCATAATGAGAGGTCTTACAGTTCTAGCCATGTCTTTAATAAAGGAGTTTATATCGACTTTATCAAAATTGGCCTGAACTTTACCGGATTCTAATTTACTAAGCTCTAGTAAATCTCTTACCATTCTTTCCAGTCTATTAGTTTCTTTTAAAAGTGTCACACAGATTTCGGGAATGTTTGAAGGAGGAATCATGCAGTCAACTATAGACTCTAGATTTCCTTTCATTATAGTAAGTGGTGTTCTAAATTCATGAGATACGTTTGATACAAAATCCTTCCGCATCTGTTCTAAAGCCTCTTTTTCACTTATGTCCTGTATGAGAATTACCATACCAATGACTTTATCAGAGTCTATACTAATTGGAGATAGGGAAAAATTAAGTATCTTATTATGAAATTTCTTTGAAATAGCTTTTTTTATGTTATTCGTCATAGAATATTTTATAAAGTTTTCTAAGTCCAAAGCTCTCAGTATTATTTTAATATCAATATCTGCTTTGCTTCCGTTGTAAGATAAAAGCTTTACAGCGGAAGCATTAATATTTATTACATCAAGGTTATTATCTAAGGCAATAATGCCATCGCTCATACTGATTATAATGTTACTAAGTTTTGTTTTCTCTTCAGTTACCTTACTAATTGTATACTTAAGCTTTAGTGACATTAAATCAAAGGTAGAAGCTAGCTCGCCAACTTCATCCTGAGAATAAATGCCTGTTTTAATGCCGTAGTTACCTCTTGCCATTTCAAGTGCCGAAGAATTTATTTTTCTTATTGGTCTTGATATACTTTTAGAAAAATAATAACTCATAAAGCCAGCGATAAATACTTCACCAATAAGAGCCAAAATTAAATATAGAAAAAAGTTATCCATGGAAGCCGAAAGGTCAGCAATAGAGGAGTGTAGAAGTACAACCCCAATTACTTTACCAGTACTGTCCTTAACAGGAGTTGAAATTGTCATCATTTCTTCCTCGTAATATGGATTTAACAATTCATCAGAATCTACAATACCTTTTAGTCCATTTTTTATAAGTAAATTATAGGTTTCTTTTACAGATGGATTATCAATAAAGGTATATATGCTATTTTCATTTTTAGAAATAGCCGAGAGTCTATTCTCGGAGTCAACTATCCATGTCTTTGAGTTTGGAAGAGAACCTACAATATTTAAAATGCTTTTAATATCTTCAGAAGTAAGCTTTTTCTGAAGTAGGGGAGATACAATAGTGGAAATTTCATGAGCGTGTTTTGTCATATTGATTCTTTTAACTCCATATATATTATTTTTAAATATACTTAAAGCAATAATACCAATTAAAAGTGTTGAAATTATAACTATACTTAAGAAGCCAAAAGTAAGCTTTAAAGTAATACTTTTCTTAAACATCCTGCACCTCAAATTTATACCCTAATCCCCAGATGGTTTTAATATCCCAATTATATTCACCTTTTAACTTAAGTTTTGCTCGTATTCTTTTAATATGAGTATCAACAGTTCTAGGGTCTCCAAAATAATCTATCCCCCAAATATTATCTAGTAGAGAATCTCTTGAAAAAATTGTATTAGGTGAAGTTGAAAGTAACCACAATACTTCAATTTCTTTCTTTGTTAAATTAACAAATTTATTTTCTAATTTAACGGAGTAATTAATTATATCTATTTCAAGAGGAGGGTAATTTATTTTATTAGGTAAATTTTCTTCTATAGGTTGAATTCTACGAAGCACTGCTTTGATTCGTGCAACAACTTCACCAGGACTAAAAGGTTTTACAATATAGTCATCTGCACCACTATCTAAGGATAATATCTTATCAGAATCTTCACTTTTAGCAGTAATCATTATTATTGGAGTATTTGAATCCTGTCTGATTAACTTACATACTTCCATGCCATCAAGCTCTGGCATCATAATATCTAGTAGGATAAGTTGAGGGTTATAGGTTTTGAATTTATCTAATGCATCCCTGCCATTTAAAGCAGTAATAATGCTAAAACCTTCCTTTTCAATATAAGGCTTAAGAATTTTAATAATTTCAATATTGTCATCTGCTATTAGAATACTTTTATTCATACTATCACCTTCCTTATGATAATTTTATTATATCATCCTGATAATTTAAAAATGTGAAATAATTGTGGACTTTTATATATTTTCTGAATAAGACAAATTAAAATAAAGTGTGATCAAAGTGTGATCAAATTATAAACGACATTTTTACAAATATAACACAATTAGGACACTTTTTCATAGTAAATATGTTTTATTATTAAATTGTACTTAGATTAGGTACTAAAATAAATATTTAGGAGGAATAGAAATGAAGAACAAGAATCTAATAATAGCTCTAACAATGGCGATAGCAGTGGGTATAGGAGCAACAGCATATGCAAGTACAGGAGCAACTAATGGTACTAATGGAAATAGAAGTAGTTATGAAAGAACAGGACTTGGAAGAACTACAGGTATGAGAGGGTATGATTATGTAGAATCGATTTTAAAGAATAAGCTTGGTATGACAGATAAGGAAATAACTGATGGACTTAATTCAGGAAAGACAATGTACGATTTGGCAAAGGAAAAAGGAATGACAGTTGATCAATTTAAGACAGCATTGCTTGAAGAGAGAAATAAGGCAGTTGATCAAGCTGTAGCAGATGGAAAGATAACTAAAGAAGAGGGAGATTCTATAAAAGCAACATTAAAAAGTAATTTAGAAAATTGTACTGGAGTTCCAGGTGAAAGGATGGGAAATGGAAAGAGAGGAACTGGTCACATGATGGGGAATGGAACTAGAGGAAACGGTAATTGCTATATTAATAATGAACAATAATATAAATAAAGGTGAATGAAACACTAATTTCATTCACCTTTATTTATATTATTGTTCATTATTTGATAAAAGTAAGTATTAGCTTAACTAGCTATTATGCTTGCTTTGTTTCGATGTTGGAATATATTGGAATTATTCTGGCGCGATAATTACTTTTGACAAGTTTAAAGTTCGTATTTTAAGGAAAAATAGTATTGACAAAATAGAAAATAAGGATTATTATAAGTATATAAGAAAATTCTAATATACTTATAATAATCCTTGTTAAACTCATATGTGAATATTTTTGACCACGTTATTCAATTTAATATCAAAGAGTTATTAAAGTAATTGAAGCTTTAAAAGCAAATTATTATTCTTATGTTGTATAAGTAATTAAAGAAATTATAGGTATGTGAAAAAGGAGGAGGAGTATTATGTTTTCATTTCTCAGCAGAAATAGAGCGAATTCAGTAAGTGTTAATGATTTAGGAGAACTATTAGGAAAAATAAACTTAATTGATATAAGAGAACCTTATGAGTATAAGAATGGTCATTTACCAACAGCGAAGAATATTCCAATGGATAGAATATTATCAGAAACAGATAAATATTTAAATAGGGATAAGGAATACTATATAATTTGCCAATCAGGAGGAAGAAGCAGCATCACTTGCGGTAAATTAAAATCAAAGGGATTTAATGTAATAAATGTATCGGGTGGTACTAGCCGATATACGGGATCATTGAAAAAATAGATAATATATTAATAATATAAAAATTTATAATTGGAGGTAATGTTATGTCAAAAGTAATAAATAGTAATGAATTTAAGGAAAATGTTTTAAATGATAATGGAGCAGTATTAGTAGATTTCTTTGCAGAGTGGTGCGGTCCATGTAAAATGGTGGCTCCAGTTCTAGAGGAGTTAGGCAGTGAAATGAATGGAAAAGCTAAAATATTTAAGGTTGATATAGATAAAAGCAGAGACCTAGCTCTAAAATATGAAGTTATGGCGGTGCCAACTTTAGTAATTTTTAAAGATGGAAAGCCTGTTGATAAAATAGTAGGGTTCCAACCTAAAGAAGCATTAAAGGCCAAATTAGAACAACATACAAGATAAGTGTAAATTAATTAGGATACTTAAATTAAAAGTATCCTAATTAATTATAAATTTTAAATGAAACATAGACAGTACATAGACAATAAATTATAAATAATTGGTATTATGTAAGAAAATTAGAGTGATAAGGAGATGAGGTCTATATGATTAATATTACTAAAAATGCAATAGAAAAATTTGATGAATTTAAGCGGAAAGCTAAAAATCCTGAAAATGCAATGTTAAGGATATATTTTGGTGGGTTTGGCTGAGGTGGCCCAAAATTAAAAGTAACTCTGGATGAGTTAAAAAATGAAAATGATGTAGTTATTCAAGCATCTGATATAAATATTGCATATGATTCTGAGCTTGAAACGTATGTGAATGGAACAATTATTGATTATTCGAACAGTTGGTTTAATAGAGGATTTTCTATTACAGGAGGATATTTATCTTCTTGCTAATAATAAAAATAAAGTAAGTAATTCAATAAGTAGTACAAGTTGTTAGTGTTCTCCTAAGAATATAATAAATAGAATAATTAAAAGATCTGGCAAAGCATTAAGTATAGATAAAAAATAGGTTCCTTGAAGGGAAGAGAAAATAACGATGAACTAAATAATGCTAGAAAATATACAAAAGAATTAATGATGGATATTAAAGAAAAGTATGGTACAAAAATCTGCAAAGACTTAAAGAAAAACGGTATTAGCTGTGCTGAAATTATAGATTATACCTATGAAGTTTTAAACGAGTTAATTTAGATGTTTATGAAATAAATCATGAGCAGTTAAAGTAAAAAATATATTATTAACATTTTATCAATGAGTATTCTTATACTTTAGAATCCTTTTAACATTTTAGTTAAAAGGATTCTTTTATATTTTAAATTATAATGCTATTAGAAGAATACATAAAAAATGAATTCATAATAATGGGGATTATAGGAATTAATCGTTCACCAAGTTGTGGCGTCGATATAACTTCGAAAAATGATCAAGAAGTTGCTGGAGAAGGTGTCTTTATTGAAATACTTAGAAAGAAATTAGAAAAAAATATTAGCATAGATATGGTGGGCATAAAGGTGTTAGAAATAGAAAAAGCGCTAATAGACATACAAAGGTTGATAAATACTAAATAAATTTAAGGAGCTATCGCACTATAGACATCCACGGCCGACACTTAACTTATGCTCCGGGATATATTTACATTCTTCCAGCACGATAAATACTTTTGACAAGTCTAAAGCCCATATTTTTAAAAAAGCTAAGACTTGTAGCAAAAGTATTTAAATGTGTCTTCCAGAATGTAAATATATCCCTGCGTATAAGTTAAGTGTCTGGTGTGGTTATCTA
>NZ_JAEEGC010000138.1 GCF_019207025.1 Clostridium thailandense | reverse complement strand
AGTTAAAGCCACTCCACACATCTTCTTTGATGGGCTTGACATTAACTTTATATCTGAATGAAGGGCACATAAACGTCCCATAGCATCTGCAACATTTGCTGCTGGCAATTCACTAAAGGCTTTCACTAATTCTTTATCTGGAAGTTCTCTCTTCAAAAATACTCTATTTCCTACTGGCATATTATTTTCCTCCTAGTACTAGTCTACTTTTTTTGTATAATCAAATTCAACTACTGGCCATGTTGGCTGTTGACCAGACAATACTTCATGAATACCTTGTGCTGAATGTAGTGACGCTCTATTAGTCGCTTCATTAGTAGCCGCTCCAATATGTGGTCCAACAACACAGTTTTCTAATGATAATAAGGGATGATCTGGGCTACATGGTTCTTCTCTAAGAACGTCTAAACCTGCTGCTGCAATTTTTCCAGTTGTTAAAGCTTTATATAAATCTCCTTCAACAACAAGTTTACCTCTAGCTGTATTAATGAAGAATGCTGTTTCCTTCATCATCTCAAATTCTCTTTCTCCAACTGAATCAACTGTTTCAGTATTTGCTGGACAATGCATTGAAACAATATCACAATCTTTAAAAATTCTATCTCTATCTTTAACTTTCACAACACCTTCTGGAAGCTGTTCTTGTGTTTTATATGGATCATAAACCATAACCTTCATATTAAATCCTTGCATTGCCTTCTTAGCAACAAGTGAACCGATGTTACCACATCCAATAAGACCTAATGTTTTGCCATCTAACTCAATTTTATTTACTTTTAATTTTGCATAATAGTAATCTTTTTTAATGTTATCTTTAACCTTTGTAAAATTTCTTGCACAATAAAGCATATAGAAAATTGCACACTCTGCAACTGACATACAGTTAGATTTTGGTGCATACACAACTTGAACACCATTTTTTCTAGCAGTTTCAAGATCTACAGTATCAAAACCAACACCATGTCTTGCAACAGCTTTAAGTTTAGGTGCAGCATTGAAAACATCAGCTGTCATTTTAGTCAATCTAACAATTATTGCATCACAGTCGGGTATATCTTTAATTACATCTTCAACTTCTTTTCCACTTCCATCTACTAATTCATAGCCTAAATTTTCAAGATAATCTCTCGCTGGTTGTGTAATTTCTTGTGGTAATAATATTTTATATCCCATTTTTATTCCTCCTAAATTTGTTTTTAATATAATACTCTATTTTATAAAATATTTTGCAGAACCTAATTGCACTGCTATAATATTTATAATCAATTCTTATAACCCTTAATAAATTCCAATAATTTTCCAATAAGGTAAGGCTACTATTACGTATACTAACATAACTATACCTACCATTATTGTTCCTACTCTATACCAGTCTTTTTGATCAACATACCCCTGTGAATATATATATATACTTGCACCATTTCCGTAGTTTGTTAACCAGCAGCTATATCCACCAAAGAAAGCCAACAATAAAGATAGTACTGTTATATTCGCTTGGGTTGTAAGTGCTAGTGTAAGGATTATAGGATATATTGCTCCAATATAAGCAGAATTTGATACGAAAAAGTATTTTACAGCAAAGGCCATAAGAAGTAATATAAGTATAACTAACCATCCATTAACATGCGCTAAATTTAAGTATTTCTTAAGAAGCGATGCTAAAAAAGGATAGAATTTTCCATTTGCTAGTATAGCTGCACTTCCAAAGAAACCACCGTACCACATATACATGCTCCAAGCCATTTTTTCTTTTAAAAGATCATCCCAAGTCATGATACCAAATAGTAATTCAAGTCCTATGAATAAGAATGCTACTACTCGCATATCAACACCCTTGATTGGTCCGATAACTATTTGAGGTCCAAACATCCATCCTAAAATTGAAAATATAAATATTCCAAGTAAAATCTTCTCTTTGCTTTTCATTGGACCCATTTCTGATTTAGCCTTTACAATTAGATGATCTATGTCTCCTAATTCTTTTATTTCTGGTTTATACAATTTGTACATGACAAGTGGTATTATAAATAATACTATTGCTCCAGGAACAATTGCTGCCTTAAACCAAAACATCCAAGAAAGCACAGCTCCCCCTGAACTTTGAATTGTTGAAGCAATAACTGCATTTGAAGCCATACCTGTTAAGAATAAAACTGCTGTACCCATTGATATCATATGATATGTCAATTCAAGATAAGCACCTAGCTTTTTGGGATTTTCTGTTGGTGTAGAACCTAAAGATTCACAAACACCTTTAAAAATTGGAAATACAATTGCTGAACGTGATGTATTTGATCCAGTTGCTGGACTTAAAATCAAGTCACAAATTAACAATATATAAGCTAATCCTATTGATGTTCTACCAAATTTAGTTTTTCCTAATTTCTCCAACAATACAAAGGCTATACGTTTTCCGAGACCTGTCTTTGTAAATGCTCCACATGCAAGTACTACTGATAACAAGAACACTACTGATGGTGATCCATAGCCTGCATATACTTTAGTAGGATCCATGAAAAGTGACGCAACAGCTAAAATAATCATTACTATAATTGGTTCAGCGAAAGGTTTAACTATTAAACCACAAAGTATTGCTGCATAAATACCAAACATATGCCACGTATTCGCTGCAAACTTAACTGCCTCTGCTGGATTTTTAGCTAATTTACTTGATAAAGTTATATCGATTAATCCTTGCGGTGTTGGTATAATCCAAACTATTATGCCTAAAAAAATAACCGGCAAAAGTCTTAATAACGTTTTCTTATCCATAATATTTCCCCTTTTTACATATATTTTTAATTAAATCTAGATATATTACTTAAGCTATATTTGAAAATTTAATGCGATCCTTATTTTCTAGTATCCAATATAAGTTTTGCTCCTGATATTAAGAAATGTATATCTGCATCTGCCACATCATTGTAATATAAAATTAACCCTTCTATTGTTCTTGGGATAACTTTTGATGCTCCTGCATGAGCTATAACGGTTGCAACAATTTCTTCTGGAAAATCATATTTCTGTGCATAATATCCACTCATGAATCCATGTTGATATGTTTTACCCATATTATTTTTTACACATGTACCTTCAACTTCTCCTGGATCATTTTCTACTATTTTGCATACATCATGTAAAACAATACTGATAATTAATACATCCATATCCACTTTGTATCCATATGCTTCTTTTACATTTTCCGCCATGTTAACAGAGTTTCTAATAATTGTTCTTGTATGATTCACAAGAGAAACATTTGGTGCTAATGTAGCAAATTGAGGTTTCATAATATCATCCCAAATTCCTGCCTCGAATGCCTCCTTCCATATTGCACATGCTTTGTCAACCAGTTCTTTATTATTTACCAAATCTAGTTCTGGAAATAATGCTTTAATTTCTTCTTTGCTTGTTGTTTTCATAATTCCATTCCTCCATAAAAATTTTAGCTAAAATGTTTTTCGTTTACACCGGTAATTAATCGATTAGATACACAGTTTGTCCTTACACGCTTATAATAACATCCTAATTTTCGACCGTAAAATGCATAAAATGTATTACAGTCATTACAAAATTCTATTATTTTTTTATAGATGAAATAGTAGAACTATATAGAATCCCATTTCGAGAAGTATATTTATAAATATATACAGTCATCATCTTCTATTAGATATGAATATTTCTCTTCTTTTGTTTTACTACTATAATAAAAATCCGCATTAGAATTAGGGTATACCATAATAGGCATACCCTTTCTTTTACTATTCTTCTTTTCATCACAATAAATATCTATATCTCTTAAAAGTTTTAATTCCATTTGATGCTATATATAAAATACCGATGTATTGAGCTGGTTGCTCCAAATTTCTCCTTAGATAGTTCTTTCCATCTAATATCTGTTGGAAGAAAGTAGAATTGAATGAGCTTTAATCTATTACAAATTTTTGATAGAATTATACTCATCTAACGCCTTTGTAAATATAGGTATACAGGGATTATTATTAACTTTCTTATAAGCTGCTACCACTCGTATAGGCTCATTGTTCCTTTTAATTCTCAAAAACTTAATATTGTTTTGAGCAAGATATTCCAGACTATGTAATAAAACACTAACCCCCATTCCACAACTTACCAGAGTCAATAATGCTGTAACAGTATTTGCATTACCAGTAACCTTAGGTATAAATCCATGACTTAAACATATATTTGTTATACGGTTATTACTTTGTGCTGAGACATTAGGATTCATTAAAATGAAATGATCGTCCCTTAAATTTAACAATTCTATAGTACCATCCTTTGCCTTTGGATGATCTACTGGTAATACAGCACAATAATAATCTTCATAAATCGTCTTAAAAACCAACTCATTTGTCTCAATAAATCCAGCTGTATTTGTAAAGGCTATATCAACCTTATCATTATAAAGCTCATTTAATAATGCAGTATGTCTATTGTCTGCCATCACTAAATTTATACTAGGATACTTTTTTCTAAAAAAATTAATAAAATCTGGTAAAAAGCTATGTAGTGAAGCTTCTAAAAACCCTATTTTCAAACTACCAGAGTATCCTTCTTTTGATTCCCTTACCTTTATTAGGATATTATTGTAGTGATATATCATCTTCTCTGCTTCTTCTAAAAAGGTCTTTCCCGCTGCTGTAAGCTTTACAGATCGTTTATCTCTTATAAAAAGTTCTGCTCCAATATCTTCTTCCAGATTGGATATAATTCTACTATAAGCTGGTTGTGTAATATACATTGATTTAGAAGCTTTTGTAAAATTCAAAGACTTTGCCAGCAAAATAAAACATTCCAATTGATGAGTATTCAATTTGCATCCTCCTTTATAAAGTTATCAATAACTATTATAACAAGATATGCAAAGAATTACATTATTATATAAGTAAGTTCACCATTGCTGCATCTCCTGCTGCAATAGTTTTTGCTTTATCTAATATTAGAGCTGCATCATTTTTAGGAATTACGATTACTCCATCAGCATCTCCAAGGATTATATCTCCTGGATTAACAGCTATGCGTCCACATAAAATATTGCTCTAGAAGATATTTTAACAAATAGAATTTTACTCATTTATAATCCCTCTCTAATTTCATAGTTATTGTAAAGTTTTTTCAATTACTATTTATTAACCACATTCTTTGCCGTACCCTTTATAAATGCCTCTAAATTATCTACTGCTATATTCATAAGTCTTTGTCTACTTTCTTTTGGAGCCCATGAAATATGAGGAGTAATAATACAATTTTTTGCAGTAAGTAATGGATTGTCCGCTTTTATTGGTTCTGTTGATACAACATCAACACCTGCTGCATATACTTTTCCACTATTTAATGCATCTGCAAGGTCCTGTTCTACAATTAAAGGACCTCTTGAATTATTAAGGATAATTACGCCATCTTTCATTTTTCCAATGTTGTCTTTGTTTATAATTCCTTCTGTTGATGGTAATAAAGGACAGTGTAGCGCAATAACATCTGATTCAGAAAATAAAGTATCAAGAGATACATATTCAGCAAATTCTTTACCTGCATCATTTGGATATTCATCATATTCTATAACTTTCATGCCAAGTGCTTTTGCAATTCTTCCTGTAGTCTGTCCGATACGGCCAAAACCGATAACCCCCATCGTCTTACCTGCTAATTCGATTAAAGGATAATCCCAAAAACACCAATCATCATTATTTTCCCAACGTCCATCATGTACTGCTTTATCATGGTGAGCAATATGATGACAGATCTCAAGTAAAAGTCCAATTGCAAACTGACCAACTGCATCTGTGCCATATGTTGGAATATTAGTAACTGAAATACCTTTTTCTTTAGCCGATACAACATCAACAACATTGTATCCAGTAGCTAATACACCAACAAACTTAATATTAAGACATGCTTCAAAGATCTCTTTTGAAATTGGTGTCTTATTTGTAAAAACAACATCTGCATTTCCGATTCTTTCAACAATCTTATCAGTTGGTGTTCTATCATATACTGTTAAGCACCCCAACTTTTCCATACCTTCCCATGTGATATCACCAGGATTTAATGTATAACCATCTAATACTACAATATTCATAATTAATTGCCTCCTAGTTATTAGTCTTCTACAAGAGCCCATGCTCTGTTAATAACTCTTTTTGTATTTGCTAAAATAATTTCACCATCCTCATCTCTCCAAGGTTTTACTTCTATTGACAATACATAAGGATTCTTTGCATTGAAAAATCCTTCTTCTTTTAATATTGTAAAAAAGTCTACTAATTCTTCAACATCATTTGCGCTATTTGGAAATCCAAATCTTGGATGTTTATCGCCATAAGCTTCGCGTCCTTTTTCTACTACCGCATTTCCAATGTGTAAATGTGTGATATAAGGTCTCAAAGTTTGCACAACAAACCTTGATGTTTCATGAGTTGTTGGAATGTGAGATAAATCAACCAATAAACCAAAATTATTATTTGTCATTCTCATATCCGCTGCAAATTGTGTTGCGTAAGGTGCTGGTCCTATTAATACTGATTTGTCCATATTAAAATCAAATACTTCTAGTTCGATCATCATTCCTTTTTTAGCTGCATAATCACATAAATTTCTTGTTGTTTTTAATAATTGAGAATATGCTTGATTTTTTGTTTCTTGTTCCCATTTTCCTGCTAAAAATGAAATACCTTTTGCACCAATATATTCTGCTTCATCTATTGCTTCAATTAATGCAGCTTCTGCTTTTTTTCTTCCTTCTTCGTTAACATCATTTGGATTTAAACCAGATTCTAGCAATGTAGGCTGTGCTCCATAACAAACTTCCATATGTGATTGTTCAAATATTTTTTTCATATCTGAACGTGTTTCATCATCTGCTACTTTAGTTACCTCTATAGCTGCAAAATAAGGATCACATGCAAGTGTTTTAACAGATTCAATTAAAGGATAATTTACTGGTGGATGTGACATCCATTGAAGAGTTCCTACCTGAAAATACTTTTGAATTGGGTCTTTCATTTCTCTACCTCCTAAACTTCATTTAAATATATTTTAGAACCAAAATTTAGAACAAGGGGCTGTCGCACTTAGGTAAGTACGGCAGAAAGTAGACTTATTCTGCTTTGATTATCTAAGTGCGACAGCCCCTTATCTCTTATATTTTCTAATATATATGGCTCTTCAGTATTATCATCTATTTAGATGTATACAAACTTTATTAAGCTCTATACACGTCA
>NZ_JAEEGC010000137.1 GCF_019207025.1 Clostridium thailandense | reverse complement strand
AGACTGCCTCTAAAAACTCAATTCCTTTGTTTCTTAAGGAATTGGAGAACTATGATATAAAAGTTCAATAATTCATCTGTAATATTTATTTTAAATAATTGAAAGGTAGAAGATACATAATTATTTCTTCTACCTTTCAATTATTTAAAAAATAGCTTGGGCAAGTAGCTGTGGAGAACCTGCCAAAGTACTTTTACCTGATATAATTTGCATTAGCATATATACTCATCTCCAATTGAGATTGATTTTATTATATATGATGCATTATAATAAATAAAATATATAATTTCATTTATTATAATCAAAAAATTATATTACAAGTACAGTTCAAATGCATGAGTTAATAAAATGGATACTGTAAAAGCTGTCTAAAATTGAACAAAATGAAGGATAAATTAAAGACACCTTTAAAGGGAAAAAGATGAAAAACACTCTGTTAGTTTATCAGCCGCTATATAATTTATAATAGAAGATAACGGTGGCGACATTGAAGAAAATATAGTAAAAGATCTGTTAAGTAATAAATCTACTACATATTATTAAAACTGCAGTTGAATATATGAAGAAAAACTACAGTAAAGATATAAGCCTCGAAACCGTTACAAAAAGCATATTTATTACTCCTGGTTATCTGAGCTTATTATTTAAGCAAGAAACGCTAATAGATAATGCAGGATTTCATACTTGCCCTAAAATGCGATAATATGCTAAGGAACATAAAGATAAATTGATTATAATTAATCTTCTTACTTATTCACCTAATCTTAATCCACAAGAAAACTTATGGAACTTGCTAAAAAACTCTCTTTTCACTACTAAGGCAAGAGCATCTGTCAAAGAACTTTTTGATGATATTTGCACTATATATGACAAACTTAATGGAGATACTTCAATTAAACATTCGGTTACATGTGCCAGAAATTACTACGGATAAGTTAAGCTTAGGCCGTGGGTATCTATATAGGGTTCTATTACAACTTAAATTTTGATATTTCAATCATTAAACCATCTCCAATTTTCGCCAATCCTTCTGACAATACTGCAATTTCATTCATTGATACAGTCTGCTGCTATAGTTTGTACTTGACTGGAGACATCCTTATTTATATCATCAACTGTATTCATAGATGTTACCACCTGTTGGCTACCTTTAGCAATATTCTCCGAAGCAATTGCAGATATTGCCCCAACAATCTGTCCAATTTTACTTGACCTAACTCCAAAAACCTTTATGACATTGTCAAGTTTAGTGACCGTATTTTCAATGTTCTTCATCTGTTTTCTGGTTATATCAATTTCTCTTCCTCCTTCATTTGTTGCTTTAAGTATCTTTTCAACAACCTTTGAAGTATCAGCAGTATTTGCAACAACCTGTTCAGTATTCTCTTACATTTCTTGAATTATATCTGATGCGCAAATTACTGTCTTAACCTGATCTTCTATTCTATTTGCAATTGTACTTACTGCATTTGACGTTTCTTCGGTACCTTTCGAAGACTCTTCAACATTTGCATTAAGCTCCTGGGAAGAAGAGGCTATATGCTCAGAAGCTTCAAATACTTTTTTAATTAATTCGCATAAATGCTTACGCATTTCAATAATGGAATGACCTAATTTAGCTATTTCATCATCATACACTTTTAAACCCGTTGAAGCCTTTAGAGTTTCTTCACTCAAATCACCTTATACAATTTTATCTACATAAGCTGCTATATTTTTCTCTATCTTTTGACTTATCGGACTCAAATTTTTATTATATAGTGAATAAGCCTCAACATTCCTATTTGCCTTTGTTAAGTTCATCATTACGATTATTATCTGTAGTAACCATCAATTCAAACAGATTTCTATTTGAAACATTATAGTTCGCTTGGGCTTCCTTTAAGTATTTAATCGCCAGTAATTTACTATGATACGTATCACTTAGTTAACTGGCTTGTTTATAATTTCTTTTCCATAAGATAAAACTTACCCTTTCTCCAATTTGCTTCTCCTACCTTGATGTATCCTTGTTTATAATACATTTTTAAAGCAAATGGATTTAGCGAAAAAGCATCAAGTCGTATTGTTTCTACTCCTGCGCTTTTCAATTTCTCTTCAATATGATTTAATGTTAATGCTCCTATACCTTGATTTTGGAATTTAGGATTTACACACATTCTATGAATTACACTATATATTGCATTAGGATATTCCCAATTCCCATTAATATATTGTTCATCGCAATCACTGTTCAAAACATACACACAAACAATCTCACTATCAATCTTACCAATATAAAGCTGTTTCTTTTTGATATCGTTTTGAAGGATATATTTATCTGGATACACTTCATCCCATTGTGGAATATTATGTTTATTCATTTCTTCAATTGCAGCCGAAAATATACTAAATATTTCTTGTAGATCTTTTTCTTCTGCAACATTAAATTTTATTTTCTTCAATTGTTTTCCCCCTTTACAAGTTACTTTGTCTAGTAGAAGCATTATTAGTTGTTCTTTTTTATATCTAATCATAGCATTATATTACAATTTAATCCATAGTTTCATAATTTTTAATAGAGCCTTCAGTCTATATCCAATATGCATTATATTTTACTTAACTGCCTGTTTAATGGCAGCATTATAAAATCTTTGTTTATTATTATGTTTAAGTAGCATTTGTTATAGAAAAAATGCCTGCAGCACCATCTACAGGCATTAATAGGTATATTCTATTTTTTTAAACTTGCACCATTTGTAGCTATAACTTCTTTATACCAATTGAAGCTCTTTTTCTTATATCTTTCTAAAGTTCCACTTCCATCATCATGTCTATCTACATATATGAAGCCATATCTCTTTTTAAGCTCAGCTGTTGATGCACTTACTAAATCTATGCATCCCCAGGTAGTATATCCCATAAGATCCACACCATCTTCAATTGCCTCTGCTACTTGAACTAAATGATCATTTAAGTAATTAATTCTATAGTCATCATTAACAGTCTTATTACCATTTTCATCAGTTATCAATTCGTCCACAGCACCTAGGCCATTTTCAACAATAAATAGTGGTTTTTGATATCTATCATAGAATACATTAAGAATGTATCTTAATCCTTCCGGATCTATCTGCCATCCCCAGTCTGATGCTTCTAAATATGGATTTGAAACTCCACCAATAAGATTTCCTCTACCTTTTACACCTTTTTCAGGATCTGCAGTTGCGCAAGCACTCATATAGTAACTAAAGGAAATAAAATCTACTGTATGCTTTAATATTTCTTTATCACCAGGTTCCATTTTTATTTCTATGTTGTTTTCCTTAAAAAATCTATTCATATATCTTGGATATTCGCCTCTTGCATGAACATCTCCAAAGAAAAGATTTTGTCTATCTTGTTCCATAGCCTTAAGTACATCACTTGGCTTTGATGTTAATGGGTAGTTTGGTACACCAAGAATCATACATCCAATTTTAAATTCTGGGTTTGTTTCATGACCTATTTTTACTGCGAGTGAACTGGCAACTAACTCATGATGCATAGCTTGATATAAATCCTGCTTACTTAAATTTTCTTTTGGTGTCCAGATTCCAGCACTCATATAAGGTTCATGAGTTGCTGAGTTTATTTCATTAAAAGTTAGCCAGTATTTTACCTTATCTTTATATCTTGTAAATATAGTTCTTACATAGTTTTCAAAGAAGCCTATAAGCTTTCTGTTTACCCATCCATCATAGTTCTTAGCAAGAGCCAGTGGAGTTTCATAGTGTGAAATTGTAACTAAAGGCTCAATTCCATACTTAGCTAGTTCATCAAATACATTATCATAAAATTGTAATCCCTTTTCATTTGGCTCTTTATCATCACCATTTGGGAATATTCTTGACCAGGCAATGGATAATCTAAAAACCTTAAAGCCCATTTCTGCAAACAACTTAATGTCTTCTTTATATCTATGGTAAAAATCAATACCAATAAGCTTCATATTATCTTCAGTTGGCTCAGCGGTTACTGGTCCCATTATTCCTTTTGGAGCTATGTCTTGTGTTGATAATCCCTTGCCATCTTCATTATAAGCGCCCTCAAACTGGTTTGCAGCAGTAGCTCCGCCCCATAAGAAATTTTCTGGAAATTTTATCATTTATATCTCTCCTCTTTAACTAAGTCACTAAATACTCTACAGATGTTTTAAACTATAGTCAATAAAGCTTCTCCTTCTTTAACAACCTTTATATCCTTGGCTAAAACATCTAAATAATTAGCACTATTTGTAATTATAACTGGTGTAACAATCTGATATCCCTCAGCTATGATAGCATCTTTATCAAATTCTACTAGCAAGTCACCTTTTTTAATAATATCGCCATCTTTAACATGAGCAGTAAAATGTTTACCCTCTAACTTAACTGTATCTATTCCAATATGAATTAATATTTCAGCGCCATCTTCTGAAAGAATCCCTATAGCATGCTTTGTTTTAAATATCATTTGTATTTTACCATCAACTGGAGAAACTATTCTTCCCTCTGATGGCATAACTGCAATTCCTTTACCCATAATTTCCTTTGCAAAAGTTTCATCACTAACTTGTTCTAAGGGAATTACTTCACCAGTAGTTGGGCTGGAAATACTGATTTTGTTTACTAAAGGTTCCTGAGCCACTACTGCTTCTTTTTCTCTAACTTCCGATGCTTTCTTCTTATCATCAAAGCCTAAAGTTATAGTAAGAAGAGCTGAACATCCAAATGCAACTGCCATAGAAATTATGTGAATTATAATTGGTGAAAAGGCTGGAATGGTTACTACACTTGGGAATGCAAATACTAGTTGTTTAACTCCAAAGAATCCATTAATTGCTCCACCAACAGCCCCTGAAATAATTACATATGGAATAGTACGTCTATATCTTAGTAATAATCCATAAATAATTGGTTCTGTTACTCCTGACAATATTCCTGGTAATAAGGTAGAACCTGAAAGTGTCTTAAGCTTTTTATCTTTGGTTCTTAAGAAAACTCCAAAAGCTAAACCCATTTGAGCAAAAGGTGCTGCTGCTGCCATAGCTATAATAGGATCTCCACCTTTTGCGAGGTTTGCTAATATAATAGGTACAAGCCCCCAATGAAGGCCAAGAACTGTTAGGAAAGTCCATGCTGCTCCCATTACAGCCCCCGTTAATATGCCACTCTTTCCACTTAAAAACGCTACTCCAGCTCCTATTGCATTACCAACATAAACTCCGATTGGTCCAAAAACCATTGCTGTTACAGGTACCATAATCATTAAAGATAACATAGGAACTAAAAACATCTGTACATCTTTATGAATAACTTTCTTTAAAAATCTTTCAAGAACTGCAAATATACTAATAGCTATAAAAATCGGAAAAACAGAAGCTGAATAATCCATTAGTACTACCGGTAACCCAATGAAAGTTGTTGTTTTTCCTGCTATTAAACCAGTAAAATTAGGTTCTAAGAGTGCTGCACCTATGGCACCTCCTACATACGGATTAGCACCTAATTTATTAGAAATAGTAATACCAAGCAAAATTGGTAGGAAATAAAACACTGCATTTCCTGCTGCTGATAAAATGAGATAAGTTCCACTCTTTGGTGATAAAAGATGAAGCATAGTAAGCACTGCTAACACTGCTTTTAACATACCTGACCCAGCAAGTGCTCCAAGTAATGGATGAAAACTTCCTGAAATTACTTCAAAAATTCTTGAAGTAAGATTTCCCTTCTGACTATTTTCTGAATCAAAACCCCCTCCAAAATTACCCATTTTATTTATTTCTTTATAAACATAAGGAACCTCATTGCCAATAACTACTTGGAACTGTCCTCCACTTTCAACTATACTTAATACACCATCAACCTTTTCAAGTTCAGCTTTCTTTGCCTTCTTATTGTCTTTCAATTTAAATCTTAATCTAGTAGCGCAATGCGTAAGACTTGCCACATTTTGAGTTCCTCCAACTAGTTTAATAATTTCACTTGCTAAGCTATTGTAATTCATTTTTTTCACTCCTTATATTTCTTTTTATTAAAATAAAAAGGCCTAAATTATTAACCAAATACCTCAACAACAAAAATTACACCTTTTAGTAATATACTAAAAGTTAATAACTTTTATAAATGAAGCCTTTAGAAAATAATCTAGGTCTTGCCTGCTTACCAGTCACAATCCTTAATTATTTACAAAATTTAATCTTATTTATTTGAATCTCGACTAGTTACTCTTTGAATATGAATAATTAAATATGTCATTTCCTCGTAAGTCAAATTGAAATTAAAGTTCTTATATACATACATTTTTATTTTTTCAGCACAATTATATGGTTCTGGATACTTTTTCTTTACCATTAGATATAATTCTTTATCGTCACTTTTAGATAGCTTATCATCTAACATTCTTTGTGCAAAAAACTTTAAATGTGTTACTAATCTATGATAGTTTAAAGATTCTTCATCAAAATCAATCTTAAAATGATACTTTATTATATTTAATATCTCTTGAATTATATTTGTAATATTTACAACACTGGGCATATCTATATTCAATTGTCCATTTACAATATGGAGTGCAATAGAAGCTGCCTCATCTTGTAGCAAATCCACTTGAAGCTTTTCTTTTATTATATCTAAAGCTTTAAGTCCAATTGCATATTCCTGCTTATAAAAGCGTTTTATCTCCCAACTCATAGGATTTTTAAGCTCTAATCCTTGTTTATATCTAGAAATAGCAAAACTTATATGATCTGTCAGTGTTAAATAAATATTTTCATTTAATTTTTTATCTAGTTTTTCTTCTGCATAGTTTATTATCTCTTCACAGATTTCTACATATTTTATTGGAATTTCACTGATGAGCTTCTTTAATTTTTCAGATATCTCTTTATTCTCTAAAGTAAATATCCTTTCAACTTTTTCCTCTTCAAGCTCATCTCCGGTTCTTTTTTTGAAAGCTAAACCTAGACCCATTACTACTATTTCTTGATTATTTTCATTGATAACAGTAACAGCATTGTTATTTAACACCTTTTTAATCTTCATTTTACCACCATCTTAAAATATTTACATTTTCAGTAATAGTGACTACTTTTTAATTATCGATAATTACTTAGTTTAAGTTTTTGATAAATAAAAAACCTAAACTAATATCAAACACCTATAAATCAACAACAAGTGTTTCATATTAATCTAGGTCTTGCCTGCCTACCAGTCACAATCCTAATAAATATTATTCAATTTCTATGACAATAGAATATCATGTTAATGTAAATGTTGTCAAGAAAAATTTCTATCTTATTTTTTATATTGATAAGTCGATCCATCTTGAGGTAGGAGGTGACGCCTAAATAGAAATTAATTTCTATTTTGAAGCGCCCCTCTATTACCTTTAACTTATTCTGAAATAATCTAATAATTAAGTTTTTTCTAAGTAGCTCTAAATTTATTGCTACATTTGTTTATCCGGTGCATCTGCTTGAATAAATGTTAATTGTCCACCTGGATATACTCCATTATTTGTAACCTTGTAGTCGTCATGATTATGCATTGGATAAAATTGTGGGAAGAACTGATCATTTGGATCTCCATGAGGCTGACTACAAATTTCTATATAATTTATTAATTTTGGATTAGGACAGTGTACTGGTTCTTCTGGAATATTAGATATTGCAGAAGGATTAATATTCTGTATTTCTCTAAGCTGTTTACAAAGAGATGGGAATCCATCCTGCCCCCTAACAATATAGTTTCTATACAATCCTCTTTTATCATCTGCAGCAATAATTAAATCATAAGTTTCTCCTGATCCAATAGTTGCAGTAAATCCCATCTCTGTTAGTTGATGATCAAGGTGTTTTCGATCTTCACCGAGTTTTAAAAACGGACTTAAGTGTGAATCCTTTCCTACCACCATAAAGTGCCAACCATGAATATGCCATGGAACCACTTGATATCCCATATTGATCATTCGAAGCAGGAACATTTCATTGGTTTTAACATGAACATAGGAATCATAGTTAATTTGCACAAGATTTGGATCACTGTCACCACTTAAAGGATGCGGACAAAGAGTATCTGGAAAAGCTCTTCCATTGACTAGCCAAAAATCCGGTTTAAAATTTACCGCATTAAAGGGAATATTCTTAAGAACGCTTTCGTGCCACGATGAATCAATATCAGATAAAAGCATTACGTATTCTTTATCAAAATAACTATGAATATTGTTATAAGCAAAATTTCGATTTGTAGCAGTTTTAGGAATATGCTTTTGTACTTTACCATTCAATTTCCAATATCCAGATGTAGAAGATTTAGTAATCCCATTTACAGCCAAACTTTTCATAGATGGATAAATAACTAATGCTCCATACATTCCCATTTGAACATGTTCGGAAGCCTCTACATGGCAATGATACATTAATGTTCCAGGATTTTCTGGATGAAAGAAATAGGTGGCTTTAGGTGGTGGAGTAATTGGAGTAGTTTCTTCCCACATAGGAACACCAAAAGAAGTCTCTGGAAAGCCATCTATCTGTGTTGCAACATGAGCTCCATGCATGTGAACAGTATGAAAATCCATTAAGTCTGGACGATATTTCATACCAATATTAATAAGTGTAACATATATTTGATCACCTACTTCGCCCCAAAGCATAGGAGAAGGAATAGTTGCCGTACCTTTCTTACTTAAAATCATATTCCAATTTTTCGGATTTTTATAATCTAAATATTTATTTTCTTCTATTTTTACGCCATCCACCTCTAAAAGGCCGCCAGAAAACCCAAAGATATAGACTTCTTTTCTATTTTCTGTACATACTTCTCCATCTAATGGCAATTTAATAAATCCATCTGTTGCTAATAAAACATAATGTCTAGTACTCATTTTCTCATCCCCTTATTTTATTTTGTTATTTTCATTTGTTTACTTTATTATATGGGGATAAGAATGGAATGTTATAATAATACTTGTGATTCGCAAAGATAAATGCTTAGAACCTAATAACGCTGAAGTTGAAATTATAAATTTTACTCTTCATAACAAATAACAGGAGTTCCATCTTCTATATTGTCAAAAATCGCTTTAGCTAAGTATAATGGGGCATTTACGCATCCATGTGTTCCAATTCTTTTATATATATCTCCGCCAAAAGAACTCATCCAACTTGCATCATGTATTCCTATATTTCCATTAAAGGGCATAAAGTAAGTTACCTTAGCTTCATAAGTTGGCCCTCTTAAAACTGCATCTCCTTGTTTATAATTAAGCATATAGATCCCAACAGGTGTAGCATTTCCTCTATAGGGATTGCCTGTAACTATTGGACCTTGAGCTATAAGTTTCCCATTTTTGTAAAACCACAAATTTTGTCTTGTTATGTTAATTTCTACATAAGTATTGCCTATGTCATCTTTATCTCTACATACAGCTTTTTGAGTATATATTGGTTCTTTTTGAAGCACTTCACCACGTTTTATATTTTTTAATAATGCTAGTGTTTCACTAACACAATTAATTTTCCATCCATAAAATCCGCCCTTAACTTCTACTATTTTGCCTATAGATGCTTTAATATTTCTTGGTACTCCAACTGTATCATATTTTTTGCTCAATCCCTGTATATATTCTAAAACTGCATTTTCATTTATTACTACTTCTAAATTCTCATCAACGTTAAGCCATCCGTTTATTTTATTTTCATCTACTATTTCGTTTTTACTTCCAAATATATAGGTAATTTTTGTTGATACATACTTATTTAACAAACTCCTAGTTTTAGGAATTTTATCAGAACTTAGAGTGTATTTGGGATTTTCGTAACAAAGTTTTTCGTCTAAATCTAATCTTGTTTCTCCTTCTAATATGCTCGTTTTTATAGCTTCATTTAGTTTATCTTTATTAACCTTATTTCCATATACTTCTTTAATAACCTCATATGAGCCATTTAAGTATCTAAAACTTACATTTTGAGGTTCTATAATATCTTTATTTAAACAATTTAATTCATTTACTCTATTTCCCATATTATCTTTGTTGTAAACAAACAGATCATTTACATAATATTTTTGAGTCTTTAATAATGAAATACCCCATTTAAATGGATTATTACTATTGTAGATTTTAGAAATACTACTTTTCTCGTTATATTGAAGCTCTATATCTTGTCCTGCTATTTCTTCTACTTTTCCATCTCTTTCAACTAACTGCAGCTTATAGTCTTTAATATATCCTCTAATTATACCCTCCGCTTCACTATGTGCTTTTAATGAGACATCTGCTCCGTTTATTACTGTATTAAAAAAGAAATGCTTAGTAAAGTATACTGAAATAAGTAAATATAATAATAAAATTGAAATTACTAAAATAATTATATTTCCTTTATCCTTACTTTTGAAAAACTTTTCTATATTAATATCTTTCATAACCAGTTATACCTTTCATCAAAAATACTTTTATCATAAATATAATGATTACTTTAAACTATGTTTGTATTTTTGATTTTAAAACTAATATTATAGATATTAATCTTAAATTTTTTATTATATTTATTTCTGTACCAATTGAAAAACTTCACTAACAGAAATTTCAATTTTATTATCCCACCTAATGAAGTTACCATCGGTGGTTACTTTACTAAAAAACTCCTTATTTTTATAGATTGTCCAAATTCATTTGATCAAGTTTTGGGATGGAGTGAGGTAAGTACATTTGATAAAAACAAAGATAACTTTACGACAATCATAAACAGCTTCAAAGAAGTTTCAAATAAATAAGAAAACCCTCCAAAAAATAATTAGATAAATAATGAAAGCATCCTTCCTTATATCAATATTCAAGGAAGAATGCTTTTATTAACTTGGCTAACGAAGCATGCAGTTCACATAATCTAAAGCTATATTTTATAAATCATTCCATAATTTCTTTCCACCTCTTCAACTTCAAGTGGTCTACTGAAATAATATCCTTGAATAGCGTCACATTTTCCAACTATAAGTCTTCTAACTTGTTCATATTCTTCAATACCTTCTGCAATAACCTTCATATTTAAGCTATGAGCTAAAGCAATTAAACTATCCATAACTGCAATATTTTCTAGTTCAAGGAATTTAATACTTAATGTTCTATCTAGCTTGATTGTATCTATAGGTAAAAATGTCAAATAGCTTAAGGAAGAGTAGCCAGTTCCAAAATCATCGATCGCTATTTTGATTCCATAAGACCTTAATTCTTTCAAAAATTCTATTGCTACTTCTTTATTTTCTAAGAAAGTAGTCTCCGTAATCTCGATAACTATAAGTCCCGTACTTATGCTATTTGATTTTAATAAATCCAATAGATACGATTTATAAGAATAATCAAGTATTTGCATTGCCGAGAAATTTATGGCTATAGGTTTAAGTCCAAATCCCATTTGCTGCCACTTATGCATCTGTTCTATAACCATTTTCGTTACAATTCTTCCTATAGTAACAATTGTGCCATCTTCTTCTGAAACGGCTATAAACTCCCCTGGCGATATTTCCTTATGATCCTTCAATCTGACAAGTGCTTCATAACCTATGATTTCACCAGACTTTATATCCACTTGCGGCTGATATACCATCTTAAATCCATTATTTTCAATTGCTTTCCTTAAAATATTCTTTGTATCCAATTTAAATTTTAGATGCTTCAACATCTCATTATTAAAAAAAGCAAAATTATTTTTTCCACTATTTTTTATAGAATACAAGGCCAAATCTGCATTCATAATCAACTGATCTATATTCATGCTATCCCTCGGGAAAAGAGAAATTCCAATACTAAACTCAATTTCTACTTCATTTTGATCGATAAGAAACCTCTTGTTAGACAATACCAATAATTGTTTAATGAATTTGATAATTTCATTTACATCATTTTCTCCTTCATAAAGCAATAAAAACTCATCTCCACCAAACCTTGAGACAAATATCTTGAAATTTGATATTTCCTCTAATTTTCCAGAAATATATTGAAGTACCTTATCTCCAAAAAGGTGTCCAAGAGTATCATTTATACTTTTAAAATTATCTAAATCTAGTAGAATAACAGCACCTGCTCTGTTATTAGCCAACACATCACTTAATTTTTCATAAAATTTACGACGATTGGGCAAATTGGTTAAGGAATCATGCTCTGCTATAAAGCGTATATATTCATTTTGTGAATCTATCTCCTCTAATTGGACTATTAATTCCTCTTTAGAAGCTTCTAGCAACTCATTCTTATGAGATATTTCTGAATTATAAAATCTAATCTGTTCAATCGAATTGTGTACTTTTTGCAATAAACCATTGATGGAACTTGCTATCCCAACAAATGGGCTATCTTCTGATAATTCAAGCTGATAAAGTGAACTTTCTTCTATGTTAATATTTTGGATTTCTTTGTCCATAACTTCTATTTTACTTTTTAACTCAACAAAATTCTCTTGCATAGTATTAAGGGATCTCGAAATTTCTCCAATCTCATCATTATAGTTAGTATAAATTTCGAAGTTCCTATTTTTATACATGTCAAAATTAAAGGTCGCCATTTTATTAATAGCCTGAGTAATCTTAAAAATCGGCCTTGTGATATGGTTAGAAATCAGGGATATCACTACGAGCATTACCAAAAACATTATTAAATAAATAACTATCAATAGGCTCGTCAGTACCTTCGACTGCTTTAACACTTCACTTTTATCTATAACTGATACATATTTCCATCCACTATAAGGAGAAAAATATACATTGAAAACCTTGTCCGAAGCATTAATCTTTCCTTCAAAAGACTTTCCGTTATAGTTGTCAATAGAACTAAGAACATTCAGTTTTAAATCCTCCACTGAATGAAGTATCCAAGCTTTATTTAATGGACTGTTTATAAAAACATTATTAGAGCTTAGGATGTTAATGTATCCTGATTCACCATATTTAATGCCATTTATATCTTTCATGAGATCATCTAGTTTTATTGTTAAACTTATTACACCTATTTTTTTACCTTTTAAGATCACACTTCTGCTAAAACTTATAACCATATCCTTAGACATTTTTGTAATATAAGGTTCTGATATAACAGTATCCTTTTTATTAATTGCATTGATATACCATTCCCTTGTCCGTGGGTCATACGATCCCTCAGGCTTAAAAGCTGGATACTCAACATAACTCCCTTGTTCTGTGCCAAAAGAAATCATATTTATAATGCTGTGACTATCTTTAATTGTACGAAAATAATCCATTATCTCCTTTTCACTTTTTGAAGTATTAAATTTGAAAGTGGATGCATTATAATCAATATAAGAATTCACAGTAAAATCGACATTTATTACACGTTCATCCATGGCAATCATAGATACCAAGTTACTCATATTTTTTAGAATTGCTTCGTCAACATGGGTAGCTGTTTGGCGAAGCGATAAATTAGTATTTTCAATATAGTTATTGTATAGCCATTCTTCCGTTTTATTTTTTACATATAGGCAGCCAATTAAATAAGGTATCAAGCAACCTATAATAATACTTATAATTAGCTTATTCCTTATAGAGAATTTTTCAAACATTCAACAACCAGCTCACTTTCAATCAATTTAAGATTATTTTTACTTTCTGCAATACTAAATAAATTTGTCTTACTATAATTGATTATTGATCTAGCCTCTAAATTGTATCATTACTATTATAAAGAATGTTGGCATTATATCTCTTCTCTATATAATTTTATATTTCTGCAAAAGTATACGTTTACCTGCTATTATTTCAAATAATCTAAAAGACAGAAGCTCAAAATTTTATAATACATCAAATACTTAGCTCTAAACTTACTTTCTACAATATTATAAGTTAATTCTTATAAAAAGACTAATTTTTTACCTATTTCTATAAAGTTTAATATTAAAATAAAAAAGGGGATTATCTCATCCCCCACTTTAATTATACCATAACCAAAAAATAATTTACAGACTGTTCTTTAGTCTATTTTGCCGGTATACTTAAAAAGAATTTTATGACCCATTTATCCATAATGAGGAGGCATATGTATATGAACATTAACGACTTTGAATGGAAGATAGAAAATGAATGGCTTGAGCTTGTTCTTAAGGAAGCTCAAAGGCAACTGGAGGAAAAGCTTGATTATAAGGACAGATTTAAAAAGGATGCTCTTGAAACTCAAAAAGAAATGTGGGAGGAACTTGGTTCTGTATCCGTGATCAATGGACTTGAGCAGGTTGTAAGCTTTATGGGCTTCATCGACAGAATGAAATATCAAAAGAGGAACCATGAAATTACAAGAAGGCTTCAGGAAAAATACGCGAGAATGCTTCAGTCACCCTACTTTGGAAGAATTGATTTTTTTGAAAAGGGAGAGGAAAAGGCGGAAAAATATTATATTGGCACATCAAATCTTATAAATGAAGATTATGATTTTCTAATATATGACTGGAGAGCTCCATCCTCAAGCATGTTTTATGACTATGAAATAGGAAAAGCAGCCTTTAAATGCGTTGAAGGAACTATTGAAGGAGATCTGACCTTAAAGAGACAGTACAAAATCAGCAAGGGCAAAATGGAGTACATGTTTGATAGCAATCTTAAGATAGACGACGAAATACTTCAGGAAATCCTAGGTAAAACCACCGACAGCAAGATGAAAACTATAGTAACTACTATTCAAAGAGAGCAGAATAAGGTTATCCGTAATGAAGAATCCAAGAACCTTATTGTTCAGGGTCCTGCAGGCAGCGGAAAAACCTCCATTGCCCTTCACAGAATAGCATATCTTTTATATAAGCATCGCGAAAAAATAACGCCTCAAAATATAGTAATATTTTCACCTAATCAGATTTTTAATGATTATATATCAACCGTACTGCCTCAGCTCGGAGAGGACAATATGCTCCAGACTACCTTTAAAGAATATATGCATAAAGCCTTAGGAGATAGATTTATTAAGGAAGATTACTCTAACATGATGGAATTTATCCTTACCTCAAAACAGTTTTGGAACTACGAAATAAGAATCAGAAACATAAAATACAAATCCTCACTTGAATTTATAGAAGTATTAAAGAGGCACGCTGAGAGTATTGAAAAAGCAGGCAGAAGCTTTAAGGATATAGTTTTCGGGGATAAATTAATAGTGTCCTCCAAGGATCTTGAAGAACTGTATTACAAGGATTATATAAATCTTCCTCTTAAAAGAAGACTTGATAAGATAAGAGAAAGAATTTTATTTTTACTGGATCCTTATAAAAAAGAACGTATAAATGAAATTTATGAGGAATTATGGAATACAGGTTCTTTTATAGATGAGAAGGAAGTTAACGAAAAAGCAGCTGCTAGCGCTTGTGAAGAAACTAAACATATATATAAGGAAATCAGCAGAGTTACAGATTTTGATTTGCTTGATATTTATAAGAAGCTCTTTGAAAACCTAGCGCCTAAAATAAAAAACTATACTCTGAAAAATCTTGACTCTAAATTGCTTAACTATGAAGACCAGGTGCCGATGCTTTATTTAAAGGGAGTCTTTGGAGACCTTCCTAAAACCACAGATATTAAATATGTAGTAATCGATGAGGCTCAGGACTATACACCACTGCAGTATGAAATTTTCTATCAGCTCTTTAGGCACGCTAATATAACAATGCTGGGAGATTTAAATCAATCTATAAATCCATTTATGAATGTTGGTGATTACAGCAACATAGCTCATATATTCCCTCAAGATAATACCTGTATAATTAATCTTACAAAGAGCTACAGATCCACAATGGAGATTACTGAGTTTTCAAGAAAACTTTTAAACCATAAGGTTAATGACGAATATGTAGAAAGAAGTGGAGATAAGCCGACAGTTCTCGGACTTTTCGATGAAAATTCTATTAATGAAAGAATTATAAAAGATATAGAAATGTACAAGGCAAAAGGTTATAAATCTATTGGAATAATAACAAGAACCATAAAGGAAGCAGATAGGGTGTACAGTTTTTTAAAGAATAAAACAGAAGTCAAAGCTCTAACTAAAGATGATGATGAGTATATAAACGGCTCTTTAGTTATCCCAGCCTATCTTGCAAAAGGTTTGGAATTTGATATAGTTATTATTTATAATGCAGGTAATGAAAATTACAGCTCTGAAGAAGAGAGGCTGTTGTTCTATACTGCCTGCACAAGAGCGCTTCATAAATTGAATATATATTATGCGGGAAAGCTGACACCGTTGCTGGAGGAAATATTTTAGAATAACGCATACTTTCATTAAAAAATCGCATAATATGACACAGTGTTGTCAAGTTATGCGATTTATACTTTTAAATGGGGTGATGTTATGCAAATAAGTAGATTATTTAAAATCATATATATTCTGCTTGAGAAGAAGTCTATAACGGCAAGCGAACTAGCTGAACATTTTGAAGTATCTGTAAGAACTATATATAGGGATATTGATACATTGAGCCAATCAGGTATTCCTATATATGCAAGTCAAGGTAAAGGTGGAGGAATCTCTCTGCTTGATAACTTTGTACTTAATAAGTCACTGCTTTCGGAAAAAGAACAGGATAAAATTTTGTTTGCTCTTCAAAGCTTGTCAGCAGTTCAATATCCTGAACTTGATGATGTGCTATCAAAATTAAATAGTCTTTTTAAAAAAAGTAATATAGCCTGGATTGAAGTTGATTTTTCTAATTGGGGAAAGGATAAAAAGCAAAAAGAAATATTCAGCCTTCTTAAAGATGCCATACTTGAACATCTGATAATTACTTTTTCCTATTTCAACGTAAGTGGAGAAAAAAGCCAACGTAAAGTTGAACCTTTTAAACTGATTTTTAGAGATAAAGCCTGGTATCTACAAGGATATTGCCTGCAAAAAATGGCATTGAGAACATTTAAGATAAATCGTATGTCCGATATTTATATTACAGAGGAATCTTGTATGCATCAAAGCTTACAAGAATTTATGAATAAATCTACAGATGAAGCATGTGCCAAACAGGTTAAGCTGACTCTCAAAATATCATCTGAAGGGGCTTACCGTGTATATGACGATTTTGAAGAAGAAAATATAATAAGAAACAAAGACGGCTCCTATACTGTGATTGTTTCCATGCCTGATGGTGAGTGGATTTACAATTATCTTTTTTCTTTTGGTGCAATGCTGGAGGTAATAGAGCCTGAAAGTGTGCGCAACGAAATCTCAATGCGTTTGGATCATATGGTAAATAAATATCATTCTAAAACCTGACATACTGTCGTCAAGTTATATTGGTTATACTAAGTAAGTAGAATATTTTAAAAACAGTTCAAAGGAGAATGAAGAAAACTTATGGGCGATGCATTAAAGGATATTTATTCAATTGAATTTTTAAAAGACTTTGGAAATAAAGTTCACAAAGTATATAAGGACTTTGACTCTGAGCAGTTTACATCTTGTATTTTATCACCTCCGTGGGATGAATTACAGCTAAAAGCTAGAATTCATAGGATTGCAGAAAAATTGGGTGAATATCTTCCTAGGCCTTTTGAAGATGCTTTGAAGATTCTATTTTCAATAAATGAGAGTTGTGTTGGATTCCCATACCTGTTCTTTCCTGACTTTGTAGCCACTTACGGACAGCAGAAAAAATACTTTGAACTTTCAATGAATGCCTTGGAATGTTTTACACAGCAGTCATCCTCGGAGTTTGCCATTCGTCCATTTCTGCTTAATAATCCTGAGCATGTAATGGAATATATGCTTAAATGGTCATTGAATGAAAATGAGCATGTTCGTCGCTTTTCCAGTGAAGGATGCCGTCCGCGCCTTCCATGGGGAATATCACTGCCTATGTTTAAACATGATCCATCACTAATTTTAAAAGTTTTGGAAAATCTGAGGGCAGACTCCTCGCTTTATGTACGTAAAAGTGTAGCCAACAATCTGAATGACATTACGAAGGATAATCCTGAAACAGTTCTAGAATTAGCACAGAAATGGATAGGTTATAATTCTGAAACAGACTGGATTCTTCGGCAAGGCTGCCGCACTCTCATACGAAAAGCAAATCCTACAGCACTGGCTCTCTTTGGTTATACAGATTTTTTTAGCGAAAACCCTTTGTTTAGGAATGTAATCCTGACTGTTGATCCGCACGGAATTCAGATTGGAGACAACTGTGAAGTTAATTATTCACTGGATATAGTATGGAATACTCCTGCACATATTCGTTTAGAATATGGTATTGACTTTATAAAATCCAATGGCCGCTCCTCCCGAAAGCTGTTTCTCTTATCAGACAAAACTGTACCCGGCAGTTCACACTTATCTGGAAGACGTACTCACAGCTTTGCGGACCTTACTACGCGTAAACATTATCCAGGCATTCATCAAATTACATTACTTATAAATGGAAAAGAGGCTGCTCAAACTATACTAAACATTACAGGAGGTAAAAAATGATTGTAAACAATCTACTTTTAAAATTAAAAAACAGGGATACTGAAAATATTAAAAAGACACAGGAAGTTCTTTTGGGCATGAAAGGAAAAATAGAAGTTCTTTTAGATATACAAGCTGAATTAAATATTCGTCCCAGTCAAACAGCTTGTGATATAATTCTGATTACGAGATTTGCATCAATGGAAGATATGAATGCATATCTTTCTCATCCTGTACACCTGGAAGTTGCAAAATTTATAGGGAATGTTCTAGACGATCAAGTATCCGTATGTTATGAAATTTGATAGGAACCGCCACACTGTAGACATCTATAGTGCGACGGCTCCTTTTGTCGTCTTATACTATATTGTTGATTCATTTATTTTCTCTTTCTAACAGAGAATTTGTAGTATCTATCCTTTGAAGTATAACTGAATGTCCAATTCCAATGGTACATGAACTAGGTATAATATTTAATGTACATAACTTCGTATCTTCCAAAGTATCAATGTACCTTGCTTTTATGTTTCTTAATTTAAATTTCTCCCTCAGCTTATTAAGCTTCTCTATATTCATCTTTAGCCCCCACCCTCTATTTATTAGGAAATCAATTACCGATATGTGTTCTCTTGTAAAAATTATACATTTTATTCCAACAAATGTAAAGCATTCGTTGACTCATTCCATTATAGAGAACCATGGCCGACAGTTAACTTATAAAAAATATTTATTGGTAACAGTTAACACAAATTAAATATTTTTTTAGAGGACAGAGGACAATTGACATAGGACAGTAAATGAATAATTTATAGGTTCAGTTTTTTAATTGCCCATTCCGCCATTTCTCTTACTTTAACATTACTGTCATTGCAAGCATGAAAAATATATTCCCTATACTGCTCTTTATAGTCATTCACCATTGCATTAATGGCATTAGTCTTCCATTTCCAAACATTATGTTTTTCTATATACCAAAACTTAGGCTGCATTACATTCTCTAAAAATGTATAATCCATTTGAAGGATTTTTTCTAAGGATATTTGTTTGCTTAATTCAGATAACCTAGGAAATTCTTCTTCAGCATTCCAAGTTCCTTTATTCATAGGGCAAACATCTTGACAAACATCGCACCCAAAAACCCAGCTCCCCATCTCTTTATTAAATTTTTCATGTGGTAAATCCCAACCTTCCCAGGTGGTAAGACAAGAGACACATGAGGAGCGGTTCATAGTATAAGGTTCAGATAAAGAAGATGTCGGACAGGATTTAATACACAAATTACATTTTTCAGGACATTCTTTTATTTTTGGTATCTCAATAGCTTCTAACTCTTTATCTATAAGCCATGCCTCTAAATATGCCCATGAACCAGATTCTGTATAAAAGAAATTATTTTTACGTACTATTCCAAGACCAGCTTTTAATGCGGCCCAGCGCAACGCAGTAATTCCAAATTTTCTTTCAGTAGCGGTTTTAAGCCCCAGTTCTTGCATATATGCTTCAAATTTCAAACTGTCTTGAAAATCTTCAGAATTCTCATCTCTTCTACTATCTACTAAATAGTATTTAGCAATCAAGCCCTCCAAGTGCTCAGGAATATTATATTTTCCATATTGTCTTACACAAATGACTATTGATTTTGCCCAAGGATATGTATCTTGCAGGTGAACAAAACGATAAAATCCTTCGTAATATGGCTTAATCTCTGGAATACGCTGAATTCTTTCATTAAGTTTTTCCTCATATCCAGTCATATCAGATATTTTAATAATACCGCACTTTTCATATCCCATATTGAGTGCTGCATTTTTTATTTGCTTTGCTAATGAATCCATTTCATATACACCCCTTCCATAAACTTATACTATCAAACAAGCATATATTTGTAAAATTGATATATTCGAATTGACAATTCATTTCTATCAATATATCATTTATATATAGAGCTTGGAGGGAAACAAATGGACATTAGACACTTTAAAACATTTAAAAGTATTATAGAAGAGGGTAGTTTTTCAAATGCTGCAATGAAACTTGGATACACTCAATCTACTATTACATCTCAAATTCAGCAGTTGGAACAGGAGCTATCAATCAAACTATTTGAAAAAATCGGCCGCAATATGGTATTAACGTCCTTAGGAAAAGAATTGATACCTTATACAAATGAATTACTTGACACTGTAAAAAAAATAGAGAGTATTGGCAAGTATGGTGATAAGATTACAGGAGAATTGAAAATTGCAGTTCCAGAATCCTTGATGTCTTATAAATTACAAAAGGTACTGGGATTATTTAAAGAAAAAGCTCCTAATGTAAAACTTTCTATAATTACACTCAATTGTTTTGCTATAAAAAATATCTTATCAATGGGTGAAGTAGACATTGGTTTAATGTACAATGTGGTCACTCCAAATGATAACTTGACTACTATTAGACTCGCAGATTTTAATTTAGCTTTAGTATGTTCACCTTCATTTAATCAGGATAACTTGGACCTTTGCAAACCAAATCAAGAAGTAAATATAAGTCTTATTATTAATGAAGTTGAATCTATCTATCGAAAAATACTTGAAAGTTATTTTCGTGATAATAATATAAAATTAAATAACACGATTGAACTTTGGAGTATTGAAGCCATAAAAAAATGTGTTGCAAGTAACTTAGGAATCTCTTTTTTGCCTCGTTTTACAGTAGAAGAGGAACTTGAAAGCGGTAAGTTAAAAGAACTTAAAGTCGAATGCTCTGATAGTAAGATTACAGCAATATGTGCTTACCACAAGAATAAATGGATTAGTCCTCCTATGTCGTTGTTCATTGAATTAGTGAGAGAAAGCTTTGGTATTGGTTAGGGTGATTTGCTAAAGAAAAATAAATACTAAAAATGCCATTTAACTGTTAAGTTCAATGGCATCTGCATGACTTAAGAATTCTTTATAAATAGGTGACTATAAAGATTCAAGCCTAGGAAGAGATATCTCTAGTCTACGGGCTTCATCAAGAGTGTCCCGTACAAATATTACATTACTTTCGGCTTTTAGATTTTCACTGCCACTAGCACTTCTCATTATTTCTCTAGGTAGCTTACCTTTAGCTAATGCCAATTTCATTACAAAAGCCACAAGTCCTGCAGGTAGATTTACTGCAATATTTGTTATTGAACTAACTTTAGAGCCTTTAGCACCCATAAGTGGAATGAGTTCCCTTAATATTAAAGTAAAATCTTTAAGTGCACTTGTAGAATCGAATAGATCATTAAGCGAACCCACTTTTGAGGCTGCAGCCATTAGGCTTGCGTTAGTAATAAAGTGGAACCATAACCAATTACGCATATCTTTCTTTTCAGATATACCAAAGCCTGCATTTTTAAACAACCGAGTTACTATATCATATCTGTTTTTGTTAGTAATGTTATCAATGAATCCCATAAAAATATTTTTCATAAAACCACCATCTAATGTGTTTTGATTTATAAAAGATCCACCAGCTCCAGGAAATCCCCAAACAACTTGTTCTTTTGGTATTGATCCAATTGAATTTAAAGGTTCGTCAAGAATATTATTAAATATTAAAACAGTTGAACTATTAGCAAGCGGTTCTAACCAATTTATTATGTTACTTAACTGATTATGATTTACGCTAATGATAATCAAATCAAAATCATGGTTAGATGACAATTCTTCTATCATTTTAATTTTCCAAGATTTATTTACTAAATCACCCTTTTTACTCTCTCTACCATCCAATATTTTTAAATTCACTATATCGCCATACTGATTAATTCTTCCTGGACGAACATAAAATGTTACATCATTACCTGCTTGTTCTAAAGCCCATCCATATTGTGTTGAAATTACTCCTCTACCTATCATCAAAATTTTCATTATATTACCTCCTATAAAACATGTGTTGTCTAAGATACAAGTGCATGTTAATATATTATTAAATTACTCATAAAACTACAACCAATAGATTTTCAGCTGTGTTGTGTAAACAACATTCTATTAAAACTGTTGTTTTATCAAAGGAGATTAATGATAAATTATGAATGAAAAAGACCCAAGAGCAGTAAGAACAAAAAATTTGATTAAAGAATCATTTGTCAAGTTACTTGAAGAAAAAGACTTTAAATACATCACAATTAAAGATATTACGACAAAGGCAACTATAAATAGAGCAACCTTTTATTCTCACTATATAGATAAGTATATTTTACTTAAAGAACTCATTGTAGACTGCTTTGAAGAAATGTTACCAAAGGAAGTTTCAAGCGCTATAAATTTAAATGAAAATATTATAAAAGAACTTATCTTATTCCTTTATGAATATAATATCAATTTTTATCAAACGCATAAGATTGATTCTACATCTATTGCATCTAATGTAGATAATTTATTAAGACATAAAATAGATAATCTTATTGAAAAAATATTAAAAAATATGACAGGTAGAGGTGAGCTAGATTGTAAGGATACAAATATACTAGTTAAAATAATTTCCTCATCAATATATAGTTGCGCTCAATATTGTTATATTAATAAAAATGATAAAGAATATGCTATTGAAAAAACACTTAGTTTTATTATGAGCGGGATAAAATCTGTTAAATAAAATCACCTTACATTGGATAGATCTGGTATTTATATTGCCAGTATTATTCTGTTGCAACATGAACCTAATTTTTTGAAATAGAACCACTTATAAATATGCAATAAAATGACCAAAAGAAGAGCCAGCACCTATTAAGATGATTACTCGTCCTGTGACTTATTTACTTAGGTTGTTTGGCCTGAATAGCTGCTGCGAACCGTTCGGACGGACACTTAGCATAGAGACTGTTACACCCAGCTTTGTAACCTTCTCAGCGTCTGCGGAGCCAAAGAAAATCGGAAACAAAGCACCGCCCCGCTTAATAGTGAATAATCTCTCTTAATATTAACTTAGGGCATTTTCTAAACGCCGTAACAGTATAACTTGTTTTAGATCAAAGCATTTTAGATTTTCTATCATTACAAAAACCTCAGTTACTTGTGATACGGTTCACCATAAGTGGCATAACGGAAACTTTTCTATACGGTATATGTACATGTTAAATATTGATTTTTGAGGAGGTTTCAATAACAAAATCTTTAAATATTTTAGCTGAAGGAGTCATATATCCATCTTTTAACCATCCCATATGCACAGTTCTATAGCAATGCGGCTCTTTTATTCTTAATACGGATACTTCTCCAGTTATTAAATTTGGTGTGTTCGGAACTATAGAAATACCAAGACCTGCACTAACAAAACCTGTTACCACCATACTGCTTTTATTATATTCCATGGATGTTTTTGGAATATAACCAAGACTTTCAAAGATGGAACACATTTTCCCTTTGATTCCTTCTGAAAAAAACACAAAAGCTTCTTCTTTCAAATCTTTTAGTAGTACTTCTGTTTTATCAGCAAGATGATGATTTTTAGGGACTATGACAACAAGCTCCTCATCTTTTATAGGAACTGACTCTATTTCTTCATACCTTTTAATATCTTCAAATTCATCATAGAAACCAAAATCGAACTTACCATCTTTAAGGCCTTTTAAAATATTAAAAGTTGATTGAATCCCAAATTCAAATTTTGTATTTGGACTTTCCTTCAAAAAATCAGTTATAATCGAAGGAATAAAATGTGTTCCAATAGTGTAAAGTGAAGATATGGAAACTGTGCCTGCCATAGGATTAATTATATCCTGTAATTCCTGAATTCCTGTACTAATCTCATTTATTGCAGCGTTAGCATGTACTAAAAACATACTGCCAAAACGAGTTAATTTTATATTGCGGCCATTTTTTTCAAATAATGGTACATTTAGTTCTTCTTCTAATTTTGAAATAGCTTTACTCAAGGCTGGCTGAGTTACAGAAAGTAAATTAGCTGCTAATGTAAAATTCTGTGTTTCCGCTATAATTTTAAAATATTCTAATTGCTGCCAGTTCATAAATGCACTCCTTAATTTATAATATTTCAAGTTATAAAACATCAATAACAATTTATAACTTTTAGTTATTGATTTGATGAAAAATATCAATTAGACACATAATATATATATTGATATCATTATGTTACTTTATAAATTACATTTAAATTTTGATAAGGTAATTATAAATTCAATTTATGTATTAGTCAAAGGTAATGATGTCTTTTATTAAGCAAAAATCTTATATATTTATTATTAGCTAGTAAATATAAAGGTTAAATTAAAATGTCTTTTAAATTGAAAGGAGAAAAACTATGAATGAAGTAATACAAAATATTTTAACAAGAAGAAGTATAAGAACTTATAAAGAAGATCAAATTTCTGATGCAGACTTAAATACGGTTTTAGAGGCTGCCCAATTTGCTCCAACAGGTATGGGCAAACAAGACGGGCATTTCACAGCAGTTCAAAATAAAGAAAAGATTGAAAAGCTAATTTCTGCAATAAAAGAAGCTATGTTAAAGTCGTCTATAGAACAATTTAGAAAAATGGGTGAAAATCCTAATTTTAATCCATTTTATAATGCACCTACAATAGTCATTACAGCTTATGATAAAACTTCACTTACAAAGGAATCTGATTGTGCTGCTGCGCTTCAAAATATGCTTTTAGCTGCACACGCTCTTAATATTGGATCATGCTGGATTCATATATTAGCTCTTACTGGAGAAGGCCATAAGGTTAGAAGCGTACTTACAGAATTAGGTGTTCCTGAAGATTATGCAGTGTTTGGTACTGCTGCCTTAGGCTATAACAGTAAAGAAGAACCTAAAGCATCACCTAGAAAAGAAGGAACTGTTAATATAGTAAAATAAAATTCTAATCTGGTTTCCTTGATGATCTCCTGCTATGGTAAGGTAACTCCCAGCTAAATGTAGAAACCAGAATCAAATAGATACTCTTCCGCCAGAAATAGCGGTTTCTTTGTTAAAATGATATCTAATTCATGGGATATCCTATCTAATCTGATGTAAGCATGAATATTTTGATTTTGCTAGATCTTCCACGGTAAAAAACCGTTTATAATTTTCCTTGATCCATTCTAAAATGGGGCTGTCGCACTTAGATAATCAAAGCAGAATAAGTCCACTTTCTGCCGTACTTACCTAAGTGCGACAGCCCCATTTCATATATTATTTAGTAAAACTCTCTATCGAAAGTAATTATACTCCTATAAGAAGGATTAATACTATACATGATATCTTGTATTTGAGCTTGAAGTTCTTTTTCTTCATTATCTTTAAAACTGGTCTTGTCCAATACCACATCAAATAATACCGTTTTTTCTTCACTTCTTCCAACAACTCTAAAATCATGCATAGATACTATACCCTTTATTACTTTAAGCCTTTTATAAACTTCTTCCTTTAAGGCTATGATCTCAGGGCTGTCTGTGGTAACTGGGTCCATATGAATAGAAAGATATACATTCATTCGTTTTCCAATTTCCTTCTCAGCCTTATCTATAACATCATGCAGTTCCATAATAGGTATATTACTGGGAACCTCAGCATGCAAAGAAGCCATGTATCTACCTGGGCCATAATTATGAATTACAAGATCATGCACTCCGCATATATATTTATAACTTATTACGCTGCTTTTTAACTCTTCTACAAATTCCTTTTCTGGTGCTTTCCCAATTAAAGTACCAAGCATTTCTCTTCCAAGTTCTATACCTGAATGGAGAATAAAGAGAGATACAATGATTCCTACATATCCATCAACAGGAAAGGTGGTAAACCTTGTAACAAGCAAAGAAAATGTAACCATAGACAGAACTAAGATATCAGTAAAGGATTCTAACGCTGATGCTTTAAGTGCAGATGAATCAATAACATTGCCTATATAATTTGTACATCTGTTAAGAAAAACTTGTAACGGTATTGCACATAGCATGCAAATAAAACTTACTTTATCAAAAGGTATATTTACAGGATGTAAAACACGTAAAAATGAGCTTCTTAGAAATTCAAATCCTACTACAAGTATGGCACCAGAAAATAAGAGCGCAGTTATGTACTCTATTCTTCCATAACCAAAAGGATGTTTATCATCTGCCGGACGATTTGCAAGTTTAAAACTAAATATTGTAACTAACGAAGATAATGCATCAGTCAAATTATGAAAAGCATCTGCTGTAATTGCTATACTGTTTAGAAATAAACCAATAACAATTTCTAGAACAAGAATAGAAGAATTTATTATTATCCCAATATTTCCTCCAAGAGTCCCATAAGATTGTCTGACTGATTGGGAGTTTATATTTTTGTAGTCTTTCACAAATTTTTTTATTAAAAAGTCAAAAATAGATTTCATTTATTCTCCTTCCATCATTTTATCTTATTTACTCTACATATATTTGTATATGAGTTTAATCTATAAATTAACACTTGAAAATAACTCAATAATCTAGCCTATTATTAAATATTATACCATAAAATTCCTAGTACAGAATAAAAAAGAGTCCATATGCTTATAATACGGTTCACCGTATCAATATTAAGTGAGGTTTTTCATTGTATTTGCTGTCAGCTTTCTCGAGAACATGTCAACCGTTTTTTACCAGTTTCGAGGTTTGAGGAAACATATCAATAAAATCCCTATCAAAACATCATAATAGAAAGTTTTAACACCCCTTGGAGCCCACTCATTAATTCTTTTACATATGGAAATTACTCCAGTTATGAAAAAGGAAGTTGGAGTAAATTAGGACTTAATTTCGACGGTATATCACTTGTAGACGAAACAAAAGTTATCAAAGATGCCCTTCAAGGCTTAGTTTAAAATTGCATTAACATAGAAGTAAACTACATTCTTCTTACAATAACTTAGCAGCGAGGTCGTTGGTTAATTATTTTATTCATTAACCTCTCATTTGCTTAAGGTTCATGAGTACCCTCTAAGATAATAAAATGCAAGTCAAAAAGTTTACTTATCCATTATTCACTCAATATTATGTACCCTCATATCTTGTACTAAGATATATTTTAAGGAGATGAATAACGTGTCTACTTTAGCTTATGTTTCAAACGCTAATAAAGTATCGATTATAGATACAAGCACTAACACAGTTGTAAATAGTGTTATCATTGAACCCGCTGATAATTTTGCTAAACTTATTGCAATAACGCCGGACGGCAGATTTGCTTATGTTACAAATCAATACTATTTCGCAACTGTCATAGATACATGTACTAATTCAATTATAGCTACCATACCTGTTGGTAATGTTCCTACAGGTCTAGCAGTAACGCCTAATGGGAGATATGTATATGTTGCAAATTCCGATCTTGCAACAGCTACTTCAGGTTCTGTATCAGTAATAGACACAAATACCAACACAGTAGTAAAAACTATACCTGTGGGCAGAGATCCTATCGGTATTGCAATAACACCTGACGGAAGTTTTGCCTATGTGACAATTGGAAAGGCAGATAGTGTATCGGTGATAGATACTGCTACAAATGAAGTAGTGAAAAATATTACTGTGGGAGACTTGCCTGTAGCTATAGCAATAACTCCGAGCGGTAGCTATGCTTATGTTGCAAATCAGGGACAAAGCGCTTTAACTAATACAGTATCTGTAATTGATACAAGTACTAATACTGTAGTGGATACCATTACTGTCGGTATTGGACCTTCTTCTATATCAATAACACCAGATGGAAATTTTGCTTATGTTGCAAACGTTTTTGATAATAATGTTTCTGTAATAGATACTGACACAAACGAAGTGGTTCAAACTATACCTGTAGGTTCCGGCCCTGTGGGCACATCAATAACAACAGACGGAAATTTCGTTTACGTAACAAATTTTATTTCTAACAGTGTTTCTGTTATAGACACAACAATTAATGCAGTAGTAGATACTATCCCTAATCTCTCTAGACCTGTTGGTATAGCAACAGTAAATATTACTCCTTGCCCAACACCTTCAGATAAAATGTGTATTGAAACTACAAGAATTTTTGACTCATGTGCGTTTGAAGAACAACAGCACAAGACTTTTAACCTTCCAAATTCAAATGAATATCAGTGTATTCACTGTAAAGTTATAGAAACTAAATATAGCATATTAGATATAACTAAAACAGGTGAAGAGCAGGATTTAGTAAATGTAAACTTAAGAATAGAAGTAATGCTTGATTTTATAAGCAATTGTTCTAATGACCCTGTATTAAAAAGAACAGTATACTTTGATAAGAATATAACCCTAACTGCTCCTGAAGGCTCTGATATATCCTGTGATATTAATAGTGCTACCTGTGAATGTGTTAAATTAAATTGCGGTCATAAATTGACTTGTACTGTAGAAATAGCTGCAGTTGTTAAATCAAAAAAACTTGTTCAAATACAAATACCGTTTTTAGGCAACTGCCAATCAAAACAATGTTGTTCTTGTGAAGGAATATCAATTGCACCCGGTAAAAGTTTAACTCTATCAAGTGAACCATCTCAAATAAATAGGATTAAGTTTGCAGCAAAGACTAGTCATGGTATGACTTCTCAATTAGCAGCATTTCTCAATACAATACCATTTACCTCCAAAACTGTGACAGAGCAACTAAAGCCATTTGAAATAAATCTACCAGGTGGTCCCTTCCCTGCTGAAAATATATCTCTTAGAAATTTAGGGAAATCAACCATCTATATTTACAAATTAACTACTGAATAATTTTCACAATAAGGCATGTAAAGAAAGGAGTGATTAATTATGCCAGTTCTTGCTTATATTCCAAGTGTAGATGTGGAAGTAATAGATACAAGCACAAACACCGTTATTGGCACATTCGTTGCCGGTGCCAACCCATCAGGAGTTGCAATTACGCCAAATGGTAATTTTGTTTTTGTAACAAATAACTTTTCTAACGACGTTACTGTGGCCGATACAAGCAATAATAGACACATAGCCTACATTCGTGTTGGCGAATTACCAGAAGGTATAGCAATTACGCCAAATGGGAGATTTGCTTATGTTGCTAATATTTTTTCTGATAATGTATCTGTAATAAATGTTATTACACTTACAGTAGTAGCTACCATTCCAGTTGGCCATTTCCCAGAAGGTGTGGCAATATCACCAAACGGCAACTTTGCCTATGTCACAAATGCAATGTCTAACAATGTATCTGTGATAGACACCAGTACAAATACAGTGATTACTACAATACCTGTCGGGGCTTTTCCAATCGGCATAGCAGCATCCCCAGAAAACTTAATTTATGTTTGTAATGAAGATGATAAAACTATAAGTGTAATAGATTTTTTTACTAATAAAGTGATAGATACTATACATCTTAATGGTGTCCCTTCAAACCTGGCAGTAAGACCAAATAGACAGTATGTCTATGTTACAATAGGGGATTTGAATACTGTGGATATAATATTTACAGGTAATAATAGCGTAGTAGCTACGGTAGAGGTTGGATCCCTCCCTTCAGGTATAGCATTCACGCCAGATGGCAACTTTGCTTATGTTACTAACCTTGGTTCTAGCGACATATCTGTTATTGATGCAGCTTCAAATACGGTAGTAGATATAATACCTGTTTATGCACCAATGAATATAGCAATCGCGAATGTTCCTAAGTCCCCAACTCCTTCTCCTTCAGGTAAAATATGCATTGAAACCACAAGAATTTTTGACTCTTGTGCGTTTGAAGAACAAAAGCAAAAGACTTTTAACCTTCCAAATTCAATTGAGGATCAGTGTATTCACTGTAAAGTTACAGAAACTAAATACAGTATATTGGATATAACTAAAATAGATGAACAGCAGGATTTAGTAAATGTAAAACTAAGAATAGAAGCAATACTTGGCTTTATAAGCAATTGTTCTAATGACCCTATATTTAAAAAAGTGGTATATTTTGACAAAAATATAATCCTTACTGCTCCAGAAGGCTCAGATGTAAGTTGTGACATTAATGCTACTGCCTGTGAATGCATCCAGTCAAATTGCAGCCACAAGTTGACTTGTACTGTAAAAATAGTTGCAGTTGTTAAATCTAAAAAACTTGTACAAATTCAAGTGCCTTTTTTAGGGAACTGTGAGCCAAGTTCATGTTCTTCTCCATGTAACAATTCAACAACTGAGTGATATATTTTCAATCAATTATTTGAAACTATTAGACCGTAGGCTTTAATCTATATAAACCTATGGTCTTTATTATTTATTTTATAGCAGTTATCCACACTTCACTAACAATAAGCAAAGAAGAATTTTCAATTTTAAAACATCGTCGATTTTAAGGTGATCTTATTATCTCGCATAATTCGTTACCAAAAATCATAGGTGGTCGTTTCCAACAAAAAAAGCAATTTTCAAAGTGTATGGAAACATAAAAACACACATTTGAAAACTGCCTAAAACCCTATAAAACCTTTGATATAAGGCTATTTTAACTCTATCAATGCAACACACTCGACGTGTGTTGTGATAGAAAGTTGATACTAATACGCAGAAAAATTGGAGTTAGACCCCCTTAGTCCCCCTATTGCTCTAGGGGGTCGGTCTGACTATATAATTGTTTTTCTATTTTTCAAGATCTCCTCTATAATGGGCTATACCTCCTGATACATTAACTATATTAAATCCTTGCTTCTTCAATGCTTTACAAGTTCTCAAACTCCTTACCCCCGACTGACAAATAATATGATATTCTTTTGACTTATCCAGATACTTTTCTGACTCAGATAAAATTTTATTCATTGGTATGTTTTTAGCCTTTGGTAAATGACCATTGTTGTTACCCTTATTATATTGTTCAATATTATAGGAATTATAAATTCCGCTGCGAAAGCTACATTTCCCTTTTCAGCTTAGAATACCCATCATATTTAGATTCAATTTTAATAAAATAAAACACCATGTTCCAAATTGAAAACTTCGGAGCATGGTGTTTTAAAGAATGGGTTATATATTATCTAAAATTCCCCATCATTCCATTTGAATAACTGCCATTTCCCATCATGGAATTGTGCAGCTGGGTCATTCCTTCTTTACCTATTGATTGCATCCTCTGTGCCATGTAACCATAACCATTATCATTCATGATTTTAATCATTTTATCATAATCTTCCTGTGATAGATTATTCATATAATCTGTCATAGCTGCATAATTACCTGTTTCCATGTATCTGGCTGCATCTTTAAATCCATTGTCTCTCATGATTTTTGTCATATCCTGATATATATCTTTTGAGGGGTTATTAGCACTGTTTTGGTTATAGTTTGTATTATCTTTACCTTTTTCATCGCTATCTTCAACAGCAGTTTGCTTTACATTAGTACTGCTTTCATTAAGGCTAGAGTTATTAGCTATGGTAGTCTCTACTAAATTCTGCACTTTTGTATCAGGATTTTGTACTGCTAATGTGCTTACTATTGCACTGCTTGGTTTCGCTGCAATTATTTGATTATCTTTATAATTGTTATCAATACCACTTGCAAAAGCTGCTCCTCCAATTGCGCCTACTGAAATTACTGCTGCACCTAATATAGCCATTATTTTATTCTTCATAATATTTCCTCCTCTTTCAGTCGGAAGCACTGGGTAACTTAAGCATGCTCATTTTCATTATCAAGTTACCCGTTGAAGCCATTTAGGACTTCAACCTCCTTGTGTTTGTTTTTGATCAGAAAAATTATTTACATACAATTATGTGTTTCTGATTCATTAATCAAATTATATAGTACAAATATGGAGGAAATGTGGAGAACTATCTTCTTATTGAGATTTTTATTTTTCATTGGTAATAATTATTTTCTTTACAATATCTCCAGTCAAATTTATAACATTAACTTTTGTAAAACCTGCTTTCTGAACATTTTCCACAGTGCGTCTATTGATATTTGCACCCCATAGGTTTACAGTCAGTGGATTAAAAACATCCATAATTAGTCCTAATACCTTTCTTTCACTGCGTACATGCTCAATCATAATTATTTTTCCATTAGGTTTACATACCCGTCTTATTTCTTTCAATCCTTTCACAGGGTCAGGCACAGAACAAAATACACAAGTAGTGAATACCATATCAAATGTATTATCAGCAAAGTCCATATTCTGTGCATCCATCTGTATCAGTTGTACTTGTTTATTAAGTATTTTTGCCTTTTCTTTAGCTTTTTCAAGCATTTTTTCACTAAAATCAATGGCTGTTATTTCTACATCATCAGGATAATATGGTATATTCTTGCCTGTTCCAACCCCTACTTCTAAAACTTTCCCTTTTAAATCTTGAGTAGCTTCCAGTCTCCACTTTTTAAGAGACATAGCTTCCATTGGCTGCTCAAGTATATCATACACCCGGGAAGCCCTGTCGTATCTTCTTCTAATCTTTTCATTATTGTCCATTGTATCGCTCCCTCCACGTTATAGTGGATAATATTTAACAAAATTACTCATTCAAAAAATCCTAAAAGTTCATTATAACTATAAACAATCAATAAATATGTTCATATCCATATTTCTTTTGTGGATTTATTAATATTGTCCATCTTAGCAGAAATTTCTTCAATGGTTGCACTTAATTCTTCACTTGAACTATTGAGATTTTGTGAGCTAGAGATTATTGCTCCGATTAATTTTCTAGTATTTTCTCCTGCTTTATTTAAGGCAAGTGCAAGTTTTCCTATTTCATCTTTAGATTCTACCTCTATGGATTTACGTATGTATTTGCAAAAAGTTTTCTTTCAATATGCCTACTTTTCTTACATGCAATAAATTATCCTCATACATGGCTTTAGAATTGGAGCTCATTTTCATAATATCCAATACCGCTATTGTTCCAATTAACCCAATTTCAATTATAAATGAAAACTATGTAGATATTATGTAGACTTTAAATTTAATACATTTTATAGGTATATAGTAACTTTTCCAGCTTCAATTGTATTCAGCTTTTTATAGCGAAATATAAGTTTAGTATAAACAAATATCTATTCAAAAATAGGTAAAACTAATTTTAACACTATGTAGAACTTAACTTAATCATCACTGCCATATACTTGAACATGAAGATTCAGGAATGATGGGACAGTTTCTTGTAGAGTAGAAGTATATTCTGTTTATAAAAAGAAAAAGGAAGGATGAGAAGACTTATGATGGGATACAGATATGGTTACGACATGATGTCCTGGGGAAGTTATTTTGGTTGATTCCTCTTGTTTTAATAATTGTAATTGCTATAGCTGCATATAAGATAACTACAAGTGGAAGAAGAAATACAAACACTACCATAAACAATAATGCTATTGATTTATTAAAAGAGAGGTATGCAAGGGGAGAAATTGATGAAGAACAATATAAAAGAATGAGAGACACTATAGAAAATAGATAAAGTCTGTGTACCTCTTTGATATACTTTTTGCTGGTATATCTATTCAGAGGTTTACGCAGACTTCTTTATTATGTCATTCTCTCAGTTAAATGTATTATTGATTCAAAACTGATTTTCTTCTTAAATAATCTTCTTCGCTTATCTCTCCATTAGCAAATCTCTTGTTCAAAATTTCTAATGCATCATTTGATTGTGTAGTCCTTCCATAACTTAGATTATTTCCATTATATGAAGGATTTAAATAGAAGAATATTAAAACACCTATAATAATCAATGGAAAAAACATCATAACTATCATCTCCTTTTATTTTACTATAATTTTCCCATACATACCTTTTGCAGCATGTCCTGGGTACTGGCATATATAATAAAATTCTCCTGCATAACTTGCATTAAAGGTTGTAGAATCTGAATAAAATTGTCCATCTACAGCTGGAGGAAGCATTCCAGCATAGCTTCCAGGATAAATCTGTCCCTGCATCATATTCATATAGGCATATGGGGGAGCTGCATCTGTAATTGCTACATTATGATACATACCTTCATCCTCATTAATAAATTCTAATGTTACATTTGAATTCTTTGGAGTATAAACTGTTGGATTAATTAATCCACCAATTATAAACTTTTCATCTGCCTGCTTAGGGCCTCCGAGGACTACAATTTTTATATCATCTCCTGAATAGGAAACAGTATTTTTCTCCTTGTCTACAGTGGCATTTTTTAATGAATCTTCCATGTCCTTATTGGCTTCATCTTCGCTCAAAGCATTATTTGTACTCTGGTTTATACCTGATCCCCAGTTTCCGCCCATCATGCCTCCATATCCACTCATCATTCCATAACTATAGAAGTTTCTACCGAATCCATTATTATCACTACTATTATTACTACTATTAGAATTTCCGTAGTTGTCGCTAACACTGGAGCCCTCTTTTGAAGCCGCATAACCTATAAAATAAAAACTTGGTACTAAATAAGATGCAAACAGCAGCACCACTAGAACTATAATACCTGACCACATTAATTTTGTTGATCTCATGATTTCACCTCTTTTATTGTATAAACTGCAAATTCTATTATCTAAGAACTTCCAGCTTCTTCTTATATTCCTCTTCGTTAATTTCTCCTACTGCATATCTTTGCTTCAATATCTCTATAGCTTTATTAGAGGAGTAGGAATTGTTGTTTCTTTTAAACATCCTGACAACTAATATAATTATCCCTACAACCAAGAGGACTCTCAGCAGTCCAAGCCCTAATGCCCACCACAAATTTACTGTGCTTCCAATTCCATTCCCGAAGCTATTTCCAAAACCATTGCCAAAGGCATATCCCATCATTCCACCGTATCCCATCATACCTTATTCCTCCTATTTATCTTCAAATGTGATTTTTGATAATTCTTCCTGAAGCCTTACAGCTTCTAGTTCTAATTCTTTAGACTCAAGTTCTTTAATTGCCCTGTTAATTTCTCCTGCTTGAACTTCTAATTCTTTGTTACGTCTTACTAGATTTTGTATGGTTTCCTCAAGATCTATTTTTTTATTAATATATTTTTCTGCTGCCTCATCACTTGATTTAAGCATGGTTTCGGCCAATGTCTCCATTCTCGTCTTCTCTTTTTCCAGGTCTTTTATACTTGATATAAGCTTACCCTGTACCTCTGTAATTTTCACCTTCGATTCATTCAACTTTTTCAACCTGTCTTTATATTTGCCACTTGGTTCAGATGAATTTGATCCAGTCTCAACAGGAGTTGTTTTCCTGTAGGTCCCATTGGACCTGCTCCTTTTAATAGAAACCAATTCATCAAAACTGATATTTCTGTTATAAATCCTCTCCTTGTAACTTTGAAATTCCTCATCATTTATTAAGTCTTCTGCATACATCTTTTTTACAATTATTAGCTTTTCTTCAGTATCATCTTGCTCATAATAATCGTGATATGGCTGCCTGTCACTGCCGCACCCTCTTCTGGAATACCCATAATTGTCTACTATTCTAAATAAATCGCTAAATCCTCCACCGCATCCCATTATTCCGATACCACCTTTCCTGTTTTAAGTTTTAATGCTTCTAATTCTTCTTTAATCTTTGACTGCCTCTGTATAGCCTTTAGTTCTCTGTCAATCTTATCAGTCTTACCTAAATCATCTAAGCTTCCCACTTCAATCAACTCATCCATGGCTGAAATTCTGGCACTTTTCTCAGCTATTTTATTTTCCGCTCTTTCTATCCTTTCTGTTATATCCGTAATATCACTGGATACCCCAGTCATAATTTCCTTTACAACCAGCTGTGCATCTGCGGCTTTATTAATTGCTATTAGCTCTTCATTTTTATTTTCAAGTCCGCTAACTCTCTTTTCTAATTGTTCCTTACTCTGAGTTATGACTGCAACTTTTTCCTGAAGCTTTTCTACCTCTAATAAGGTTCTTTCTTCCTGAGCAATTAAATCTTGTTTCTTTTCAAGTGCAGCCTGTGCTAAATCATCACGGCCTGCTTTAATTGCCAGTTCGGCCTGTTCCTGGGCCAGTTTAATCTTATCCTTAATACTAGCAAGCTCCCCCTCAAGTCTCTTTTTTACTGTTGTAACCTCCACAAGAGTTTTCTTGACCTCAGTAATTTTCTGCCTCATCTCTACTACGGAAAGCTCCAAAGCTTCCTCAGGATTTTCTATTTCGGTTAATACTGCATTTGCTTTAGCAGTAAGTATGGACTTTATTCTACTTAATATACTCATTATTACTCCTCCATTCCAATATTTAAATATATCAATTAGCTGATATATGAATTGTAGTATTCAATTATGGAGGAATTATGAAGAGTTCATACATCCTTGATTTATTATTTTTCCTTAACTTGAATTATTAATTTTAATAGGTTTATTTTCGTAAATATGGAGTATCCTATTACTAGAAATAAATACTTCCAGTTGCCACTGCTTACCTTGGATATATGGTTACCTTAGTTACAAACAACATTAAAGATCGAGGATTTTCTGAAAATGCGTATGAGTTAGTTGTTAAAAGTGTATTTTGGAATCTATTTTCATGGGTTATGCTTATAATAGCTATTGGAGTTACTTTATTTGGATTAGGGTTTGGAAAACTTAAATTAGGAAAAAGTGAAGAGGAATCAAACGAATTTACTAAAGGTCATGTTGAAAAAGAAGAATTGCTAGGAAAATCAGTGGAAGAGTACCCTAAAAATAGTAAGAACTTAGTAGTACCAGTAGCTGTATTGCTTATAAGTACTATCTTCTTTTTCTGGTGGACCGGAAAAGATAAGGCTTCAAGTTTTATAGGCGCCTTAAGTTCAGCGGAATTTAGCGTCTCAATATTCTCTGGCGTAATATTCACTATTTTTATAACAACCATTTACTTTATGGTGCAAAAGATAAGTCTTGCAGAAATAGAAGATCATATTATAAAGGGCGGAGAAAAAGTACTTTCTCTTGTAATTATACTTATTCTCAGCTGGGCACTAACCGCTGTTACACAAGATATGGGCTTTAACAAGCTTATAAGCGAAAGTCTGATTAAAAGCATACCAAGATTTCTTATACTGGCTATCCTATTTCTAATAAGCGGCATAATATCTTATACCATAGGATCTTATTGGGCAACTTGGGCTCTGATGATTCGTTGCTAAGCATCTTTCTTATGCTGCTTTCATACCAATTTGCCTTTCCATTCCAGTTTGGAATTCCTTCTTCTTCAAGTTCTCTCGCTATACGATTCGGACCTTTGCCATCAAGTATAAATTCGTCTTACAATCTTGGCCTGCTTTTCATTAATAATAAGGTTGCCATCTTCATCTTTATCATACCCTAAGAATTTTGTGTGATTTACTACAACCTTCCCCTGTTCAAATCGCCTTCTAATTCCCCATGTAGAGTTTTCCGAAATGGAACGGCTCTCATCCTGCAGCGTATGAGGAAACAAATAAAAAAGCTCCGTTATTTATAGTACGGTTCACCGTACCCAATTCTAATACCTTGAATATTTAAGTTGTGGTAATTTACTGCTAGGACGAAACATAAGGAAGATACTCAGAATCTCATTCTCATAATGAATAAATAATATAATATACGAGGTAATCCGATGGCGGATATTATTGTGATTGCAGTATATACTTTTTTCCTATCTCGTAATGTAAACAATAAAAACTTGTAACCTAAAATACCAATCAATCCGCCCAAAGAATTTAGAATTACATCATCAATATCTGATGCCCCAAGGCCTAAAAGCCCCTGAGTGATTTCAACAAACAAACTCACTATAAATATAAATAACAAATTGGTTGCTACTCTTTTATCATTTTTGAATAATAACAAATACGTACCAAGCGGAATAAAGATAACTATATTGCCAACCACATTACCAAAAGCAAATGCTTTTATATTTGCAGAGCTGCTAGATATATATTCCATTATACTATGAAAAGGAATGAGATTAATTGACCTCTTCTCCAAATGCGAAATTCTTGATAAGAACAATATTTTAATTAATAAAAGTATATAGCAAGTGAAAACACCATATAAAAAGACTTTCTTAATTATCTCTCGTTTATTCATAATTTACCTCCATTTTTCATTTCATCCCTGCTTATTCTTTGACATTCAGTTTATAAATAATCTTCAGTTATCACTTCTCTATAAGTATTCACTCTGAGTCCCCTTTCATGAATGTAAAAGCTTGTCCGATTATGCAATTTCATCTTACCGAAATCAGGCAAGCGATGTTGGAATTTTTGCTTATGAAAATCTTAATAAATTCTTATGAAGAACTTATTATTTCCCTATACTGTTGTATACAGCTAACGCATCGGTAATATTATACTGCTTAGAATGGTGGTCTCCTTTTGCTCCAGTTGAAATCAGAATATATTCTTGTCTACCCACTTTGGCTAGACTCGCGAGGCATAGGCCAGCCTTATCGGTATATCCAGTTTTCCCTCCTAAAATTTCCCCACCAGTAATGTTTTGATTCTTAAGTTCTTCAAACATAGTACTGTAAAAGGTTATCCCACCAGGGTGCTTATTCGTAGGTCCAGTAGAATGACGGGATGAAGTAAAAATCTCCCTGAAAGTATCATTTTTCAAAGCATAGCTTAGAAGAATACCTAGATCCTTCACTGTTGTGTAATGGTTTTTATTATGAAGCCCTGTCACATTTTGAAAATGGGTGTTTTTCATACCAAGATCAGCCGCCTTTTGATTCATCATTTTTACAAAATTCTGCTCTGACCCCGCAATTTGATCGGCAAGCCCAATACAGCACTCCGCACCGCTTGGCAGCAGTGCCCCGTATAACAGATCTATTGCCATTACTTGTTCCCCTGATTGAAAACCTGCCATTGATGCATCTGCTCCATACAGCCCCTTAAACGTAGAATTTGTCAGTTTGATTTCTTCCTTCATATTAGGTAAATTTTCTATTGCAACAATGACTGTCATCATTTTAGTCAAAGAAGCTGGATAAATTTTCTCTTCGCTATTTTTTTGCATTAGAGTAGTTTTATCTTTTAAACGGATCAGAATCGCGTTAGGACTATTCAGCTTATCGGGAGATATGGAAACATAGGGATCGGGTTCTATCTTTGATAGGAGAGCCGATGTCGTTCTATCGTCATATTCTTTGTCAAAGATATGCTGATATCCTTGAATAATGATGAATTTATAAGCAAAAGCAACAATTCCAACCATCAATAGAAATGTTACAAATATTAGTATTTTGGGCTTTTGCTTTTTTAGTTTTCGTACCATAATAAAACAACTCCTTATTTTGTGCTGATATTATTTAAACACAGAATAAGGAGCTATGTTGGAATTCCATCTTATGAACTTCTTAAGATTTTCTTATGATGGAAGCTTTACTGTAAATGTAGTATTTTCAATGTTGCTTACCACAGAGATTGTTCCATCGTGAACCGTGACAATTTCTTGTGCAATTGCCAAACCCAGCCCTGCTCCACCGGTGTTTGTGGAACGTGCAGAATCTAATCGGTAAAATTTTTCAAAAATAGTTTCAAGCTTTGCCTGCGGGATTGGATTTCCTTGATTAGTAAAAGTTATAACTATATTTTTGTCCTGCTGCTCCGCAGAAATGTCAATGACGCTGTTCTCATAGCTATAGGCTATCGCATTTTTCAAAATGTTATTGAACACACGAGCCAGTTTATCTGCATCTCCCAATAGAGTGAGTCCTTCAGTCACATTGACGGACACTCGCTTTTCCTGTGGAGCCAGCATTGGATAGAATTCATCTGCAATCTGCTGGAGCATAAACAGTAAATTGATTTTTTCTTTATTCAAGACAATAGTTTGGAGGTTAAATCTTGTGATCTCAAAAAACTCATTTATAAGCTGCTCTAATCGATAAGCTTTTTCCAAGGTAACACCAACATATTTTGCCTTCTGCTTAGGAGGCATGTCAGGAGCTTCATCCAGAAGACTTAAGTATCCTATAACAGAGGTTAAAGGTGTCTTTATATCATGAGCCAAGTAAACTACCAAATCATTTTTGCGCCGCTCGGCATCAAGTGCAGCTTTTTTTTGCTTTTCTAAGTTGTTTTTTATTTGATTAAGCTTATTTTCCATAAAATCTAATTCTGGTGATAGCGTAATTTCATTATCAGATTCCTCAGTAAGTTTATCCATTCCAGCGCTGATCTCATCAAAATATTTTGTAAACCAAGAAGCAGAAAACCGAAAAAGGATAATTAAAAATATTAAGATTACAACAAAAAGGATCATATCCATATTATTGCGAATCATCAACTGATAGATTGTCATTGCGTCCGAATTTTCAAACCTAAAAGCAATGACTAAAAATCGGACAATACGATCCCCAATCCGCCCCCGCAGGATATTGCGTAATAGATAAACAGTTGTAACCGTGGCAAAAATAATTAGAAGCATTCGAAAAAATACTTTTCTTTCTATTTTGGTATAATCATTACTTCTTTTGTCACTTTTACTTTTCAATTTTATAGCCAACCCCCCATACCGTTTTGATATATTTAGGATGTTCTGCGCTGTCGTGCATTTTTTCTCTTAAATGGCGGATATGAACCATTACCGTATTATTGCTGTTAGTAAAATATTTGTCTCCCCATACCTCATGGAACAATTCTTCCGAACTGACCACCCGTCCTCGATTGGAACAAAGGACCCAAAGAATTGAAAATTCTGTAGGTGTGAGGGATAGCTTTTTCTCATTTAATGTACATTCATGGATATCCAAGTCCAATACCAATCCGGAGAAAGCAATCAAGTGTTCTTCCTTGTTTAACTCTGAAGAATTATATTTAGTAAATCTCCGAAGCTGCGCCTTGACACGGGCAACAAGCTCCAAAGGTCGAAACGGTTTTGTTATGTAATCATCCGCACCTAGCGTCAACCCGGTAATTTTGTCAATTTCCTCATCTTTAGCAGTCAGCATAATAACAGGGAAATTATGATTTTCCCTAATTTTCTGACAGAGAGTAAAGCCATCAATATCCGGCAGCATGACATCAAGTATCGCAAGCCCTAACTGTTCTGACTCAACACACCGAAGCGCATCTTGACCGTTATAAAATTTGTATATTGTAAAACCTTCATTTTTTAAATAAACTTCAATTAGGTTCGCTATGGACTGTTCATCGTCTACAACTAAAATATTGATACTCATAAGTTCTATCTCTTCCTCCTGATTAAACACTCATTATTATAGTACTGCAAACCAAAATTTATATCATAATAATTTTCTTAATAAAACCTTAAGATTTTATTAATATAGGCTTCAATATTTATGTAAACCATTTAAATATATTAATTCATAAAATCCTACGATTGTGATTTTATTCGATATGAAAATTGTATCACATTTTTTTCATAATATAATTAAGAATCATCAAAATTTAAAGTTTATGTAATTACTGATGATTATTGCTCCATCTCATCATTTCAACAAAAATGGGGTACAAATCTTTTCCTGCTTGAGATAGTGAGTACTCAACATGTGGTGGGATTTCATTAAATTGAGTTCTATCAACTAAGCCCTTGCTTTCTAAATCTCGGAGTGTAGAAGTGAGCATTGTATTAGTTATTTCTCCTATTTGTTTTTTTAAATCACCAAAACGAATAGAGTCGTATTTTATCAACTCAAATAGTACTCGAATATTCCATTTTCCTTGAAAAATCTCTAGGGTTTTATATGCTCCACAATTTTTATCGATTTTTATTTCTCTTATCTTCTCTTGATACTCCTTAAATGTTATATCTTTCATTTAATTAATTCCCCCTCAAATTCTAAAATTCAGTACGGTCAAGCATACTTAGTTCGTATATTCTGCGTACTTGTGCTGTATTTTTGTTCTAAGTATAATAAATGTACTATAAAAAATCAAGGAGTGATCTAACTATGAATACAACAATTTATTATTTTTCAGCTACAGGAAACAGTCTAATGGTAGCAAAGGATTTGAGTGAACAGTTAACAGATTCTAAAATTGTACAAATTTCTAAGAAAAATATGTCCATTTCTAAAGACACTAAATCAGATAAAATAGGCTTTGTATTTCCTGTATATAATTTTGGAATACCTGTGATGGTAAAAAACTTTATAGAAAACTTGCAGCTAAGTAAACATACCTATATTTTTACTATAGCAACCTGTGGCGGGATGATAGGGGCTGCCCTTGATCAAATGAAAAAAATACTAAACAAAAAAGGCATTAAATTGGCTGCATCTTTTAGTGTATTTATGCCTGGCAGCGATCAGCTCATGTTTCAAACTGTTTCCGAAGAAGAACAGAATAAACTTTTTAAGAACGAAAAAGAGCAAGTTTATACAATAGCCTCTGCTATAAAAAACGGCCAATATGTTGAATATAAGACTAATGCTATTATGAGTCCTGTTTATAACTTACTATACACAGCTACTTTTAGGCCAAAAGCTATGGGCAAAAATTTCTGGACTGATGAAAAATGTATAGGATGCGGCTTATGCTCAAAGGTATGTCCTGCAAGCAATATAGTTATGTATGAAGGAAAACCAAAATGGGACAATCAATGTGAGTCCTGTCTTGCTTGCATGCAATGGTGCCCTCAAAAATCTATACAATATAAGAAAGCGACTGTTAAAAAAGGGCGTTATCACCATCCAGACATAAAGGTAAATGATCTCATTCAAAAATCATAAAACATACTCAAATTAAAATCTTATCAGAATATGAAAAGGAAGCATACTATAAGATGGTGAGTAAGTATGCTTCCTTGAAATTTTATACTCCTAGAATATCCTCAATCAAGGCAGGATTTTTCGGATTCCATCCCAGCAACTCCTGTGTGAGCGCACTTGAAACCGGATTATCACTTAAAACAAACTGAGAAAGCCAGCCAAAATGTTTTTCTGCATCTTCATGAGAAATACTCATAACTGGCAGATTATGACGTTTAGCGATTGCTTTAGCAATATCTCGAAACAATATTCCTTCTTCACTAACACCATGAAGACAGGAACCTGCAGGGGCATCCTCATATAAAGCTGACCGCTTCTCAGAAAAAGAGAAGTCGGCGCATAGAAACTCACAATTTCCTTTAGACTGTCAAAAGGCTTTTGAAATAGGTTTTTAAACAATGTACCTATTATAATTGGAGTAGTTAATGCATAAATGCTTAGGCTATACAATTGTCCATACCTTAAATTTGTCTTAAAAATCCCATTAATTATAAGAGCAAATATAGCTAAAAATAAAGAACTTAAGATTTCTCCAAAGAAATACACAAAAATATTTCCTAGAAAGATAAATGGTATAATAGCATTTGCAGAAGGTAAGTATCTATTTACCATATTTTTGTTAATAGTAGCTCCTTGAAATGATTTGAAATCAGTTACTTGTGTTTGTACTTTATTCTTTTTTTGAATCATTTTATCTTTTAATATTAAAATACCTTCACTATGCTTTATTCCTTGAACACTATTTATGTTACGGTTCACCGTCAACGCCACTATCAAAGGTTTTATTCTTTAATTTAGGAAACTTTATCTAACATATATATGCATAATATAGTTTCTATTCGTCAAACTCTAAATTTGCTTAAAGCTTCTTTCAGATTCCACCTCACAATGAACACCTTATTCCTACGCCTGGTACTTTCATATGTTAGATTGCTCCGATACTGGGCGCACGCAAAAAACCCTCGAATACAATATCTATTCGAGAGTTAAAATATACACTAATTAAATTGCATTAATTTAGATAGCTGTAATATTTTCTGCTTGAGGTCCTTTTGGTCCTTTTACAACATCAAAAGAAACCTTTTGACCTTCTTCAAGTGACTTATAACCTTCTGATTTTATTTGAGAAAAGTGTGCAAAAACATCTTTTCCGTCTTCTCCTGTAATAAATCCAAAGCCTTTTTCTGAATTAAACCATTTTACTGTACCAGTCATCTAACTGTACCTCCGAAATTTTATTATTCTTAAACTCATTGTACTAATTCACTAATAAAATTCCCATATCATCATACTATACGTGGAAAGTACTAATTGAAATATATTTTGTTGAATTGTTAACCATTAATTTAAGTTCTCATTAAGAATAACATAGTTTATTAAATAAAACAAGTTATTCTTTTTAATTAGCTCATTTATATTAATTATTTGTATAATTCTTATGAATAGTATATGATTAAAGGATATGGCAGCCAGAAAGTTTTAATTGAGCTTCCATTGAGAGGGAGAAACAATATGAAACTTATTCAGCCAATAAAGGATACTAACTTAATTAATACGCTAAAATCAGAATTACTTAAGGTCGGATATAGAAATTACTTACTATTTGATATAGCAATAAATACAGGCTTAAAAATTATAGATATACTAAATCTTATAGTTTGGGATGTAAAAAACAAGTCTCAAATTGAAGTAAAGGAAAGCAGAACCGGCAGATCGTTGAAATATGCCGTGTCTCCTGAAATTCACAATGAAATTGAGAAGTTTATACTTGGAATGTCTGCAGGGGATCTGCTTTTTCCAAGTAAAAAAGGTGGAAAAAAGCCTATAACAGACAAGCAAGCCTATAAGTGGATAAATCAAATAAGCGGAAAACTTGGTCTAGATGATATCTGCACCCATACACTCCGAAAAACCTTTGGGTATCACCATTATAAAAAGCATAACGATATCGCCTTGCTGCAGAACTTATTTAATCACTCCACACCTGATATGACTCTTAGATATATAGGTGTTGCTGATATTGAAGCCACTAGCATTGAGGATTTCTTTCAGTAAATAGATAAAGGTGAGAACATATATAAACTTTTATTATGTATGATCTCATTTTTATTTTCTCCACACACTATCCACTATTAATCACCAACACTTTCTTCCACATGTATTAATTTAACTTTATAAATGGAACACTATAACAAGAGAGGTAGAAGATAATGAATTTTAACCAATTAGGAATCAGCGAAGATATAGTAAAGATATTAAAAAATAATGGCATCACTGAGCCCACACTGGTTCAATCCGAAAGTATCGGTCTTATAAAGAACGGAAGAGATGTTATAGTAGAATCTCAAACCGGCACAGGAAAAACACTAGCGTTCTTGCTTCCCATTTTTGAAAATATTTCACTTAAGATTGATGCAGTTCAAGCCTTAATTTTAACTCCTACAAGAGAGCTTGCCCTTCAGATAACTCAGGAAGCTCTGAAGCTTAAACAAGCTAAGGATGTTAATATATTGGCAGCCTATGGAGGCAAGGATGTTGGGTCCCAGCTTAAGAAGCTAAAAACGGGTATCCATCTTGTTATTGCAACTCCAGGAAGACTTCTTGATCATCTTGAAAGAAAAGCTATAGATTTAAGTAAATTAAAAACCTTTGTACTGGATGAAGCAGATCAAATGCTTTTAATGGGCTTTAAAAATGAGGTGGAGGCAATCATAAGAGAAACTTCTAAAAAACGCCAAACCCTTTGTTTCTCTGCAACCATAAATTCAGATGTTAAAAGACTAGCCTATAGATACACGAAAGAGCCGTTAGAAGTAACAGTAAATAAAGAAGAAGTAACTCTTGATGCTATTAAACAGCAGGTAGTAGAAACTACAGACAGAAAAAAACAGGATGCTTTGTGTATTGTGCTCAATCAAGACAATCCATATATGGCTATAATATTTTGCAGAACCAAAAGAAGAGCAGATGAACTGGAAGCAGCACTATATAAGCGAGGCTACAACTGTGAAAAGCTGCACAGCGATATACTTCAGTCAAAACGTGAAAGAATAATGAAATCCTTTAGAAATGGTGATCTTCAATACTTAATAGCAACGGATGTAGCCTCTAGAGGGCTTGATATAAGCGGAGTTAGCCATATATATAACTATGACATACCTGAAAGCACAGAAAGCTATATACATCGAATCGGCAGAACCGGAAGAGCCGGAGAGGAAGGTTACACCTGCCTATTTATTGACCCAAAAGACAGATTGAGACTTGAAGAAATAGAAAAAGCTATTAAATTTAAAATACCAAGAAGGGACTTAGGTGAAGAGAATAATGGCTACAAATAGAAGTGTTCCAAGAAATTTCAACTACAATAATATAGAGAAAAAAAATAAAAATTTTATGTACAAAAACCTAGAGAGAAGCAACTGTTATAACTGCGACTTTTCAGGCTCGATTTTTGATTTTGCAAGCTTTAGAGGAGCACATTTTAAATCCACCAATTTCTTCAGATGCAGCTTTAAATATGCAGAATTTATTGGAACAAATTTAAAAGACAGTGACTTTAAAAGTGCTGTTTTTGAAAATACTGTTTTCGACTCTGTTAAGCTGGAAAATACTAATTTCAAGGATGTAAAATTTATAAATACTATATTTTTATTTACTGATATGAGAAAAGCTAAAAATATTGATATAAATGCCCCAGGCATCAGAATTTTTGAAGAAATGCCCAAATTAAAAATTAGCGAAGAGTTAAGAAGTGCTGTTTTAACAGCTATGGAAAACAAATATGTAAAGAAATCACGAGTCCTTGACACAAAAGACGGCGGCCTTAATACATTAAATATTATGCTTCTACTAGAAAATTTTACGGAAGAAACAATAATTACGGGACTAAAGTCAATTGTTACAAAACTGGACAGGGAATTTTACACTTTAAGTTACATAATAAAGTTTTTGAGCAATATCGACAGTTAAAATTATCAACCTCACTTACTTATGATACTATTTACCGTATCTATATAAACAGATAACCTAAAGGAGGCATATTAAATATTTATGCCTCCACCAAATTGGAATTATATTTCAAAACAAACTTCTTCTAATCTAGCTGTTCACTCGTTCTTTTTTAAGAAATGCATAATATAGTTACCGATCTTTTAAACATATTCAGACCAGAGGAACTCATACCGCATAAAATTGTGCCCGCAATTAAAGAAATCTTGCATTCATTTGAACCCATATGCGAATCCAAAAACATTAAATTGCGCTTAGTTAGTGATACAGACGTACGGGTTAACATGGCTAGAAACCTTTTTAAAAGGGCCATCGAAAATATTGTAAATAATGCGGTTCAAATATATGTACACATAATTTTTGAAAGACTAATTAAAAACACTGTAAAATCCAATTCTGAATAATACAGTGTTTAGATAAATTGTTCATTCTTTCAGATGTTACGCTAAATATTAAGATTATGCATTTAAAACTTGCAGTCTCGCAAATGGTTTAAAAGTTCTTTATGTATTCGAATTAGAGTCTGAACATCCTCTTCTGGTATTTTTTCCAATGCTAACGCCATGGCTCTATATGATAGAGCGTTTTGAGAAGACTTCTTTGATAGCTCTTTACCTTTTGAAGTTGAAGTTAAATGGATTTCCCTACGGTTTTCTTTAGTAATTTTCCTATCAATAAGTTTTAAGTTAACAAGACTGTCAACATTAACACTAACCGTACTTTTTGGGAGATTTAATTTGTCTGTTATCCCTTTAAGTGTTATTTCAGGAAAGGCACTTACTATATTCAAAATACCCATCTGTTGTAATGTAAGGCCCATACTATCAGCATTTTGTGATGTAAACCTTGTCAAAGTTCCACTAATTGCCATAAAAGATTGAACCACTTCGCCAGACTGCTTAACCTTGAGATTATTGTAATCCATAATGGTAATCCTCCAATCAAAATATAATATAGTTCATAGCAGAATTGTTCCACTGTGAACAATATTAATTATATCATAACTTTTAAAAATAAAGTTGATTATCTTCATAATAAATACAAAATAGCGATCTTGATGATTTACTGCCGGAGACACTTGTAACTTTTGTCCGTTATAAATACTCCGGCTGTTTCAGACTTTTTATTTACTATTTTTAGAATTCTAATCCTTTTTAAACAGTTACCTCTCTACACCAATTTTATGCTACCTCAAACTGATTGTTATATAGCTCTGCATAAAAGCCATTCCTTTCAAGCAGTTCCTCGTGGCTTCCACTTTCGATAATATCACCATCCTTCATTACTAGTATAAGATCTGCATTCTTTATCGTTGATAACCGATGGGCAATGACGAAAGATGTTCTTCCCGCAGTAAGCTTATCCATAGCTGCCTGTACCATACGTTCCATACGTGTATCCACAGAACTTGTAGCTTCGTCCAGTATTAGTAATGGAGCATTTTGTATCATCGCTCTTGCTATTGTAATGAGCTGCTTCTGTCCTTCTGAAATACTTGCCTTATCATCCAGTATTGTATCATAGCCCTTTGGTAAAGTCTTGATAAAATGGTGAAGCCCTACGGTTTTGCATGCTTTTATTACCTCTTCTTCAGTAACCCCCTGCTTACTATATATGATGTTATCCCTTATGGTTCCCTCAAAAATCCAGGTGTCCTGTAATACCATACTAAACTGTGCATGGACATTTTCTCTACGTACCTCATGAATAGGAACACCATCTATACAAATTTCTCCTGCATCAAGCTCATAGAATCTCATAAGCAGATTGACCATGGTTGTCTTTCCTGCTCCAGTTGGTCCAACGATTGCCACCTTCTGTCCGGCTTTTATATTAGCTGAAAAATTGTGAATAACCGTCTTATCCGGTGTGTATCCGAATTTAACATTCTTAAATTCAACATCACCTTTGACCTTAGTAAGGTTACTCTGCTTTTCTGACTCATTTTCCAGCTCAACTTCATCCAGGAACTCAAAGACACGTTCACTTGCAGCTGCAGTTCTTTGCAAACTGCTCATTGCTACTGCCATCTGTGACAGCGGTTGTGTAAATAACTTTACATACATCATAAATGCTACAATTACACCGAAGGTAATTTTTCCATCCATAGCAAGTACTGCACCAACTAAGCACACTGCTGCATATCCAAAATTACCCATAAAGCTCATAATAGGTACCATTAATCCAGCTAGGAATTGAGATTTCCACGCACTTTTGTATAGATTTGAATTGCTCTTTTCAAATATTTCTTTCGCTTCCCTGCTTCCATTATAGACCTTCACAACATTATGTCCTGTATAAACCTCTTCGATATGTCCATTAATGCGGCCTAACTCTTCCTGTTGTTCTTTAAAGTATTTCTGTGATCCTTTCATGATGAGCTCCATAAAAACAACCCCAAGAGCACTTGCCCCTATGGCAGTCAGTGCTAGAATCCAGCTGCTATAGAACATCAGGACCAGAGAACCTATCAGCATCGTAACTGAGGTAATTAACGTTCCAATACTTTGATTCAGAGTATCCCCAATTGCATCCACATCATTTGTTACACGACTTAAGACGTCACCGAAGCTGGTGGAATCAAAGTATTTCAGCGGAAGACGGTTCACTTTCTGCGAAATATCGGTTCGCATCTTCTTAGAAATAGTCTGAGTTACCGTGGCCATAATCAAACTTTGTAAATAATTCAAAAGTAGTGAGATACCATAAAATATCGCCAGTGTCCATGAAATTTTAGAAACCGCATTCATATCAATACTTCCTAGCACCTGAGTTCCTTTTACCACTTTCGGAAGACCCTTCATGATTTCATCCGTTAAATCCTTTAATTTGTTAGGTCCGATAACCTGCAGCACCGTTCCAGCTGCCGCAGCAATCCATGCAATTAATATGGCAGGTACATATTTCTTGCAGTACCCTAACAGTTTTGCCACAGTTGTCTTAAAACTTTTCTGTTTTTCCACTATTCCGCCCACAGCGCTCCTTACCTTTGGACTACCCTGCAAATTTTGTTTTACTCTTTGTTCACTCATGATACCAATTCCTCCTCACTTAATTGTGACATAGCTATTTCTTTATAAACATCACAAGTATTTAAAAGCTCTTTGTGAGTGCCTTTTCCAACCACTTTGCCTTCATCCAGAACAATGATCTGATCAGCATCCATAATAGTTCCGATTCTTTGAGCAACAATCAGGCTGGTTACTCCCGCTGTTTCTTTTTTTAACGTGGATCTAAGTATGCGATCGGTCTTATAATCCAGTGCCGAGAAGCTGTCATCAAAAATATAAATTTCCGGTTTACGACAAACTGCACGGGCTATAGCTAATCGCTGTTTCTGACCTCCTGACACATTGGCACCTCCCTGGGAGATATCCGCTTCATACTGGTTTTCCATCTTTTCTACAAAATCACTTCCCTGCGCAATTCTTACCGCAGACTGTATTTCTTCACGTGCCGGCTTTTTCTTTCCGTTATCACCGTAACTCACATTACTGCTCACCGTTCCTCGAAACATCACTACTTTCTGTGGAACATATCCAATCTTATTATGCAAAGCTTCTTGTGTGTATCCTTTCACGCTTACACCATCTACTAGGACATCACCATCTGTAGCATCATAAAATCTTGGAATCAGACTAATTAGTGTGCTCTTACCGCTGCCAGTTGAACCGATAAATGCAACAGTCTCTCCTTTCTTTGCAGTAAAGCTGATATTTTCCAGGACATAATCAGAAGCTCCCGGATATTTGAAACTGACGTTTCGGAATTCAATCTGTCCTTCTATTCCCTCTTTTCCTTCTTCTACATATCCATCTATAATTGCAGGTTCCGTTTCCAGTACTTCATTGATACGTTTGGCAGATACTGACGCTCTTGGCATCATTATAAAAATCATCACAAGCATCAAGAAAGGCATTATCACCTGCATAGCATAAGAAGAAAACACAACCATGTTAGAAAAAAGTGTCAAACGCTCTATGGCCTCTGCTCCGTTAACGATATAAGCCCCAATCCAGTAGATAGCTAGGGACAATCCCCCCATGAGTGCTGTCATCATCGGCATCATAATAGCCATGCCGCGATAGGTATATAGCTGGGTAGCCATTAACTCTTCGTTTGCATTTTCAAACTTTTCTTCCTGATAGTTTTCTGCATTATATGCTCTTACCACCCGTAATCCTGTAAGATTCTCTCTTGTTACACGATTCAAGTTATCGATCAGTGTTTGCATTTTTTTAAACTTTGGCATGACGAAAATCATAATCAGTACTATGACAGCAACCATAATTCCTAACGTTACAACCGTAGCAACCGTCCACTCAAACCCTTTTCCTGAAATTTTTGTTATTGCCCATACTACCAGAATTGGTGCCTTAATTAGTGTCTGTAATCCCATTGCAACCAGCATCTGTACCTGAGTAATATCATTGGTTGATCGTGTTATCAGGCTATCTGTAGAAAAACGGCTGATTTCTTCCATTGAGAAAGAATCTACCTTGGAAAACAAAAGACTTCTAAGCCTCTGAGAAAAAGCAGCTGCGATTCTTTCTACAAAAAATCCTACCACTACAGCGGACACAAGACTACCTATAGCACAAAGCATCATCTTTCCACCAGCCGACCACATGGCTGACAGTTCACTTCCCGGTGTTTGTATAATTTTTGTAATCTCAGACATATAATCTGGAAGTTTCAAATCCAGCCAGACCTGTGCTACGATAAATACTATACTTGCCAACACCTGAATCCATTCTCCTTTTTTCAGGTGTTTTAATAATTTAAACATATTTTCTCCTCCTTTTATTAACTGCATTATATACTAACACTATTAGGTATTTGTTGTAACGTATGCAGTCACATAACGTGACTGCATCTATATAAAATCTTCTGGGCTTTTATCAGCAAGTTTTTTCATAATCCGGATATACTCCTTTGCGTCGTCTTCTCCGAGATATTTAAGCATATTGGTTATAAAGCTCATCCTCATCTGATTTTGCTTATGTACCTGCTCTCTTCCGGCATCAGTTAAGTCAATCAAAATTCTTCTACGATCCTCCAAATCAATTCTTCGTAAAATCAGCCCTTTTCCCTCCAGACTGTTAAGAGCCGCTGCAATCCTAGCTGAAGTGGTTCCCATGGCATTACTGATATCACTTGGAATTACATTTCCTTCATGTTCAGAAATATAGGAGAGTACAAAATTTTCACCATTCACAGAATCGCTAACATGCTTCTGGGCATTTCTTCCACGCATCCGGTACATTACTTCCATATACTCACTCGCTAAACTTTCGTAATCCATTTTTTCACCTACTTGAATTTAAAATTATCTAACACTATTAACTATATATACTATTAATCATTTTGTCAATACTAATTCTTATTTTTTCTAATAAATGCATTTATATTTATGTTTTACACATAAAAATGAGACCTCTGTATTCCTACAAAGGTCTTATGAACTTTTAGAAGAATAAAAACCAAATCATCTAAGAATATTGGTATTTACCCTTACACTTAAATCTTCAGAAAATGCATGATGGAACTAACAAATTCAATTTCTTTTCCATAAGGAATGTTCTTTGCTTTAATCAATAGGAGACTCAATCGCACCTACTGGACATAGCTCAGCACAGGGACCTATTCCTATACACTTTTGAGGATCAATTTCATATTTAGTTTCACCTTCATGAACTGCATTAAACGGACAAACTTTTGCACATTTTCCACATTTAATGCAATCCTTATTAATTTTACGAAATACATCTTGTCCTGCTTGCTTTTTTTTAATTGATTTCCATATCGGCCCATATTCCATAGACTCACAGGCATTTCTTAAGGCTTCTCCTCCTGAAACCTTAAGTATAATAGATAAGGCACCATCTATACCAGCAGAGACTCCTCCAGCCGTAATAATATTTCCGTTATCTACAAATCGCTCACCCTTAACAATATGAATTGTAGGATCGATTTCAGCCAATGTATCATAAAAAAAATGATGTGTTGTGGCAGATAACCCTTTTAACAAACCCGCCTTAGCAATTAAACCAGCTCCATTGCATATAGAAAATACCATATTTGCATTTTTACTCTGCGATTTTATCCAGTTTATTATATTATCATTACATAAAAGTTCGGGGGTTACTTTTCCACCAGGTATAACTAAAATATCTGCCTGAGGGCAATCTGTAAAGTCATAGTCCGCTTTCACTACTAATCCTTTAGAATTGATATCTCCTTTTTTTTCACTGACTGTAAACAGATCATAATGAGCGAAAGGCGAGGCTATATTTACAGAAATAAATGCCTCATATGGGCCGACAAAATCCATTGGTTCCACACCGTCAAATAATAGTATTCCTACTTTTTTAGCTACTCTAGTAATATCCATTAAAAATCCTCCATCGCTAAATAAATTTTTAATCCGTGCACGTCATATTTATATTACAACATACAATCTGCCTTTCAAAAAGAGCCAGATTTCAATCTAAATATAGGGCCAGATATTTCTAACATTTACATATATCTTGTTTCAGGCGATAAATGTTAGCACTAGCTACGTAGGAATTTAATAAAGTAAAATGATATATTTAAATACCATAGTATGAGAAATTCGTCTATAATCCTAAACATTTTATCCTTCCGGATATACCGATTCCCCTGTATTTAGTGCAATCAGTTTAATTTTCGTCCTATCTCTTCAGCTTGTTTTAAAATTTCTTGTTGACTAAGAATATCATCCTTATCCCCCAAATTTCCTGCGATAATATTACCGGCATTCACCATTTTACTATAGCCACCAAAAATGATATTCAGATATTCCGTAACATTTTTAAATGCTTCGGCAGGTGCACCACTGCATGTAACTGTTATATATTTTTTCCCTGGTAAAATTCTCGTAGTATTATTGGATTCTATAAAAAATGTAAACATTCTATCGAGGAACTGTTTTGTGTGACCACTCACTTGCAACATATAGACAGGTGTTCCCACGATAATGCAGTCAGCATCTGCTATCTTTGGTAAAAGCTCGGTCATCTTGTCATTAATCGAACAATATTCCACCTTGTTTGCCTGACATAAACCACAGGCCCTGCATCCTTTATTATCAAGTTCTGATAAATTATAAATTTCAACGTCATGTCCATTTTCCTTAATGCCGTCACAAATAGCGCCAACTATTTTTGAAGTATTTCCTTCCTTTCTCCCACTACCTACAAAAGCCATAACTTTCATTTTTCTTACCTCCTGATATCAATCTTAAAATTAAAATGTTGCTCAAACCAGCATGGTACCCCTAAGAGAACAGCTTAATACTGGTTCAAAAACTAAATTAATTATATATGTTACATATCAAGGATGTTTGCCTTTTTCACCTGCCCTTTTGCCTTTTTCACCAAATCATTATCTCTTCCCAGTTGTATAGGAGAGCTGAGATTGTTAACCCAATGACATATTCTTGCAGAATATAAGGAAAACCCGCTAACTTTTCAGCAGCGGGCAACATAATGTGGTAATTTGATTCTCTTTTTGTTAGTTTAAAAGTCATATGAACTATTAAGCCAAAAGCTGTAGTTTCAGTCAGTATGGTTTTTTAAGATTGCTGACGCAATCTGGCTATATCTTTTCTTGGAGAAACTCCATAAAAACTGCTGTAATCCCGGCTAAACTGAGAATTGCTCACATACCCAGCCATTCTACAGGCAGTAGCCGCGTCCATGTGCTGATACAACATTAGCTGCCTCGCCTCCTGTAGACGCAGAGCTTTTTGATATTGCATAGGTGTCATCGAAGTTACCGCTTTAAAATGATCGCGAAAAGAAGATACACTCATATGTGTGAGCTTTGCCAAATCTGAAACCTTAACCGGCTGAGAAAAATTATCACGAAGCCAGGCAATTGCATCTGCTACCTGATGTACTCCCGAGTCTGCAAAACCCATTGCAGCAACATAAACGCCAACAGAACTGTGAAGTATACGAATTATTATTTCATCCATAATGAGCGGCACAATGAATTTCATATCTTTAGGCTTTTGGAGACACTCCAGAAGCCTTATCACTGCGTCGATAACACTTACATCAGCATTCATGACATACCCGGCTTGCCACTGCTTTCTTTGATGCAAACCATAAGGATATATTTTTAGAGCCATCTCTGCAATCCGCTTTGGATTAAGATCCATCCTGATAGCGAGGAGAGGTTCGGACTTGCTTGCCTCCATAGTTCGTAGTGAAACCGGCAAGGTAACCGGCTGCATTATCATTTGTGATTTACCAAGTTGGTATGTCTCTTGACCTATTATAATGGACTTTGCCCCTTGTGCAACAATGGCTAAAGAAGGCAGATAGAAAGTCTTTGAGCAATCCATGTCTGTGCCTGAATATCGGATGATAGTTAGACCAGAGATGGGTAGATTTAAAATGCCGTCATACGGAGCATAAGTATACAACAAACGTGCAAGCTTGTTCATTTTTGATTCCAGTAGTCTCTCAGTGTTATCCGTTTCTGGAATGTAATACTTACTATATATATTCATGATTTGAAAACGCTCCTTAATTTTTTCATGGTATTCAAATTATACTAAAAATAAATATACGCTGCAAGTATACATAATATACGAACTAAAGCCCATAACATTCCCCCGAGGATTCTTGCTAATTAATCATATTTAAGAACAACAATCCCAGAATAATCATTAATATTCTCTTGATTTAATTTCAATACATCATCTTCCTTTACTTTCAACCCTGAAGCTGTTATAAATTTATCAACCTTACTAAATATATAACCTATTAATCCTAATGCTTTAGTTCTGTAATGCATCGGTATAACCACTATAGGGTTTAACTGCTTCATTACAGTAACTGCATCAATGGCATCTATTGTAGCTCTACCGCCAACAGGAAGAAGCAGTATGTCTACATTACCTATTTCCTTCACGAAATTAGAATCCAGAGTATGTCCAAGATCCCCACAGTGACAGATATTTATTCCATCAACTTTAAAGTTATATATGGTATTTTTACCTCTCTTGGCTCCTGAAGCTTTATCATGAAATGTCTTTACACCCTTTATCTCAATACCATCTTTTGAAAATTCACCTGATTCATTTATGTGCACAAAATTACCTTTGACTGCCTTTACATTATTGTGATCACCGTGTTCATGACTTGTAGATACTATATTTGCTTCAATTTCAGGTAATTTATACCCAAGCATTTTATTATATGGATCTGTTACTATTTTAGTTCCATTTTCAGAGGTTATCATAAAACATGATTGCCCAAACCATTTAATCTTCATTTAAATTTTCCTCCATCATATATAATTACGTCCTAATTATAAGCATGAAAGTGCCCTTGTTCCATGCAAGATTTTAATATCCATGGACATTTTTATGATAAAACTCTAAAGGACTTATGCCTTCAATTTTTTTAAATATCCTACTAAAGTAAAATTCATCAGTGAAGCCAAGTATTTTAGCTACTTCTTTTATTTTTTTATCGCCATCGATAATTAGCTCTTTGGCTTTATCAACTTTCATCTTATTAAAAAATTCTATCACAGAATACCCTGTAGTTTCTTTAAAAATTCCAGATAAATATGTAGGGGATAAGTGCACCAGTTTAGATAAATCCGTCAAAGTAATTTTATTATCTATGTTGCCACGCATATATTCAATAACTCTATCAACCTTTAAAGAAGCTGAATAGTCATGGTTATTATTTCTTATATTTTGAAAGATTTCAAATATCAATTCCTGAAGTAAAGCTTTCGCTATGAATTCATACTTTGGGAGTTTCGCCATCCAATTTTCTACTAACCTCTTAAATACATTATTAACTAGATAACAGTCCTTTAAGCTTTGCACAAAATCTAATGGTAAAGTGTCAACTTCCTCTGTAATATCCCATTTATCATTATTAATTCCTACCGTTACATAACTGAAATGTACTGAAAAAAAGCAAATAGGTTCCGCAGAATCTATATCTGCAGAGTATCGAACATTGGGACTAAGATATAATAAAGTACCTTCCTTTAGATCATAGCTTTTATGCAGAGATCTAATATATCCCTTGCCCCCGGTAATTAAAATTATTTCATGATGCTGAAGAGTTCTATTAATTATACTTGAATATTTCACTTCTCCACCTGGTTGCCTACAATTGCAGTAATGAAGATTAAAAAACAAGTTATTTATATTCATAGTTTCACCTTTCAAAATTATTAATTCACCTTCATCATATACCACGTGTTTACTGTAGTCAATTTAGTTGCGCTAATTAGTAAATTCTCTAATAATCTATATTAAGTTTTACATAAATTATACTTTTTGCCAACGTTTAAGAGTTGGTAATAAAGTGGTCATTTCTTTTCTTGCTTCTTCTTCGCCTATTGCTTTTCCTAAAATAGGTACAATCATCTCAATCATTCCTTTCATTAATCTCTAATTGCATTTAACTTATGAAGCAAATACTCTTTTTTATTTAAAGGGTCATAGTTTGACTTTTGGCGAGTTTTAGCAAATTCAAATGGTACTTCTATCAGCAGGAGCGCTAGCTGGACTAAAAAATTCTCCACAGGTGAGTGTAACTTTTATATCAGTAACTTCCCATCCAAATAGACCCTGTTTGCTCGTCTTAACAACTGCTTCCTCAATGGCATTTTGGAAAGACTTTGGTAATGATCCTACTGATCTGGGATTGAATACCTTCTACTGCAGATATAACTAATATAGCTCCACTGTAGTATAAAAGATTTTCAGTTGTAGTTGTTTTTCCCGCATCAACGTGAGCCACAATTCCTATATTAATCCTTTTCATATATTTATTCGCTACTATTTATTCACCATCCTTATATTATGAAAAAATTTCTTTGTGCTTTGTATTCTTAATATCTTAATCATACTAATAATCTCCTAAAAAAATAAAAAGGCTGCAAATGAACACAAGTTCACTTACAACCTCATAGTTATATGACAAAAATATAAACATGAAATATAGGACTTTAATTTATACAACTTGATTAAAAAGTTATATGTATTAAAATCTTATATCATATTCATAAATAGGCAAAAAAATACCGTGTTTAGAACACCTTTACATTTATATTTTCTCATGTTTATATTTGAGTCTATTTATATTATACAAAAACTATTTTTCTTTTCAATAGTTTTTGTCATCCCATTTTCTTAATTTTTAAATCTTATCTTCGTGGTAGATAAGTATATTCCATAAATTCTTCATGAGCATCTCTTATATCTATGGCATAATGTACCATTTCAATAGCTTCCTTTTCATCAGAAGGAAAGCGCATACATCCAAGTCCAAATCTTGACACTTGCATTCCTGTTTTACCAAATTCTAAATATTCCATAATGTTTCTCTCCTTTTCTATAGGTTCATTTACACCTAAGGCTATCCATATATCCTTCTAGCGATCGATGGTTTCCATAACCCAATCTGGATAGCGATTTCCAGATACTTTTCCCATAGCTAATGCATCATCCAGCAAGTTCATTTCTGCAGCATCAAGTTTTATAGATTCTGAAGCTACGTTTTCTTCAAGATATTTTTGATGTTTAGTACCAGGAATAGGTACGATGTCCTTACCTTTGTGTAAAATCCAAGCAAGAGCAACTTGTCCAGGCTTAACCTGTATTTTATTTGCAATGAGATGTACTATCTTTGCAGCCTCCACATTGGAATCGTAGTTCTTTCCTTGATAACGTGGATCATTACGCCTATAATCATATTCTGAATATTCCTCTGCTCTCATAACATTACCAGTTAAAAAACCTCTTCCAAGTGGACAAAATGGTACGAGTCCAATCCCCAGTTCTCTAAGTACAGGTATTATATCTTCTTCTAAATTACGTTCCCAAAGGGAATACTCACTTTGTAGGGCAGAAACAGGATGAACGGCATGCGCTCGACGAATGTTAGCTACCCCAGCCTCTGAAAGTCCGAAAAATCTTACTTTCCCTTCTTTAACTAAGTCACCTACCGTTCCTGCAACCTCTTCAATAGGTACCGCAGGATCAATACGATGTTGATATATTAAGTCAATATAGTCAGTACCTAGACGAAGTAATGAGCCTTCTACTGCTTCTCTGATTTCTGCAGGTTTACTGGCCCTCTCTGCACCTACTTGTTTACCATCTTTAAAACGGAAACCAAATTTTGTAGCAAGGATTACCTCATGGCGTCTTCCTTTGAAAGCACGTCCTAATAATTCTTCATTAGTTAGTGGACCGTAACCTTGAGCTGTATCAAAGAAGTTGCATCCTACTTCTATAGCTCTATGAAGAGTAGCAATAGACTCTTTTTCATCCGCTGGTCCATAATATTGACTCATGCCCATGCAGCCAAGCCCAATAGCTGATACCTCAAGGCCTTGATTTCCAAGTTTTCGTTTGCTTAATGTCATAATATTATCCTCCAATTAATTAATTCTTTTTCTGAAAGACAAGCATCATACAATTGATGAGCCATTTCAGTAGCTATAAAAGTATCTTCAGATTTAAATTATTAAGATTATCTTTAACAATAAGATAGCACATATAAATATACATGTCAAACATATTATACACATTTAGTGTATTTTGTCTATTTTGACTATTGTCCATAAATCAGTTATAATCTATTTGGAAAAAGGATGGTGTTTAGATTGGCTGATAAAGATCAAATAAAAGCTGAAATGATTCAAAAGATTCAGGAATATATAATAACTAAGGGCTTTGCAAATTTAAAAATGGAAGATATCGCAAAAATTATGACAGTAAGCAGAGCTAAGCTTTATCAATATTTTTCTTCAAAAGAAGAAGTTATAGCTGCTGTTGTAGCTAAATATGTAAATTTCATTAAAACCGTTAAAGTTCCTACTGAACTGGATGAGAGAGAAACCTTTATAAAAGGATTTCCTGATTTCTTTTATCAAAATGTGGCTTTATGGGGCACTGCTACTGATCTTTTTATAGATGAATTAAACAAGAATTATCCTAACTTATATTTATACATTAGCACGCAATTAAAGGAAAGAAATAGACAAATAGAAGTTTTTTTTGAGGCTGGAAAAAATAAAGGTGTGTTCTATAAGCACCTTAATAGCAAGCTGCTTATATTGCAAGACCGTGTAATGATTACAAAGTTAATAAATAGAAATTATTTATTTGAAAATGGGCTAAATCACGAACAAGCTTTGAAAGATTATTTTTTATTACTTGTTTCTGAAATTTTTGTACCAGAATTAAGTGAGGAAGTAATGAAAATCGATATGCATGAAAGAATACAGCATTTTGCTATTAAATTTAATCGTATATATTAAAATTATTATAGATGTTGATTAACAATTTTATATGCTTAAGAAATACATAAAAAAACTGTTTAAAATAATAGAAGCCAGTTAAAAAACATAGTTCTCCTTAACTGGCTATTTCAGTTTCTTTTATTCTCACAGTTTTTCTTACCTTTAACTGTGTACTTCTTATTATATCTCCAAATAATTTTTCTAAGTCTTTCATGAGGATTCCAATTTATTTTTTTAATTCTGCCAACTCCCAACTCGATTGTGTGCAACTTATCTAAGTTTTGTATCAATTCACATCTATCATCATTCATTTTTGTCACCATGTATTTTCCTTAACAAAATTACTATATTGCTCAACTTTAAATTAAAATTTGACAATCATTTTTTATTGGGTTTTCTTTTAATAAGCAACAATTTTTCTATATCTGAAAATAGAGAAGTATCCGTTAACTCAAACATCATCCACTTTCCGTCATGGTAGGTCTTTGTTTCATCATAGATTTTTTGCACCTCAAGAGAATAATTTTGTTTATCTTCCTCAAATTTTATCCGTTCATCTTTTCCTAAAATAACCATAAACCCAAGACAATTTTCTTTCACATATAATGCACAAAGTGTTTTTCCACCTCTACGATATTTGTACTCATATTTCCATGCTTTACCTCCATTGTTCCATAAATGTTCCATTTCATATTTTTGCTCAATCATGTCACATAATGCTGTCCAAGTTTCAAATAATGGTTTTCCAATTAAAGCAATCAAATCCTCTCTTGTGGGTATTTTATCTAACATCTTTATATCCCCTTTCAAATTTCTATTTATAACCTTCTACCTTAAGCTGAATAAAACTACAACTTATGGTAATTATTTATTATATACTACCATGGATTAAAAGCTTGCATACAAAGGTTTATAAATTTGTTAGCAAAAGATGCAAATTATTAATATACGCCTGATAAATAATTTAAGAATTATTTAAAGGGGGAACTATAATTATGCATCAACTTATATTGGTAGTAATTTTAGCGTTATCCTTAGTGATACTTTCTGTGCATTATAAAATAGTTACAATTGATTTAAAACCATTGTACGATAATGCCGATAATATCTCAATATGGATAATTAGACTATTAATAACAGCAATACTATCGTCTTTGCTTAGGTAATAGTCTAGAAGGCAACCTTGCTTTGTGAGGTTGCCTTTTGCATTCCACTTTCCTTATTCCCAAGTAACCTGCAAAGGAGCTCTATCCACTAACCGTTTAAAACTATATAACGGATATCCTATTAATAGCCCGGCGGTTACTACTCTATCTTGGGAAATATTGAGTATTTTCAGTAGTGGCTTATATTCATCTGTAACACAATACTCGAACAATCCTGACCAACAGCTACCTAGTCCTAATGTTGGAGCATATAATTGAGCGTATACTAATGAAAAATGTGTGTTATCACGGCCAAGCGTTTTTTGTTCTTTCTCAGCTGTTGCTACTATTAAACATGGTGCATCTCTTAAAATAGTGTCTTTGCCATCTTTACGATATTGAGCTATAGTAGAAGCGGTATTTTGAATCCATGGTGAATTCTTTAAAGAACCTGTCTCCATAGCCTGCTCAGCCCAATCTGCTATAACAGAAGTAATTTGATGCAAAGTATCAGGATTGTCTATCACTTGATACGAAATTCCTTGAGAATTACAGGCTGTAGGTGCAAATCTGGCTATATCAAGAAGCTCACGAACAGTATCCCGAGGCACGCCCTTCTTCTGAAAGCTGCGCACGGATCTTCTAGAACGAAGAAAGCCTGCAGCAATATCAGAATCTATCATATACTCTTTTTTTATTGCTATTTGATTCTGTAAGGGAGTTCTGATACTGTCCAAAGCTGCATTTGGACAAATCGCGACGCAATGTCCACATTCAATACAAAGATCTTTAGCAACTTTGGGTCCGAGATTACTCATTACTAGAGTTCCTCTGCAAACTTTTACACATAATCCACATTTAGTACATGTCTCAGAATTAACTTTAATAAAATCAGTATTATTCATATATATATCCTCTCTTAATATTCTTTTATTGTTTGTCGGAAGGAAATAAAATTTCTAGTCTTTTTATCTTTCTGCTTACTGTGAAATATGTTTCAATAGGTTGTTCAATCTTTTTAATCATAGTTTTTCTCCTTTATATAATTTTTTATTTTTTATCCCGTACATTGCATATGGAATATTTTTAATAATAACAGGTATAACCTGACCACATCATGTCATGTTTTATTCTCCTCTATTCAAATACTGTGATTGTTTCCATGACCAGTGGTAAATAAATATCATTTCAAAACCTGACGTACTGTCGTCAAGTTATATTAGTTATACTAAGTAAGTAAAATAACTTAAACGCAAGGAGGTATTTCTATTATGGAAAATAATTCATCATTATTTGATATAAGTAAAGAATTTGAAGGTAAACGGGTACTTGTAACCGGCGGAACCAAAGGCATTGGAAATGCTATTGTTCTGCGTTTGCTTAATTCAGGAGCGAGAATAATAACAACTGCTCGTAATATTTCAGAAGATTTACCGGCTTCTGTTGAATTTATTCAGGCAGATGTCAGTACACCGGAGGGTACTGAGAAAATCATTAAGGATACCCTTGAAAAATTTGGAGGCTTGGATATACTAGTCAATAATATAGGTGGTTCGTCGACTTCCACTAATGGAGCACTAGGATTAAGTGACGAAGACTGGATACAGACATTTAATGCTAATCTTTTTTCTTCTGTACGGTTAGATCGTGGATTCTTGCCAGCTATGGTTAAACAACATAAAGGTGTGATAATTCATATATCTTCCATACAGCGAAGGCTCCCAGGGAATATGACTATGGCATATTCTGCGGCTAAGGCAGCTCTAACAAATTACAGTAAGAACTTGGCTACTCAGTTCGGTCCTGATGGAATACGAATAAATACAGTTGCTCCAGGTTTTACAGAAACAAAGGCTGCTGAACGACTTATTAAAAGAATGGCACAAAATTCTGGAAGTGATTATAACGCTGCACGACAGGAATTGATGGATGCCCTCGGAGGTATACCTCTAGGCCGTCCAGCTAAATCTGAGGAAATAGCTGAGCTTGTTGCTTTTCTTGCTTCAGACAGAGCTTCCTACATTACTGGAAATGAGCACACTATTGACGGTGGTACAATCCGAACCATCTAAAAATAATTCAAAGGAGAATGAAGAAGTTTTATGAAGGCATTAGAAGAGTTACTTGAAAGTGCTATCATTGATAAAATACCAAATATCATAGCAGTTCAGAGCGAATACTGTGATCCTTTTGCAAAAGCATTGTTTGCTGAAGAAAAGCATACAGTTAAAGTGACCCCTAAACCAACAATGGAGAGGGAATTGCTATTGGCGTACCAATGTGCAGCGAGGAAATTTTAGTCTCAAATCTGATCACTAGTCACCTGTTGATGTTGTTGTTGCTTTAACAAATCGTATCTGCTATCATATAATTTATAACAAAATATATGGTAAAGATGAGGAAATAGAATGAACCAAGATAACATATTAGATGAGAAAGAGCCAAAACACCAGCGACGTCCTAGATATAAAGGCACTCATCCTAGGAATTTTAAAGAAAAATACAAAGAACTGAATCCAGAGAAATATTCTGAAGATATTGCAAAGATTATTCAGAAAGGCAAAACTCCTGCAGGTATGCATATTTCAATTTGTGTTAAAGAAATATTGGATATTCTACAAATTAAACCTGGTCAAACTGGTTTAGATGCAACACTAGGTTATGGTGGTCATACTTTAGAAATGCTTAAATGTTTAGATTCAAAAGGGCACATGTATGCACTTGATGTAGATCCTATTGAATTGCCAAAGACGAAAGAGCGTTTAGAAAGTTTAGGGTATGGACCAGAAATTTTAGAAATTAAGCAAATGAACTTTTCACAAGTAGATCAAGTTACCTCTAAACCTGAGTCCTTTAATTTTATATTAGCAGACTTAGGTGTTTCTTCTATGCAAATAGATAATCCTGAAAGAGGGTTTACCTTTAAAGCTGATGGTCCATTAGACTTAAGACTTAATCCGAATGAGGGTATCTCTGCAGCAGAGCTTTTAAAAGAACTGACACTATTTGAAATAGAAGATATGTTAATAGAAAATGCTGATGAGCCTCATGCTGCAGTAATCGCTAGGGCAATTCTTTCTACCATAAAAAAAGGAATTGATATATTAACTACAACACAACTTCGAAATATCATACAAGATGCTCTAAAATATGTTCCAAAAATCAAAGACTCTGATATTAGAAAGTCTTGTCAGCGAACCTTTCAGGCCCTTAGAATTGCAGTTAATAGTGAGTTTAAAGCACTAGATGAGTTTTTAGAAAAACTTCCGGATGTCTTAGCTTCTGGTGGTCGTGTTGCTATACTTACATTTCACTCAGGAGAAGATCGTCGCGTTAAAAAGTCTTTTAAGCACTTTTTCCGTGAAGGTGTTTATTCTGAAATAGCTCCAGAGCCTATTCGCCCATCATCAGAGGAATGCCGTGCCAATAGTCGTGCAAGTTGTGCTAAATTACGCTTTGCAATCAAAGCTTAAGGATAATTTTTAATGTTACATCTACTAGAAAATACAAAATCCTAGCTTTCCTTGTACTGAACTGCTCCCTGTATAATCCATAGAAAAAAAAATTCTTTAACTGGATTTCGTAATGTGCGGAATCCAGTTTTTTATGCGTTTTTTTCAAGCAGTGGTCAGTATAATAATACAATTATGCTCTATTATGTTTTGATAGAAAGATGATACAATTACACAAAAGGTTATTTATACAATAGCCCTTTTGCGTAATTTACCCATATAGATGAATAACCGTACTTAGTATAAAGATAGATCATAATTTCTTATAAATCCTCATTGCAAATATATACGCAACAACTATTATTGCTATACACCAAGCGATAGCAGACCATATCTCATTTCCTACTGGCTGGTTTGCTAATAAATTACGAATGGCTTCTACGATAGGCGTTACAGGTTGACTCTCTGCAAAAACACGTACAGCTGAAGGCATAGTATTCGTTGGTACAAAGGCAGAACTGATAAATGGTAAGAAGATGATTGGGTAAGCGAATGCCCCTGCACCATCTGGTGTTTTAGCAGCAAGCCCTGCAATTACAGCAATCCAAGTCAAAGCAAGTGTAAAGATCCCAAGAATTCCAAATACCATAAGCCATTCTAAGATTCCTGCCGAAGAACGGAAACCCATTAATAATGCAACAAGTATAATCACTACTACAGAAATTCCATTTGAAATTAATGAGGTTAATACATGTCCCCATAATACTGTAGAACGGGCGATAGGCATAGAGTGAAAACGTTCAAAGATACCACGCTCTTTATCTATAAACAAACGATACGCTACGTATGCAATCCCACTACCAATAGCCATTAACATTATACCTGGTAATAGGTAATTAACATAGTTTTTCGTTCCTGTTTGGATTGCACCACCAAATACATAAACAAATAGTAACATCATCGCAATTGGAGTGATACAAACAGTAATAATTGTATCCATACTTCTAAAAATATGGCGCATAGAACGTCTAAACATAACACTCATATCTTTGAAAAAATATTTATTTGTAGATTCCACTTATTTAGCCCCCTTTTTACCTATGATTGTCAGAAATATTTCTTCTAATGTAGGTTGTTTCTCAACATATTCAACTTTTGCAGGTGGAAATAATTTTTTCAATCCTTCTAGCGTATCTAGCGCAATAATTTTTCCCCCATGAAGAATAGCGATTTTATCCGCAAGTTGCTCTGCTTCTTCTAAATATTGAGTCGTTAAAAATACTGTAGTTCCTGAAGCTGTTAACTCTTTTACAATCTTCCAAACTTCTAACCGTGCTTCTGGATCAAGACCTGTGGTTGGCTCATCTAGAAAAATAATCTTTGGATTTCCTACAAGACTCATTGCTATATCAATTCTTCTTTTCATACCTCCAGAGTAAGTACCAACTCTACGGTCTGCAGCCTCTGACATACCAAAGCGATTAATTAATTCATCTACTACTTGATTTGGTTTTTTAAGATGTCTAAGATTTGCTATCATTTGAAGATTTTCACGTCCAGTCAAAATTTCATCGATAGCAGCAAACTGACCGGTGAGACTAATAGCATCTCTAATGTCCCCTGGATTTTTTTCAACTTCAAAACCATTGATCACAACGCTTCCAGCATCTGATTTAAGTAAAGTAGCCATAATTCTAATTATCGTTGTTTTTCCCGCTCCATTGGAACCTAGTAATGCAAAAATACCTCCCTGCTCTACTTCAAAGTCTACTCCTTTGAGTACTTCTACATCTTTGTAGGATTTCTTTATCCCTTTAACTTGTATGATATTATTTTTCATTTTTTTCCTCCTCTATAAAAAAAGAGCCGACAACTATGATTTAACTCATGTTTATCGGCTCTGCGTCTTAGCGTCTGGCTCTTTGATAACTGATATATTCAGTTGTTTTACATTGATTATAGTTTCCTGTTTACACTTGGGACAAAATAGCGGGAAGTTTTCAAGCACCGTATCAACACCTATCTTAACTTTTGTTTTACTTCCACAGACAGGGCATAATATCCATTCATATTTACACACTTTACCACCCCTTTATTTTATGTTTTTGTTGCCCACTCGCAATGTCACCAGCTAATTTTGACAAAGGCGACTGTACCATTCAGATATCAAACTTTTACTTTATTTTATTCGTAACCTTTTTCATAGCCTTGTTAACTTCTTGATCAACAGATTCTTGATAGGTATCAGCGTAAGTTTTTGAGTCTTTGATTAAATCATCGCAGAAAGCTGCCACGTCTCTACCCGTTACTTCGAGGACGCCTTTCCCCAAGGCCACACCCTCTTCAAAAAGATCGACAATCCCTGAGAATAGCCCTATTCCATTAGCTAGTTCAATTGGGCCAACCTTAAAGAGATATTTTTGAATTTCTTTATAAACAATCTGATAATCTTTCGGAAGCGCTTTGACACGAGCCATATGTGCTCGCCACTCTTTTTTACCTTTTATGATATCTTGTATTCTCATTTTATCCTCCTTGTATTCCTTACTCTGTACATGAGGATTATTACTCCTCATCCCCCTACTTACCTAATTTTTTATGAATATTATTGTTGAGTTGCTGGCGCCACTTGTCGCGAAAAGATTTCGCCCCTTCTTTGTCAACTAGTGCTGAACAGAAGCCTTTGATATCGTCACCCAAAACCTCTTGGATGCTCTGCCCATTCGCCGCTGTTTCTTCCAGCATTTCAAGCACACCATCAAGAATTGGCATTAGATTGCGACCGGTGAAATCTGAGTGTTGCCAAAGATTAGTCTTAATTTTTTCCCATGCCCCTTGATAATCAGTTGGTAGATTTTGGGCTCGGGATTCAAAAACTTTCATTTCTTTAGTCATATCGCTTCCCGTAACTTTTTCCCAAAAATTCATTATATCTTCTCCTTTAACTCGTTAATTTTTGATGATACGAATTCCAGCCTTTCCCAAAACTTCTCCAGTTCCTTGACCCTGGTGCAAAGTGTGCGCCATTCAGAACCTCTTTTTTGTAGGTTTTTTCAAGTCTTTTATGGTTATAGCTTAATCAATCATTTTTAATCGTTCACTTTTCCAAATTTATTCAATATGTCGCGGTTTAGTTTCTCTCGCCAATTTTCCGTATATGTTTTGGCATTGCGCAGAAGTTCATCAGAGAACGCTGCCACATCCTCACCAGTAATTTTTAATACATGTTTTCCTTCAGCTGCGCCGGCTTCGAACAAATCTATCAATTCATATTGAACCTTCAACATGTCATAGCCACTTCCTGCCGCAAAATTCCACATATATTCTTGGATTTTTTTATATACGAACTGATAGTCGTGAGGAAGCATTTTTACCCGTTCCATCTGTTGCTTATACTCTTTTTTATCCCCTGCTAATTTTTTAAAAAATTCCATCATGGTTACTTTTCCTCCTTTAATTGGTTGATTTTTGATGCGACGAACTCCCATTTTTCCCAGAACCTTCGCAGTTCCTCACGGCCCATATCGTTTAGCTTGAAAAACTTTCGCGGCGGTCCCATATCGGATGGCTTCTTCGTAATTTCTACCAGCTTATTTTTCTCAAGACGCACCAATATAGTATAGACTGTCCCGTCAACAACATCCGAAAATCCAAGGGCATTCAGCCTCTTCGTAATCTCGTAACCGTATATTTCCTCATGGCTGATGATTTCAAGAACACAGCCTTCTAAAACACCTTTTAACATTTCCGTGATATTTTCCAAACAACCACCTCTTCACTATCTAGTATTACCGATATTCAGTATTACTTACTACTACTATATAGTATCACGCAGTAGTTATAATGTCAATATAGTACCTTTATTTTTACCTACGAGATTTAAAATAATACTAAGGATGATATCAATCACCCTATAATAGAGATAAATGAGTAGAGATAGAAACAAATATCCTTAGCTCTGAGCAATAGTTCAGCCCCCTAAATAAAACTCCCTCAAACTATTAGTCTGAGGGAAAATAAAACGCACTTCAATATTTACTTAAAAATTTGAAATTGTCATCATGCAGTATTGGTAAAAACACTTTGTATGGAATTCCTGAAAATTCATCTGTAAATCAAAATTTGATTAACTTCTGACCTTCTGTAATGGAGTTTAATTATAGATTGTCCATAAATCCTTATACAGCATTGTTCTGTTTTTAATTACCACGAAAATCTTAATGGTTATGTGTCAGCATCAACTTTATTTTACTACTAATCTCCTGCCATCAGTAAAAGCCCTGTCCAGGAGTTCTTGAGGTATGCTATATTCCGGAGTCTCCGTACCACATGCAAGTATATTATCAATTAGATCCCATCCAAAAAATTCAGAACGCATCTTTAGCGATTCAAACAGATTACTACAAAAGTCTTCATTATCTGCCGCCTGTGCAAATACAGCCATAATCTTTTTTCCGGGGTAACGTGGCTTGAAGTCATGTCCAAACATAGGACGTAAACGGTCAAACCAAATCTTTGCCTGTCCACTAAAGTCAGACATATAAATTGGTGAACTTATTATAATCCCATCAGCAGAAGCGATGTCGCTATACATAGATTGTAGTTTATCTTTTATAATACAGACTTTCTCCTTTCTGCAATAATCACATGCCTGACATCCTCTAATTCCTGTATCATTGAGATCATAAACTACAATTTCTGCTCCTTCGGATTTCGCCCCATCAATTGCCTTATTAAGGAGCTGAGTAGAAATCCCCTTTTTTCTAGGACTTCCAACGAATACTACAACTTTACTCATTTAATTACCTCCATTTAGTTATTTTTTATATAGTATTTTTATAATAAATGAATATTCATTCAAATAACTCTCCTAAATAATGTTGTATTAATTTTGTTAGGACATTTACAAAACTAACTCTCAGCCTAAAGTTAGAGTAATGTAATTTAAAGCTAGCGCTATGATTATTGAACATTCATTTAATTAACTAAGAAAAGTTTATTTTTTTATTGAAGTACAACTCATTTCAATTATTTCCCTAATATTTTGTTCTGTAAATTCAAACTCCCCATTGAAATACTTTTTAGCAATTTGCATTAATGGACTAAAAGAATAAATAAACAATAGTTCAATATCAACTTCCTTAAAAACACCGCACTTTTTACCATTTTCTAAAAACTCTACTAACGGCCTACCAATCATCTGAACTTCTTCATAAATTTTTAAAACAAATGGTGAGTTCATGAACTGTTCAATAAAGAGAAAGTTATCCTTATTGTTTATAAAGAAAGTAATATAATTATTCAATATCTTTTTAAATTCAGCTTCTGTTGGCTCAGAAATATTAACTCCATTTGATATTTTTTGCTGCATATCTTTTTTAGCTTCCAGAAAAAGTTTTCTAAGCATATCATCTTTATTATCAAAATAAGTATAAATTGTTCCAGGGGCAATTCCAGCTTTTTTTGCTATCTTTGATATTGAGATTTCCGCTAATCCCACTTCATTTATAAGCTGTATTGCTGCTTTAGTAATCTTTTCTTTTTTGTCATCATCTTTATATCTCATAGCTAATTCTACCTCATCCTTTGGTATTATGTTGCTTTAATAACTATTTTTTATATGTTTTTATATTTCATATTTCTATATTAAATGATCATTCAATTAAAGTCAATACTTTTTTGAATGATCATTCAATATTCAATTCCTGCGTTTGCTACTACAATATCAATTTTTTCAAATTCTTTTAAAGCGATTTCAAACATATTGCGTACTTCTTGCGGTTTTGAAACATCTGCTTGAATTGCACTAGCCTTAACACCTTATTTCAATATATTATTTTACTATAATAACATACCACCAGATGCTTCAATACGTTGACCGGTAACCCATCCCATTTCATCCGTACATAGACTAGCAACAACACCTCCAATATCAGAAGCTTCTCCAATTCTTCCGAGTGCAGCATAAGAACTAATTGTATCTTTCAAACCTGGATTTTTAATATAAGTATCTCCACTAAATTCAGTGTTAACAGCTCCAGGCGCTATAGTATTCGCTCTTATACCTCTAGCTCCTAATTCTTTAGCCAAATATCTAGTAAAGACTTCTACTGCTCCTTTTGCAGCAGCATAAAGTCCAGAACCTGGAAATGTAAAGCGAGTTAATCCTGTTGAAGTGTTCACAATTCCACCTTTGTCAGCAATAAGCGGATTTAGTTTCTGTGTTAAAAAGAAAACTCCTTTAAAGTGTACATTAACTATTTTGTCAAATTCCTCTTCTGTAACTTCTAAAATAGGAGTGTGATTTGAGATCCCAGCATTATTAATTAAAAAATTAAACTGCTCTCTATTCCATTTATCCTTTAAAACATCTGATAACTTAGATGCAAAGGAATCAAAGGAAGATATATTACTTACATCTAGCTGAATAGCAGCAGCTTTACCACCATTTGCTTCAATTTCTTTTATAACTTCATCTGCTTTTTCTTTTTGATTATTGTAAGTGATAATTACATCTATCCCCTTTTTAGCTAATGATATTGCAGAATCTCTACCAATTCCACGACTTCCACCTGTAACTAATGCAATTTTACTATTTTGATTCATTAAAAACCTCTCCTTTAAATATTTATTAATCATTTAGAAATTAATATCTCATTATTTATACTGCTACTTATATTTCAAAGATAACATTACCTTAGCTATTAATTTCCATATTAATCTAAGAATATATAAATCGCTTGAAAATTAATTTCTTATGATTTATACTCATCTTAATGCCTAGAGTTATATCTAGGTCAAGCTTTTTTTAATAAATTTTAAAGGAGATCTTAAAATTGACTTATACTATAAAAGATATATCAAAAATGTTTGGCGTTTCTATATACACAATTCGTTTCTATGACAAAGAGGGACTTCTACCATTTGTCTTGAGAAATAAATCAGGAAATAGAGTTTTTACTGAATCAGACGTAAGTCTGTTTAGAACAATTTGTTGTCTAAAGAATACTGGCATGCAACTTAAAGATATTAAAAAGTATATTGATTTCTGCATGGAAGGTGCTAGCACCATAGATTTACGAAAAAAATTACTTTTGGAGCATCAAGAAGTAATTTTAAACCAAATAAATGGTCTCAATGAAAATTTAGATCTTATTCGTTCAAAAATAGAAAAATATGCATCTCCTGACGCAGTCCAAATTATTAACGAAGAAAGAAAAAAAGTTCATGATGAAAAATATGAAAATAACTTGCTATAATCAGCCAGTTTCCTCCATTTATACCTGCATATTTTCTGCAAATATTTGTATATGCACCTAAATATTTTTACAATATTGTAAAGTTTAAAAACAAGTGGTTAAACTTATATGATTTATACTTAGTGTTCAGAGGACTATATTGTATAATGTATATTAATTAAGAAATAAAATACATTTAGAGAAATATTGAAGCAAAAGGAGTTGCTTTCGAAATGATGAAAGAGCTAAATATACATTCAGTTCCTTCAGCGTCTGGTAACGTCGGTGGGACACATGAAGAAGAAATATCACGGCTGGCACACCTAATCTATACGCAAACTCCACATGACGGTACCTTTAGTCACCGTATCCCTGGTTTGCATATCAATCGTTATTCAAGAATCGAAACGAATACTATAAAAACCTTATGCTTACCTTCCTTATTAATCGTTGCACAAGGGGCAAAGGCTGTTACTTTAGGGAACAAAATCTACGATGTCGGTAGATCACATATGCTCACTTTACCCGTTGCCTTACCTGTTGCTCTCCGAACCACACAGGCCAGTCCTTCTGAGCCGTTCCTCAGTGTTGGCTTGGAACTCGACCCTCAAAGGATCTCCGAGTTAGTAATGAAAGTGTATCCACAAGGTCTGCCGACCATTCGTAAGTGGAGCGCGGGTTACGTCACGAGCACCGACTTTGGCATTGTCAATGCAATCCGACGGCTGGTGGAGTGTCTACAAAGCTCCGATGACACTAAATTACTTGCCCCTCTCGTGTTGGATGAGATTTTGATACGAGTTCTTCGCAGTTCCATCGGTGTTCATGTTGCTGAAATGGGTTTTGCAGATTCTGATGTGCAGCGAATTATAAAAGCTGTTGCCTGGCTCCGAAACAACTTTTCTCAGCAGATTAAGGTTGTAGACTTAGCCAAGCTGGTACATATGAGCGAGTCCTCCTTTCATGAACATTTTAAATCAGTTACTTCGATGAGCCCGCTACAATATCAAAAAGCACTGCGTCTTCATGAAGCTAGACGTCTGATGCTCTCCAATTCAATGGATGCTACCACTGCCTGTCAGCTGGTTGGTTATGTGAGCGATTCCCAATTCAGCAGAGATTACAGTCGCTTTTTCGGAAGGCCACCAAGGAGAGATGTCACCAGTTTGCGTCAAAAAGCATAAAGGCTAGACCGACCAAGCCGCATAGTATGGTACCAAAAGCTTTCACCTTACATCCCCAGTTAAAGTTCAGTAGATTTTTCGGAGGATTAGGCAAAAATTAACGTGGAACAGGCAAATCTTTTGATGAACTGCAAGATAAAATAAGTTCATAGAATAACTACTTAATTGTTTAAGAGAAATTTATTATGCGTGTTTTTGTTACATGTCCCATAGGATTTATCGGCTCAGCAGTCGTTCATGAGCTAATCAGTGCGAAAACCTGGATTTTTACACTTATATGGTAAAAGCTTATTAAATGTAAATAAAATTAATAGTGATGTATATGACTATGAATAAAACAATTTTTTACTTTTCTGCAACAGGGAACAGCCTGCAAACCGCCCTTGATATCGCCAATGCTTTGGGTGACACCGATGTGGTGTCACTCTCCAAAGCCGGAATGAATTATAATTGCAACAGCGAAGTAATCGGTTTTGTTTTTCCTGTTTATGCATGGGGGCTACCCAATATGGTATATGATTTCATAAAAAGCAGTAACTTCAATAAAAATGCCTATTTCTTTTCAGTGGTTACCTGTGGGGGAGCTATAGGTACATGTCTAACAGATGTGGACAATATGCTGAAAGAAAAAGGTTCATATTTACATTACGGTTCTAAACTTCCTATCTTGTCAAACTATATATTTATGGTCGATATAAAGACCGATAAAGTAGATAAACTGCTCGCAAAAGCCGATGATAGACTTGCTGTCATCATTCAAAATATCAAAAACAGAAAAGAACACAAAATAAAGGGCAGTTTGGGTATTCTTAGAAAGATGCATAACAAAGCCTCTGCCAATTTTAAGTCTACAGATAAAGATTATAGCGTTTCAAAGAGTTGCACAAGATGCGGAATTTGTGTTTCAGTTTGTCCAGCAAAAAATATTGAGATTATAGATGAAAAAGTAACTTTCAAGCATAACTGTGAAAAATGTCTTGCTTGTATTCATTGGTGCCCACAAAAGGCTATCAATTACAAAGACAAAACTCAAAACAAGCAAAGGTACCATAATCCTAAAGTAAAATTTTCTCAATTAACATAGCTATTTTATATGAATGTGTGACTTTATTTTTGAATTTATCACCTATAAAAATCAATAAACACCCCACATTTTTCAAGTTTAAAGTCACACATTCTAATAATATTCTATCAAGAATTTGATTCAATCTAGATGTTGCTTCTCTCCATTAAACTAGCAACATAATTTTATAAATGCAGAATTTGAATCACAACATCAATTTTTATTCAACATTCCTACATAGCCATTTTTAAAATAAGATCTAAACAAATAAGACATTTTTTCTGAATCAGGAGTGCATTTCGACTTTAACCACCAATCAATAGTGCCTATTAAAGCATTAGCGGTAAATAAGAATGCCATTTCTTGTATCTCTGGTGAGCAGTCTTCTTTGTTTACTATGAAAGAGCTTCTTAATTTTTCACGTTCTCTCAGCAATGAGATGATTTGGCTGCGCAGTCTAGACATAAACCAGATGTTACATGAATCATCCAGCATTGCCAGATATAATCGACTGTTTTCAGCAAAGTGTTCAAATAGTTTCACCCAAGGATCAGATCTTTGTTCTTCATTAAGATTCTTAAGGCTTTCTTTAGGCGGACCTAAATCTTTTTTCATTTTTTCCATTGCTTCTTCAAAGATTTTTAGTACAACGTCGTATTTATCTTGATAATATCTATAAAAGGTAGAACGATTAATCATGGCTCTATTAGCTATATCACCAACTGTAATGTTATCAAAATGTTTTTCAAAAATTAGATTAATAAGTGCATTCCTTATCTGCTGGTGTGTCCTTTTTGTTCGAATATCATGTGTATTTTGCAACATTTTCACTCCTTTGTTGTATATAAAACAAACTATAAGTAATGTTGGTTGAATATAAGTCTGTATCTGATATATTTTAATTATAGCAACAACGTGTTGCATAAACAATAAATACTGTAAAGGAGAATGGCAATGAATAATTTGATTTTTGAAGATGATCAATTCGCATCTAAGGTATTAGGACTTCTTGGAGACACTGCTTTCAAAGCTGCAGATATAGGAGAAGTGGTTTCAACAGCACAAAAAATTAAAGATGGAAATTATCAAAGCTGGTGTGAAGAATGGACTAAAACAGCCAAACGTTTGCAAAAAGTTGCAGAGGATAGTTTTGCAGATGGCCACTTAATAAGTGCAAGAAAAGCTTATCTTAGAGCTTCTAATTATTATAGAATTGCAGAATTCTACCTTCATGAAAATCCAGAGAATCCAAAGATAGATGAATTATACAATGCAAGCATAGATTGCTTTTCACATGTGATGAAACTTAATAAGCCTGTTATTGAAGAAGTGAAAATCCCCTATGAAAATACAACACTTCCAGGACATTTTTATAAATTAGAGAATTCAGAGGAACCAAAACCAGTTTTAATTGCTATGACTGGCTTTGATGGAACAAAGGAAGCATTTTACGGAATGGCAATGGATGCACTTGAACACGGTATGCATTGTATTACTTTCGAGGGACCAGGACAAGGAGAAGCAGTACATAAACAAAAATTATTTTTCAGACATGACTACGAGAAGGTTATAACCCCAGTGATAGACTATCTGCTTACAAGAAAAGAGGTAGACCCAAAGAAGATTGTCTTATGGGGACAAAGTTTAGGTGGGTATCTTGCTCCTAGAGCTGCAGCTTTTGAACATCGACTTGCAGGCTGCATTGCAAATGGAGGAGTATATGACTTTTTAGGTGGATTTACAAGTATCTTTAATATGCCAAGAGAAGAATTTTTAAATTTCGCACTTTCTGATTCAGAAAAATTTAATAAAGCTGTGAAGGAAAAAATGGAACTAAGCTCAAAAGCAAAATGGAGTTTTTCACATGGAATGTATGTATTTGGCGAAAATACCCCTGCTGAATTAATTGTAAAAGTAGGCGATTTTTATATGAAAGGATTGGCAGAAAAAATACAATGTCCTACCTTAATCGTTGATTCAGAAAATGACAAACTGCTTAGAGATCAAGCAAGGCATCTATATGATGAGCTTACCTGCTATAAAGATTTTATTTTATTTACAGCCGAAGAAGGCGCTGAATTCCACTGCCAAGCTGGAGCTAAATTAATTGCAAATGAACGTATTTTCAGTTGGATTGAGAAGATTCTTAGAGATATATAGATAGCATAGGATTTAAATTTTTATATTAAAAGGAGAGATGAAAAATGTCAAAAGTAGTTATTTTTAAAGGTAGTCCAAGAAAGAATGGATATACAACAAAATTATTAGATCAAGTGGCAAAAGGAGCAAAATCAAAAGGCGCTGAGATTATTGAATTTGATTTAAATTATAATGGAATACGTGGATGTCAAGGATGTTTTTATTGCCGTACTCATGACGGATGTGCTATTAAGGATTACTTACAGCCAATGTATAAAGTTATTGCTGAAGCAGATGCTATTGTATTTGGTTCCCCAATATATATGTATCAAATTACAGGTCAAGCAAAAATTTGGTTAGACCGTACATTTCCAATGGTTGAAGAGCTTCCCCATAAGTTTATTCCTAGACATCCAGGTAAAAAATTAATAACTATATTTGCTCAAGCAAGCTTAGATCCTAAAAAAGGTCAGGAAGCCATTAAATATGTTAATAATATTTTTGACGTATTTGGTTGGAAATTGGAGGATTGCATTCACTATTGTGGAAATGATGATGAAATGTTTAATAATTTATCTTTAAGAGCATTTAAAGATGGTGAAAGTTTGGCTGAATAAGATTGAATGTGATATCGAATAAAAGTGGCAAAAAGTCAGTTCTTAATGATTATATAATCCAAATTAAGGGAACCTTTACGAGTTCCCTTTAAATATTGTATATTATCAATATTATTCTTTAACATAGCCAAAGTTTTTATGAACGCATAGTATTTGTCTTCCTATCTTTTATGGATTTTCAATTAATCATAACATATCACTTTAAAAATTTCTTAAACTGTTCTTTATCTTCTTCAGATAACTTATCAGATAAAAAATTATGATTCTTACTATACTTTTCTCTATATGCTTCCATCATCTTTTTATTAGCCCACTCTATTTCTTCCTTTAATTCCATAGCAGATACTAATCCTGCCCCGTTCCCTCTGATGATTATCTGTTCCAAGCTGTCTGATGTAGCAACTGTTATACTATAGTCTCCATGGTGCTGATGAACAAATTTTTCAATATATTGATCTGCAGTTTCTGCTTCTTTTGTATAAACTACATGAATGTTATTATAATCAGAAATTTCAACCCGATGCCCCTGAACACGGTAGGCATCAAAAACAACGATAATTTTATTATTTTTAATCCCTTGATAATTACATAAAACATCCAGTAACTTTGTCCTGGCTGCATCAATATTATCTGCTGCAATTTCCTTTAGCTCTTCCCAGGCAAATAGAATATTATAGCCATCTACCAATAGATAAGCTTCCTTTATTACATTATTTACAGTAGTATAATTATCAGTTTTATAATGGCTCTCTAGGGCAGTTCTTCTCTTTTTCCATATGGACTTTTTACCTTGATTGGCATAAAAGGTTTTATTTATGATTTCGTCAATCTCATCTAAGCCTATAGTTCGTTCCTGTGCTGGGGGTACCTTTTTTGTTAACTTCGAATTAGCGGTTTTTTCTTTCTGCAAATGGCTTTCTATATGCATGTAATTTTTAACCTCATCCCAATTCACTAAAAAGCCTGCACCATTAGCACAAAAAACTGAATCTGCAGGATTAGATATGTCTCTTTCAGGATCATATCCTATACTTTCTATAATTTCCTCTGAATTATGGCAAGGAGCATAACCCTTTAAACTGTAAAATAGTCTTCCCTGGCCTTTAGTGTAGCTGATTACTTCTCTTTGATAGTTTCTCATAGTAATTACCGGAGCACTACCTGTAACTATTGCCATTTCACCGTTTAACCCAGCTATTTCACAGGTTCCATTCATTTTTTCAATATCCGTCATGGCTCTTCCCACCATTTTTTCCGGCAGCTCCAGTTGAAATTCATAATACGGTTCTAATAATATGGAGTCTGCCTGCATAAGACCCTGCCTCACTGCACGATAAGTAGCTTCTCTAAAGTCCCCGCCTTCAGTATGCTTTTTATGAGCTCTTCCTGCTACTAAGGTTATCTTCATATCTGTTATGGGTGAGCCGGTTAAGATACCTTTATGCCCCTTTTCCTCCAGATGAGTCAGAATCAATCTCTGCCAGCTCTTTTCCAAATAATCTTCGCTGCAGTTTGTAGAAAACTGTAATCCACTGCCTAATTCTCCTGGCTCCATGAGTAGATGCACTTCTGAGTAATGCCTTAGAGGCTCAAAATGCCCAACACCTTCTACGGTATTTAGAATTGTTTCTTTATAAAGTATAGATCCTGAATCGAAGGCTGCATCAATATTAAAGCGCTCTTTTATAATGCTTTGTAAAATTTCAATTTGTACTTCTCCCATTATTTGAACCTGAATTTCTTGCAGATTCTCCTCCCAAACAATATGAAGCTCTGGTTCTTCTTCCTCTATTTCACGGAGCTTTGGAAGCATAGTTCTTGGATCACACCCTTCTGGCAATATTACCTGATAGGATAATACAGGCTCAAGGAGAGGTTTAGAAGAAGCACTTTCTATCCCAAGCCCTTCACCCGGACGAGTTTTAGTAAGACCTGTAACCACACATATTGATCCAGCCTCTGCTTCACTTACAGGTTCAAATTTCTGACCTGAATAGATTCTAATTTGATTTACTTTCTCTTCCCAAATATTATAGAAACTATCTTTTAGGTCAGTATTCTTATTAGTTAAAGCTATTTTAACCTTTAAGCTTCCTCCTGTTATTTTCATAAAGGTTAGACGGTTTCCTTGATCATCTCTACTAATCTTGAATACTTTTGCACCAAACTCTTTTGGATATAAAGGTTTCTCTGTATATTTTACTATTCCACCAATGAATTCGAGAACACCTTCTAATTTAAGGGCAGACCCAAAAAAACACGGAAAAACCTTACGGCTTTTTATTAGCTTTGAAATCTCAATATTTTTAATTTCACCTGTATCTATAAAATTCTCCATGGCCTTTTCATCACACATTGCTATTTGGTCATAAAAGGTATCCATATCCTTTTCCTGAAACTCTATACACCCATCATTTAGTCGTCTTTTTAGCTCTTTCATAAGCTTTTCCTTATCAGCACCTACTTGATCCATTTTATTAATAAATATAAACACTGGTATTTTATATATAGACAAAAGGCGCCATAAGGTTTGCGTATGTCCCTGTATTCCATCGGCACCACTGATTACTAAAATTGCATAATCTAATACTTGAAGGGTTCTCTCCATCTCAGCTGAAAAGTCTACATGCCCTGGAGTATCAAGCAAAGTAATTTCTGTTTCCTCAAACTTAAAAACAGCTTGCTTTGAAAATATTGTTATCCCTCTTTCTTTCTCCAGCTTATAGGTATCTAAGTATGCATCTTTATTGTCTACTCTTCCCAGTTTTCGAATCTTCCCGCTTAAATAGAGCATACTTTCTGATAAGGTTGTCTTTCCTGCATCTACATGTGCTAATATTCCTGTCACTATTTTTTTCATAATCTATTTCAATCCCTTTACTTCAGTTCTTTCAATATAACATATTTTTAAATGCTCACTGCTAAACTTACTGCATTTTATTACTTATTATACGGTATTTTTGAGTATAATAATAGACCTAAGAGAGTTATGTCATTAAACTCATTGGGCAATTTTTATATATAACACTATTACTTTTACTTAATGCAGTACAGATGGCCTTTTTCTATATTGATATGTTATTATAAATAAGAGCGATATTTGGAGTTTCAATACATTTGTTTAAATCTCACACGAGGGTATCGCCTAACAATTCTAAAAACTTTAGATAAGGAGTTATTAGTAAAACAATGATTATAACAGGTGAGAATTTTATTTTCCCGACGTCAGCTAATGCCGAGAATGTGCTAGAAACAGAAATAACCCGGCTGGCACATCTTTTACACACTTATACTTCACATGACGGTGTTGTAAGTCTGCCAATACCTGGTCTACATATCGCCCGCTATTCAGATATAGCCTTGGACTGCATAAAAACTTTCTATCTGCCCTCTTGGGGCATTGTTGCACAAGGGGCTAAGTCCATCACAGTGGGTCAGGAAACATACCAATTGGGTAAGTCTCAAATGATGATGCATCCTGTATCCCTGCCGGTTACCCTAAATGCCATAAAGGCAAGCAAGTCAAAGCCGCTCCTTGCTGTCAGGCTGGACCTCAACCCGCAGAGAATTGCAGAGTTGGTTTTGAAAGTATATCCTAACGGCCTTCCACCAGTGCATCAATGGAGTGCTGGTTATGTGATTGATACCGATGTGAGCATTGTCAACGCTGTTATAAGACTGCTGGAGTGTCTACAAAAGCCCGGCGACGCTGAATTGCTGGGTCCGCTCATTATGGATGAAATTCTAATTCGACTTCTTCGCAGTCCCATTGGTGTTCATGTTGCTGAAATGGGTTTTGCAGACTCCAGCGTACATCAGGTGGCAGAGGCAATTGCCTGGCTCCAGGAGAATTTTTCTCAGCAAATAAAAGTTGCAGACCTTGCTGAACTCACTCATATGAGCGTGTCCTCTTTTCACGAACATTTTAAAGCAGTCACCTCGATGACTCCTATGCAATATCAGAAAACTCTGCGGCTTCAGGAAGCAAGGCATCTAATGTTATCCAGCCAAATGGATGCCACTACTGCCTGCAGAATGGTTGGATATGTGAGTGATTCTCAGTTTAGCCGTGATTACAGCAGCTTTTTCGGAGCTTCACCCAGAAAAGATATTGCTAGATTGCGTAATCATTCACAAATACAAAAATAACCAAAACTATATGCGATCAAAACTCAAAAAATTATCTGGAGAATTAGGCAAAAAGAAAAGAAAAAAAGGCAAATATACTGGTATGAAACGGACTATAATAAATTTAGGCTTTGAACCAGTGCTTATCACTTATATACCCAGATGGTTCAAGTAGAGTTCTGCTGCTCGGCAGTTCAGAAAGATTTTACTTTATAAAATGAATTCAAGGAGGAAAGAAACATGAAAATTATAGCTTTTGTAGGTAGTCCGAGGAAAGATGGAAACACTTCAAAAATTATCAATTCACTTTGCGTGGGTTTGGAAGAAAACAATCACGAAGTTGAAATTTATAATTTGTCAGATTTAGATATTAAGGGATGTAGGGCCTGCGGTGCATGTCAGTCAAATAAAGTTGATTATTGCTCAATTAATGACAAAATGACAACTCTTTTACCCAAAATAGCCGATGCTGACTGCATTGTCTTAGGAACACCAGTTTATATGCTGCAAGTTACTGGGATTACCAAAAATTTCTTAGACAGACTATTTCCGTTTTTTGTACAATCTGATCACTCTGTGAAACACTTACCGGGAAAAAAGTACATAACAGTTACTTGCAGTGGTGCTCCCGCAGAGGCATTCAAAAATGTTACAGAATATCTGAACACATTATTCAGCGATCATTTTAAAATGGAAAATTGCGGAAACATTATTGCTGGCGGTTTGTTAACCACAGATGATATTATAAGTCACGCAGAGATTTTAAAGCAAGCTGAAGATATGGGACAAAAACTAAGTTAATTTCATCAAATGACATTAACTCTTAATAAGAAATTAATCTGCAAATGCGATGTAACTAATATCTAATCATTGCAAGTTCTCAGGGAAGTTACTATATGATATATAGCAATTTCCCTTTTCTTTATTCAACGCTCTAGTTTATACTAATAATATCCATACTGCCATTGAAACTATATACTATAATTCTAGGTGGATTTTTTCTAAATTTATAAAAAATACGGATGTGCTATTACTTGAATAGAAATTTACTTTAATCTTCATGACCATCTCCCTGTTCCCAAAGACTTTCTGTTATCGGCTCTCCTGGTTTAACATATAAAATATCCTTTCCTATTTTTCTATTTACTAAATCACATAGAATACTTCCTTCCCCCTTAACTTCCTTTACCTTCCAGTGAAAAAAATCTGCAATTTCATTCAGTTTATTTCTGTACAAATTTACTTCTGTCATTGCATTTGTAGTAATAAGTATTCCTGTATCATAGGCTCCATATAGAGATTTAATAATATATCCCGCTTTCTTTTTCCCATATCTTTCCTTATACTCCATATACTCTTGCAGTGGACTTTTTCCATATTCTAACCATCCTATACTAAAATAGTACGCACCTTTATTGTCCTCTAAAATCTTTTTATGTCTTACATTAGATCCTAAAAGTGTTCCAATACAATCATGAGTGCCTGGAAAAATTAAGGGAGTAAGCGGTGAAACAATTCCCACAAGAGCATTAGAGCATCTACCGTAAGTTAATATAATATAATCGTAATCTTGACTCTCATTAATAATTTTCTGAACTTTATTTTTTAGTTTTTTAGGATCTGCATGATAAGTAAAGTCTAAGAAAATTGATTCTATTTTTTCTTTCTTGGGCAGCAATTCCACTTCTTTTCTTGTAGACTCACATCCAATTAACTTTATTTTCATAATATTTCTCCTTTTCTATAAAGTTGAGTGCTTAAATGCCTTCTTTTATTATATGGTTTATTTTGTATGCGTAAGTTCTGTTATATAAGTTCAGTTTTCATTTTATTTACTTAAAGATGCATAAAAGACTAAACGACTAAAGTCCTTAAAATATATGACCGCCTTTAGTCGTTTAGATTAATCTTTATTATTTTCACTTTTTAAAAACTAAATCTTAAATCTGTATATTAATACTCTTAATTCTTCTGCAATCGTAGCTAAGCCTTCCCCTGACTTAGAAATATTCTCAATTGTAGAAGCTTGTTCTTCCATAGACGCAGATACCTGTTCTGTTCCAGCAGCATTCTCTTCTGATATTGCAGATAGATTTTGCGTTAGTTCAATAATTTTGTTTTTATTGTCTGCCATCAAGTTTGCAGAATTATTAAGGTTATTAATTATGATTTTTATAGAATCTATGGCCTCTGCTATTCCTTCAAATTTTCCTTCAGTTGCTTCAACGCTACCAGTTTGTTCTTCAGCAATCAGCTTGTTTTGTTCCATAAAACTAACTGCTCTTTGCGATTTTGTCTTTAGGTCATTTATTACAGTTTTGATATCATTTGTGAAGTTATTAGACTGCTCTGCAAGCTTTCTTATTTCATCGGCAACAACTGCAAAACCTTTTCCTGATTCTCCTGCTCTTGCAGCTTCTATTGCAGCATTTAAAGCTAAAAGATTAGTCTGATCTGCAATGCTTTGAATCATGGTGCTAGCGCTTTCAATTTTTTCTGAACTTTCATTATTGCTTATAATGATCTGGTAAACATCGCTAGCAGCATCATTATTTTTTTGAGTTTTACTAATAAGCTCTTTCAAAATCAAAAAACCTTCTTCTTTTTGCTTTTCAATTTGAACTGCTGCAATATTGAGTTCTTTCATATAATTTAAATCTTGTTCTAATAAATTACCCAACTCTTCTACACTGCTAGCTGCCGTTTGAGTATCCTTAGCTTGATCAACAGCTCCTTTTGCGATTTCATCAATAGTTTTGACAACTTCATTTGATACCGTAGCTGCTTGTTCCGAAGTAGCAGTCAATTCTTCCGATGAAGCAGCAACTTGTTCTGCTACATTTGAAGTTTTCTGAATAAATTCTGATACGTTCTCTCTCATGCTTCTAAAAGCCCTTACCATATCCCCTGCTTCATCTTTTCTGTTTAAGTATTTTAGTGCATTGGATTTTTCATCTATCGAAAAATCTAAATTAGCAAAATCTTGTACTCTTTTTGTCACTGCTAAGATAGGTTTTGTTATACTACCTGAAATGAAATTAAACAAAATTGATGTTAATAATAGTATAGTTGCTGCAGAAATCATTAACATATTTATTATTTTTCTTGCACCATACATTAGCTCTTTTTCTGTAATAAATGATGCTAATATCCAATTAGTTCCCTCGACTTTATATGGACTGACAATATATTTTTCACCATCAATAGTAACATCAAATGATTTTAGATCTTTAGCTAGGAGCTTATCCAATCCCTTAATACCAATCTCTCCAATTTTTTTAAAATTGTTTTTAGGATTTTTACCATCTGCCATTATTAAACCTTTATCATGTACAATTATTGAATATCCTGTTTTACCAATCTTCATTTTATTTAGCATATCACTAATATCAGATTGTTGTATATCGATTCCTATTGCGCCTATAATTTTTCCATTTTTATCAGTAAGTGTACGAGCATTACTAGTAAGTAGTTGGGACTTATAAGTGTATGGTTCTGTTCTAATAACACTTCCCTTTTTACTCATGGCATCAATAAACCAAGGTCTTTTTGAAGGATCAAATCCTGCTGGTATACTTTCTTCTGGCCATTGTATATATCCTCCATTTTCTGTCCCTATATATACATAACTTGTACCTTTGTGACTATTTGCATATTGCTCGAATACTTTATAGATTTCTTGTTCAATTCCTCCGTTAGTTGACGGAGTCATTGGAGTATCTTTAGTTGTATTTTTATAAGTTATAATGTTGTTATCGAGCATCATTACTGAAGGATTTGTTGCTAACATGCCAATATTTTTGTCAATCTGATCATAAAAAATGTTAATTGCCTGCGAAACAATCTTCATTTGTTCTTTGGAATTAGCAAAATAATCATCATAAGCCCTTTTATTTACTTGATACATTACAATACTACTAATACTTAGTAGAGTTATCAAAAGAACTATAACCGAAGATATCAAAATTTTCCCTTTTATTCCGAAAATTCTTTTATCCATGATATCATCTCCATTTTTCGGCTAAATTTTTATTCCGTTTATTACCACTATTAATTATCACAGAACACTTGTTAATAATTACGTTGGCATGTCAATATCAATAAGTAGGTCATTAGAGCATCTGCCGAGTAAAAAATTAAAAGTATGTTAAAATTTTTCTATTTTATCTAAATTTCAACATACTTTTAATATTGCTATTTCAAAATATCTAACCTTTTTTATTTATTTCCTATTTTATCTATTTATTTAATTTATTACCATAAAAAATTCCTACTATAATTATAATCTTTTACAGATTTTATACAGTAAATTACATAGCGATTTTTCAATATCTCTTAAATTTATTCTCCATTATTTAACACTTTATTATTGACTTCATTTTCATCCTCCCTTAATGCTTTAAAAATGCTATAACACATTACCAGCATTATTAACATAAAGGGGAATGCCGCTGCAATTGAAGCTGTCTGAAGAGCCTTAAGCGCAGCTGTTCCACCCACTAGAATAAGAACTATGGTCATAGCTCCTTGTGCAATTCCCCAGAAGCCTCTGAGTTTTTGGTCAGGATTCATATTCCCGCCTGAAGTAAGCATTGCAAGCACGAAGGTAGCTGAATTGGCTGCACCTATAAATGATGCAACTATAAGAATAATTGCAAGTGGACCTGTTAATGTGTAAAATGGCATCTGCTTCAAGGTTGCAAATAAAGCTGTAGTGTAATCTGCATTCACAGCAGCTTGTATAGCTCCATGCGAAATTTTATCCATCTGGAATGCTGCTCCGCCATATATAGCAAGCCATACGAAAGAAAACCCAGCTGGAAGCAGTGAAACTGCAAATACGAATTCTCTTATAGTACGTCCTTTAGATATACGGGCAACAAATTGTCCTACAAAAGGAGCCCAGGCTATCCACCATGCCCAGTAAAATATTGTCCATCCTCCAACCCAGCTTAAGTTACCCATCCAAAGGGTTTGTCCCACAAAATTCTGCAAATATCCGCCAAGCGTACCTATAAGATTATTTAGTATTCCAACCATGCCGCCAAAAAGGAATATAAATACCATAAAACCAACTGAGAGCCATAACTTTATATTTGCCGTCATCTGCATTGCTTTATGCAAGCCTGATACTGTAGCAAGAGTAAATATTACCGTCATTATAGCAATTATTATTGAAATTGTTCCCGGAGATGATTTTATGCCCCATATATATTGAAGCCCTGTTGCTATCTGACTTGACCCTAATCCCAAGCTTGTAGCAACTCCGAAAACTGTTGCAAATACTGAAAGTACATCTATAGCTTTGCCAATTGGACCGTAAACCTTTTCTCCAATAAGCGGATAAAAAGCTGAACTGATTAAGAAAGGCATTCCCTTTCGGAATTGAAAATACGCAAGAGCCAGCCCACCTATTGCAAATACTACCCATGCATGAATCCCCCAATGAAAGAAAACAATTCTCATGGCGAGAGCCATGGACTCAGGTGTTCCTCCTTGACCTATAGGAGGGGACAAGTAATGCATCATAGGTTCTGCAACTGACCAAAATACAAGTCCTATGCCCATACCTCCGCCAAATAACATAGCAAACCACTGTAAATTGGTAAACTCAGGTTTATCATCGTCTTTACCAAGTTTTATTCTTCCATAACGGCTACAAGCTATTCCAAGTGCAACAACGAGAAAAACAGCAACTGCTAAAAGATAAAGCCATCCAAAATCTGTTGTCAGAAAAGCAAACACACTATTAACGACTTTGCTCATCGCAGAAGGAAGAAACAAGCCCCACGCTACGAAAATCAATACAATCGCAGCCGATACATATAGTACTGTACGGTTATTAGTATCTTCTCCATTAGACATAATTTTATCTTCTCCTTTCAACTATGACTATTGTATTACTTGCATCTTTATATGCGAATCTTGCTTCGTTATGATTTCATTTATTAAAATTCAAATTTTTTCTTTCTATATGCTTTTAAATATTTCATACAAGACTTATCTCTTGCAGCTAATGTTTCAGCAACAATAATATTTGCCATCATTTTTTTATCTAATGGATTTATCATCAAACCATCAAGTCCTTTAGCTATTGCCATTACTGCAAATATACTATTCATATATTTTCTATCAGGTAAACCAAAGGAAATATTGGATAGCCCACACATGAAATGAACTTCTGGAAAAGTATTTCTTATCTCCTCAACTGCATCAATAAACTCAATTCCAAAAGTATCATTAGTTCCAATAGGCTGAACTAGTGGATCAAGAAAAATATTATCAGTTTTTACACCATTTTTTACTAAATCATTTACCAACTTATCTGCAATCTCTACTCTTTCATTTTTTGTTTGAGGCATTCCTTTATCACTCATACATAAAGCAACAACCTTTAAATCTGTGTTTCTTACAATAGACATAACTTGATCATATCTATCTTTCTCTAAAGATATTGAGTTTATCATGGGAGTTCCTTTTGTATGTGCAGCAAGACCTCTTTCTAGCGCCACTGAACTTGGACTATCTATGCAGCAGGGTATGTTTACAGCTTCTTGAACATTTTTCACGAGCCATTCAAGATATTCTGGTTCTTCCTCAACAAAGATACCTGCATTTACATCTATATAATTTGCACCTGCTTCTTCTTGTTCTTTAGCTATTTGTTTTATATATTCACTATTTTGCTCTCTTATCGCTTGCCCAATTAGCTTACGGCTTGCATTTATTAGCTCTCCAGTTATATACATATTTAATCAACTCCTATTAAATAATTGACTTAAAGCTGACTGATGAACTCATCTTTACAACAGTCAGCTCTATAATAAGTAAATAAGTACTAAATTTATAAGGCTTAAGAATTAAGCTAATGCCATAAATTTCTTAACCAATTCTACACATCCAGGGGCATCATCACTATATCCATCAGCACCAATCTTATCTGCATATTCTTGAGATACAGGTGCTCCACCTACTAATACTTTTGTATTT